>NC_002937.3:1298493-1623117 GCF_000195755.1 Nitratidesulfovibrio vulgaris str. Hildenborough | reverse complement strand
GTCGATGCCCTGCCAGGCGTGGCGTGGGTGTGCGGACGCGACCTGCGCATCGTCGCCGTCAACGACAGCTACCTCGAAGCCTACAACCGTAACCGCAACGACGTCATTGGGCGCACCGAGCATGACTTTCTGCCTGCAGAACAGGCTCGCTATCTGGTGGAGGCGGCGTTGCGAGTGTTCGAAGAGAAACAGGAGTTGCTGCACCCTGCCGTACCCCACCTGCTCGACCCCGCAGTATGGTTCCGCACGGTACGCCGCCCCATCTTCGATGATGCCCGGCAAGAGGTCATCGGGTTGCTTGGCATCGCACAGGACATCTCCGGCAAGGTGCGGCAGGAGAACGTATTCATGGAGCAACTACGCGCGACGGAGTCCGACGTGGTGGTGGTCACCGACGACCAGGGACGCATCCTGCGTCGATCATTGCAGACCCTCTCGCCATCCATTTTCGGCAAGCGCGAACCCTTCGAGGCGTACACCCTCGACATGCGCCCCGTTCTCGACCTGCTCGACGTCGACGACCTGCCCAAGGTGCGGCAGGCGCTCCATGCCGCCTTGCGTGAACATCGCGAACAGCACATCGAATGCCGGATTCGCAATCTGACGGGTTCATATACGACCGTGCTCGCAAGACTCGTATTCAACGACACCATCTATGGCGAACCACGGATGTATGTCGTTGCCCGCGACATCGGCGGCGAGATGGAACTGCGCCAAGCCTCGATGGTCATCGAACGCCTGAAAGAAGCTGCAAGAGCGAAAACAGACAGGGAACTGGCCCGCTTCCTCAATGTCTCTGCCGCGTCCATTTCCAACGCCCGCAAAAACGACCGGGTCCCCCCCGACTGGATCATCGATACAGGCCTTCGCACAGGCCGTTCCATCGACTGGCTGGTACGTGGCATGCAACAGGACGGAGGCTGCCGCTGAGGCCCCCATCGTCAACGGCTTGCACACTCCCCCGGCTTAGGGTATTCACCCTCCCTTTCCTGTACTCGGCACAGGTTACGCTCCCTACCTTCAGATTCAGGGAGCCAAGCCCCCTCCCCAGATTTTTTCCATGATTTTACACGGCTTTTTCTAAAGCTCCCTACTCGACTGTATGGGGGCTCTTCATACTCCCATGCCGTATTTCACTACGCCATCCACCAATTGCATTGCCACAATTGTCAGCTGCATTTATATCGCAGTGTTGAAACAAGGCTCTCACCATGCATATTTCAATCCTCTTGCAGAACACCATGGTGATACCCTGCACAGTTCCGGAAATGCGCTTTGACACTGACACAGAGAAGCTCACACAAAACAAAATAACGGAAAACCCATGAGCAACATCCGCCCTCAATCCCCCCTGCATCAGGCCGCTGCGGATAATGGAAACACCATCACACTGTCTGTGCCCGCAAGGACTGTCGAGCAACATCACAGTGTCGCCGGGGCTGCACGCATCCTGCTTGATTTTCCGACTGATGCCGCGACCATTGAGCGAGAGGGCGATGCGCTCGTATTCAACTTCCCTGATGGGGCAAGACTCGTTCTAGACGGATTCTATACGGTGACTGACGGAGCAGAACTGCCCGACTTCATTCTTCCTGACGGCACCTCCTTCCCGGGATACGACTTTCTGGCAGCCATAGACGCAGAATTGCTCCCCGCTGCGGGGCCGGGTGCCGGCGGTGGCAGCGGTGCCGGTGGCGGCGTGGGCGAGTACGACGACGATGCCGGACGACTCGTCGACTCTGTCGACAGACTCGACCCCCTGACGACCACATACTGGGACAGGACGACAGAACCACGCATCGAGGACGAAGGCGTGATCGACCCTGCCGGGGGCGCACTCTCCATCACCATCAATACGACTCTGCCGGATGGCACGATATCCGGCACTCTGGGCGGTTTCGAGGACAACCAGCCGGGGCAACACCTCGGCGATGCGACCACGACGCCCATACAGCTTGATGTCGCCTTCACGCCCGCAGACAACGAAGAACTGGTCAGCCTGACGCTGTCCGGGTTCGATGTGGGCACCAGCCTCAGCATCGGCGACCCGTCATTCGGCGGTGCGCTCATCGTCATCACCGCACCCGACCAGTCCGTCACCCTGACCCCGGGGCAGCTTGCCGAAGGCATCTTCATCCGCCCGCCCGAAGACAGTTCACGGGACATGACCCTCACGGCGAACGCCGTCATCACCGACCCCGATTCCGGTCTCACGGACACGCTCTCCACCACCGTGCAACTGGTCGTGGACGCCGTTGCCGACAGGCCCGTACTCGAAGCAGAGACCCCCACCCCCGTAGCGACAGAGGAGACGCCCGTCGCCATCCACGTGTCCGGGACGTTCACCGACCTCGACGGGTCGGAGCGCCACTTCATCGAAGTCCGCGACATCCCGACCGACTGGGTTCTCGGAGGCACCCTGCCGCAAGGCTGGATCATCGTCGACCCTGCGACACATCTGCCCATCGCCACGCCCGCCCATGCACTGGGAGAGAACACCACATACACGCTCTGCATCGAGGTCACGGGCGATACCACGGCACATGCCGGCGGAGTCAACTCCGGCGATTCGTGGGCAGTGGAGGCCGACCTCACCTTCGCCACCCGCGACTGGTCTGACACGCGCCACGGCGACGGCACACCCCGCCCCGACGGGGCCTCGGGCACGACCATCACCGTGGCAGCCATCGCCGAAGAGTCTTCCGCCACTGACGGCGAGTTGACCACGGGCAACAACCGTGCAGAGACGACCACCACCATCACGGTCTCCCGCACTGAAGACAGGCCGGTTATCGAAACCTCGGCAGACGTTCCGGGACACGCCGCGCACCTCGAAGTTGACGAGACGCCCGGCCTCCAGACCGGTGATGTCGCTGCTGCGGGCCTCTCCGCCACTGTCCTTGGCATCATGACCGGGTTCGGCCTCTCTGCCGACGATGCCCTGTCAGCCACGACGGGGCAGGTGCGTTTCGACCTGCACTCCGACGGAGTGAACGACGCAACCCCCGTCGCATCGCCTCTCGCCGGCATCGCATGGGACGCAAGCCAGCCTCTTGGCGGTGCGACACTCTCGACATCCCGTGGGGGGCATCCCGTCACCGTCGGCGTCGTGACGTCTGCCGATGGTCACAGTGTATTGCAGGGAACCTATGTGGACGATGCCGGAACGACGCGTGTAGCGTTCATCGCCACCCTCGTGGCGGACGACCTCGCCGGTAGCGGCAGTGCGACCGTATCGTTCATCCAGTTCGAAGCCCTCGCACACCCCGACGGTTCTTCAGCCGATGAGGCTCTCAACCTGCCCTTCCGGTTCACCGTGACCGACGACGAAGGCGATACCGCCTCCTCATCGGTATTGCTCACCCTGCACGACGACGGGCCAACGACAGCGCCCGACAGCGTCGTCTTCGACGAGGCCCGCACCACAGGCGTGGATGGTAACGTGCTCGCCAACGACAGCGCCGGAAGCGATGGCTATGCCGAAGGGGGCGGCGTGGTCGGGTTCTCCGTCACCGCCGGGGGCATAACCCATTCAGGACTGGTACCGGGCGACTCCATCGTCGTCATGAATCCGGGAACCGGCGTCCCTGCCGGGACGTTCACCCTGAACGCCGACGGCAGCTATGTCTTCACCCGCGCACCGGGGCAGGACATCGACGGCACGTTCACGGTCAGGGTCGACTACACCGTGAAGGACGGTGACGGAGACACCGCCACAGGACGACTCGACATCGCCCTCAAGCCAGCGCCCGCACTCCATCTTTCACTCACCGGCGACACGCAGGTGTACGAGGACGCAGCCCACGGCCAACGGGTCAACCAGGCTGGCAATGCAGGCGGCAGTGACGGCTGGAACGTCAGCAACGACGGCAGCCACGACATCGCCACCTATCTCGTGCAGTGGAACAACGCCAACGGGGCACCCGTGGCTGGCATGACCACATCCGGCGCGTTCAGTTTCGACGTCACCATCACCGGAGTCCGGCAGGTGGGGAGCAGCGTCGGCGCATCGGGAGTGTTCTTCGACGGGGACACCACCGACAACGACACGATGGCGAAGACAGGCGATGTCACGTGGGCCGTCCCCGACGGCAACGGCGGCTGGCGCCCCATGCATCTCGACCTGACCACCGATGCAGGCAAGGCCGCCCTCAAGAGCGCGCTCAACGAGGCCCTCGATGACATCTACGGAGGGAAGCTGAAGGTCACAGACGTGAGTGCCGATGGCAGACTCACCTTCACCGTCTCCGATGGTTGCCCTCTGGACGCCCCCCTGCCCATCCACGTCGCTGCCATCGACGACCGGCTGGGCGACAGTGGCGAACGCTACTCGCTGCAACTCGGCAACCTGCGCCCCGCCGAAGGGACGCCGTCTTCGTTCGATGTGGCCATCTCGGGCAACCGCAACGTGTCCACCTCCATCATCGATGAAGGCAACAGTTCAGAGTCCGACGGATTCCGCATCGGCCTCGAATCGCCCACCTCCGCGCAGGAAAGCGACGGCGCCGCCAGGATAACTCTCGTGCTCTACGACCGGGACGGCAACGTCTACGAGGGCAATGAGCCCCCCATACAGAACATAGGGGTCTATCTCGCCTCATCCGACGGCACGGCCCATGTGGATGCCGACTACTTCGCAGCCACGTCGCGCTGGGTCACCCCCGGCGAATGGATACGGGTGCAGGGGCAGGACGGACACTGGCGCTGGGAGGCCAAAGTCTCGGTCAACCTCGCCGATGACCGCAATTCCGAAACGGACGAGACCTTCACCGTGCGCCTCACCGGGGTGACAGGCCACGAGGCTATGGGGCTTGCAGGACGCGACACGGCACAGGTTACCATCGTCGACGACACGGCCCCCGGTCATACCGCACATCTCGACGGGCCCAAGCTCGCCCATTTCGGGGCCGACACCGTCCTGCGTGAACCCGTGGCACCCGATACGGGGGTCTCGTTCAATCCTGATGGAACCCACGGGACGCCGGACGCCCCCGCCAACACCGTAGGGTACACCATCGCGCTCACGCAGGTCGCCGCCGAAGACGTCATCGTCTGGCTCAAACTCGATACCGCCGCGCTCGGCAAGGATTTTCGCCTCGGCAACGGCATCCACTCCGCCGATGAGGCATCCGCACTGCCCGGTTACGCGCACCGCCCGGACGGGGCCAACTACTATGTCGTCGTGCGTGGAGGAGAGGCTTCGGCCCACTTCTCCATCGACATCCTCCATGACCACGACACGGCAGGAGACGGTTCAGGGCAGGATGCCGCGACCGACGCCGTGAACATCACCATCGTCGACATGCACGGCAGCGAAGCCGTCTACGACCCTGCACACCCCGTGAGCACGGGAGACGTCATCGCAGACGACATGCGCGGCCCCACGGTGGAGATAACGACATTGCAGACCTCACAGGCCGCCGGTTCCACATCCGATGTCGTCGTGGGGCTGCGTGGCGGCGTGCCGGTCAACGAAGACGTCACGGTAAAGCTGCAACTGGTGCTGAGCGACGGCAGCACGGAAGACCACACCCTGGTCATCCGTGCGGGTGAGACCTCCGGCACGCTGTCCTTGCAGACGCCCCGGACGGGGCACTACCATATCCGCGTAACGGAAAGCACCGGAGGTGAAACGGGGCACGACGACGCGTTCAGATTCGTCGACGTGCACGGCATAGGTGGCGGTGGCAGCGGCCACGGCCCCGTCGTGCTGGCCTTCACGGCTTCCGATGCCATCGCCGAAGACGGCGGACAGGTCGAATACACCGTGACGGGCAAACTCCCCGACGGCTACACTCCCGATGGACAGGGGCTGACATTCAGCCTGAAGACCTTCGGCGGCAGTGCGACCAAGGGCAGCGACTTCTCTTCCGGCGAGGTCTCGGTCACGCTCGACGGCACCCTGCTGGAACACATCTCCAACGTCACCGACGGCAGATTCACCATCAGGCTCGTCCCCGATGGCAGCGGTGGTGTAAAGCCCGTCGTCTGCGACGGCAGCGGAGCCCCTCTGGACAACGTGCCGGCCGGAAGCCTCCATGTCCTCGGCTCACTTCCGACAGGCATAGACGACAGGGGTGTAGAAGGCGACGAGAGTTTCACGACGTTGCTGACCGGGCTGGGGGGCAATGTCACCGTCGCCGCCGACGGAAGCGGAACCTCGGCGCAGACCACCATCACCGACGACGACAGACCGCAGGTCGCGGTGACGGTGCTCGACCAGTCAGGCACCCCCGTCACCGATGCTACCGAAGGCCAGGCGGAGCATCTCACCGTCCGTGTGAGCCTGCACGATGCCATCGGGCAGCCCCTCTCCCTCGACGACGGCCCGGTGACCTTCCAGCTCACGTTCACCGGCACCGGCGTGCAGGGAAAGGACTATGTCCCCTTCACGACGACAGTGACCATCCCGCAAGGCGGAACGTTCAGCGACATCAGGGTCTCGTTGCCCGACGACTTCGTCAGCGACGGCGACCGTACCTTCACCGTCAAGGCGACTCCGGTGGCGAACGACCCGTACAACGGCTATCCGGCAGGGTTCATCGGAAGCGGCACCAGCGAGGTCGTGACCATACACGAGCACGATAACGGCCCGACGATGTCACTGACGCCTGCCTCGTCCACGACCATCAACGAGAACGGTCAGGCGGCGGATTTCAGGTTCACGCTCAACAAGGCCGTCGAAGAGGACACCACCGCCACGGTGAGGGTCGACTTCGGCCCGGGTCTCACCGAGGCCGACCTTGAGGGAGTGCGTATCGGCAACGGAGTGGCGGGCACCGACGGCGTCACCCGCATCACCGACGCCAGCGGGCGGGTCGTGGGCTGGCAGTTCGACGTGACCGTTCCCAAGGGCAGTGCTGGCGGCGGGGCCTTCAGCATCGTCACCCGAAACGACTACGAGTCGGAGGGGGCCGAACGTTTCACCGTCTCCGTCTCCGGCGTGCAGGGGGGGGAAGTCCAGTCCGTCACGGGTACGCACACGGTCACGGTGAACAACACCAACGACGGCCCTGCTGTCTACCTTGATACCAAGGGAGACTACGCCACCGCCCCCGAAGGCGGCGAGGCGGCCGTGCATCTCGGCATGACGAAGACCGCCGTGGCCGACTTCGATGTGACGCTCAAGGTGCTCGACCCGTCTGTCCTCGTGCCCGGTTCACATGCCGTGCTGATGATCAAGACCCCCGGCGGAGAATTCGTCGCCCATACGACAGGGGTGGACATCGGCCAGGACGGCAGGCTTACGCTCACCATCCCCGCCGGGACATCCGACGCGAAGGTGGTGTTTCGCACTGCCGACGACGGCATCGTGGGCCCCCATGCCCCGCTGGAGGTCGGCCTTGTGACCGTGTCAGGCGGGGAGGCGACCCAGCGGGGAGGCGTCTCGGTCTCTTCGACGTTCGCTGAAGAGACTTACGGTTCCATCACGTACCAGACCACCGGCAACGCCGTCCCCGACGGCAAGGCGACGACAACCTACACGCTGAACGGTGTATCCTTCGCCGATGTGCGTTCCGTGCGTGTCGACGGGGCAGTGGTCTCCATCAGCCAGAATGCGGCGGGCAAGACCATATTCACCGTCACCAGCAACGCGGGAAGCAGCATCTCCGACCGCATCACCGTCACGTTCGTGGAGAATGCCAACCTCACGTCGAACAAGGCCAACCTGTCCGTCTCCGGCGTGGTGACCGTCAGCGGCCTCGTCGAAATCGTCGACACGACGGCCCACATCACGGCCGCCGATGTCAGCCTCTTCGCCCTCGCAGGCGATGGAGGCGACACTTCGGCAAGCGGGGCTATCCATCATGATGCGCTCCTTGCCGGGGCCGTCGACCCATCACCACACGCACAGGGGATTGGCTTCAATGCCGACACAACATCGGCCTCCGGTATCGGGCACGCAGGTTCGGGCTGGGTGGTCGGCAATGACGGAACCCTGAGCTTCAGCGGCCTTGAAGACGGCGACAGATTCACCTTCAAGACAGTCGACCTCGGCAACACCGCAGACCACGATACGGCCCACCTCGACGTGCACGTGGTGCAGGGGGTCGTCTTCGACGGATCCTCGGGCGAGCATGGGACTGGAGTCGTCGTTTCCGGTTCGGCACAGGATGATACCATCACCGGCACAGATGGCGACGACCACCTCTACGGCAACGCTGGAGACGACATCCTGCGGGGAGGCAACGGCCATGACGTGCTTGACGGGGGCACCGGCAACGACACCCTGCACGTGCACGACACCACGGGCGACGGACGCATTACGGGTGACGACTTCGCCGGACTGCATGGAGGTGAAGGGGTTGATACCATCCTCGTCGAGGGTGATGGCACGATCATCGACTTCACCGCCTTCGCGGCAGGCATCGTGACTGGCGTGGAGAACATCGACCTGACAGCCGCCGGAAAGCAGGAGGTGTATCTCTCGGCCAACGACGTGCTGCACATGGGCGGCGAACTGATCATCAGCGGTACCGAAGCCGACGCCGTCCACCTTGCCGACGCCGGAACGTGGACGGCCGAGGGCACGCAGACCATCGACGGAATGACCTACAATGTCTTTGCCGCCACCGTTAACGCGGCAGGACATGAAGAACAGGTACACCTGATGGTGCAGACCATCGTGTCCACCTCATAGGCATACACTGCTCACACCCGGAAAGAGGTCATCCGAACGTGATGACCTCTTTCCGGGTGCGTCCACCGAACAACACCTCTGCTGCCGTGCGGCACATGCGCGCCCCGGCGACTGCGCAACGCGAACTGTTCTCACGCATCCATGACGGGCTCTTCGAGAGGCCACACGCTGCGTGACGTTGCCCCCCTTTTCGCCACACAACCGTTCACACCAGTGCCGACTTGTGGCATAAGGTTCCCATGCAAAAGCACCACCACAGCCCCCTCCGCATATCGCTGGCCAGCCTTGCGACATTGCTCCTGCTCATCGCCCTGCTCATGCCGGGCATTGCCCGGGCGGACGATGAGACACAGCCCCCCGCAGAGATTCCCACCTCTGACGCATGGGGGCTCATCTGGCAGGACAGGACGCAAGAGCTTGTCTCGCTACTCGAAGAGAGCGAAGCACTCCGCAAAGACCTGCCTGCCACGGCGCGCAAGCTCGATGCGGACATCTCCGGCGCACAACGCGAATACCAGCGCCTTTTCGCCCTCTTTCAGGCCAGCCGATCGCTGCCTTCCGAACTTGTCGCCATCAACGGCCATCTGCTCGCCCTCGAACGGGGGCTACAGAAGTCGCTCTCACCGCTGCAAACCATCCATGAAGGGCTTGAGGCGAAGTTCGGCGAACTGGAATCGGCCGAGAAGGAACTCGTCGCCCAACTGCCCCGCGACCGAAGCGACCTCGCCGCAGAACTGACGACCTACCTGAACAACCTTTCACAGGGTAAACGCAAGCTCGCAAGCCTTCGTAGCCGCCTCTCGGGCGTCATCGAACCGGGCAAGGTGCTGCTTGGCCGCATCGCCACCACAAGGAGGCAGATAGAGACCATGCTGCCCGACCTGTGGCGTCGCCACTACCTCGAACCTTCGAGCAACCTGTTCGATGTGGGTACGTGGAACGGTCTGCAGATGAGTGTCGAGACGTTCATCCAGAACGCCCCGCTTCGCCTCGCCACGGAGATGCCCACGACCCCGAAGGTATGGATAGGCTGCGCCCTGCGCTTTCTCTTCATCTTCGTGCCAGTGCTCATCTTCGGCCGGATGCTGGCGCGACGCGAGACGTTGCGTCAGGCTCTGCCCGACAACCGGTGGAAGCGCCTCACGAACCGCTCCATGGTATGGATAGGCATAGGCCTCGCCCTGCACTTCGCCTCGTGGAACAGCGGCGAGGTGTTCCGTGCCATCGTCGTACCGGCCAACATCTTCCTCATCTGGGGACAGCTCACCCTCGCGTGGGAACTAAGGGCCCTGCATCGTCCCGGTTCTCCCCGGCGCTCTCCGTTCCAGCCGCTCTTCGCCCCTGTGCTGGCGAGCCTGTTGCTGCTCTTCCTCAACCCGCCTCTCGTGCTTCTCGGCCCCGTGTGGTCGCTGGTACTGCTCATCGCCCTGTGGCACAGCCGTAAACGCCAGCGCCATGGGACCATCCCCCCCCTTGAAGCCAACATGGTTCTCATCGAACCGTTCATGTTGTGGCTTTCGCTGCTGGTGACGCTCTTCGGGTGGGGCCGCCTCGCCATTCTGCTGTACATGGCCTATCTGGCCATCGCCGTCAGCCTTCAGCTTGGCCTTGCGCTCATGCGGCTGCTCGATGACGCCTCCGCGCGGCTTCCCCGTGAAGGGGCCAGCGCCATCCTCGGCGGTGTCATTCTCGGCATCGCCGCGCCGCTGGTACTCCTGCTGGTGGCGGGTGCGCTGGTGCTGTGGGTCATCGCCTACCCAGGCGGTTCGTACATCCTGCGACACGCCATCGAATTCAACTTCAAGGTCGGTGAGGTCTCGTTCGACGGTCTGCGCATCCTGTTCATCCTGACCGCGTTCTACGTCACCCGCTCACTGGTGGCGGTGGGGTCGACCTTTCTCGTGCGGTTGCCGCAACGGATGCACCGCTTCGACCGCAGCATGGTGCAACCCATGCAGACGGCCTTCACCTACCTGCTGTGGGCGCTCTTCGGCCTGTATGTGCTGAACGCGCTGGGCGTGAGCCTGACCAACCTCGCCGTCATCGCCGGTGGTCTCAGTGTCGGTATCGGTTTCGGCCTTCAGACCATCGTCAACAACTTCATCAGCGGGCTCATCCTCATCTTCGGACGCACCTTGCAGGAGGGCGACATCATCGACCTTGGCGGTACGATGGGCACAGTCCGCAAGGTGAGCATCCGGGCCACCACGGTGGAGACCTTCGACAACGCCGTCATCTTCGTCCCCAACGCCGACCTCGTGTCGAACCGCCTCACCAACTGGACCCGCAACAGCCTCACCATACGCCGCGACGTGGCGGTGGGCGTCGCCTATGGCTCGGATGTGGAACTCGTGACCAGACTGTTGCTCGAGGTGGCGAAAGCACACAAGCGTGTCCTCCACCATCCCGGCCCCGTGGTGCTCTTCGACAACTTTGGCCCGAGCAGCCTCGACTTCATCCTGCGGGTGTGGGTCGATGACATCGCAGTGGGCGTCTCCACGGCCTCCGACCTGCGCGTGGAGATAGACCGAGTGTTCCGCGAGAACAACGTGGAGATATCCTTCCCGCAGCTCGACCTGCATGTACGAAGCGCCGAAGGGTTGCAACCGCTCACGCCCGGTGCAACGACACCCACGGCGCCCAGTGCATCCGGCGAGGCGTAGCCCCGACCACCTGCACGGCAGTGACGAACGGTCAGCAGCCACACACGGACAGGGGCCGGATGCCCGGTACGGTTCTGACTGAATCATGAAACGACGCCCCCGTCTTCCATCACGAAGGCGGGGGCGTGCATATCATGAAGGACATGCTGTGAAATGGCTATACGGCAGTGCGACCGCCCGCATGAGAATCGGACCGGACAGGAACCATACGACGACCGCTGTGGGCCGAAACGACACAATCACGGACGTGAGGATGGCATGACAATGGCGCATCTCGCCTTGTCACAGACAACTTGAGCCACAGTCACAGCCCTGCCCGTTTTCGCGTATGGCGGGTCGCCATCGCCGTGAGCGGGTCTTCCGGCCATGGATGCTTGGGGTACCGCCCCCGCATCTCTGCGCGGACAGAAGCGTAGCCCGTGCGCCAGAAACCTGCGAGGTCGCGTGTCACCTGCAAGGGCCGACCAGCCGGAGACAGCAGATGCACGACGACAGAGACACCACCCGCCACAACCGGAGATTCGGCCATGCCGAAAAGCTCTTGCAGCTTGACCGCAAGCACGGGTCCGCCCTCCGCCGTATAGTCGAGGGGCACACGTGAACCGGAAGGGACCACCACATGCGTCGGGGCTTCGGCATCCAGACGGCGTGCCTGTTCCCATGAGAGCAGGTTTTTCAAGGCACTCTGCAGGTCGATGCGCGCGAAATGCTCGGCACGCCGTATGCCTGACAGAAAGGGGATCAACCATTCTTCAAGTTCAGCTTCAAGTCTTGTGTCTGCGACCTCGGGCCATTGCCCTCCAGGAGTGTCGTGACGCCGCATGAGCTCGACCCTTGCCTGCCATTGCCGCAGTTCCTGCGTCCACGGAAGACACCGCAACCCGCGCGTACGAATCCCCCTCATGACGGCATGAGCCAGAAGCGTATCATCGACGTCGTCGATGCGGCGGCGCTCCAGCACGAGTGCTCCGAACCTGCGTTCGACATGGGCGACCGCTACGCCCTGCCTGTCGTCCCATCCGACCTCGCGCTGTTCCGTGATGGCACCCCCGGCGAGCATCGCCACCTCTTCCGCCGCGAGAGGTGCAGCCCGCCAGATACGCGCACGGGTGACGTCACCGTCGAGTTCGGCGGCAACGAGAAAAGGCTCACGTGCCAGCGCATCGTCGGCAGGCACGGCTGCCCCACGCCCGCACGAAAGGCGAAACGTGCCCTCCCCCGTGTTCATCGCCACCCTGTCAGGGAAGGCGAAGCCGAGAAGAACGCCACACCGTGCCACGTCTGACAGGGCCCTGCCAGCATCGAGCCGGACTCCGGCGAGCGCGGCGATGCGGTCGACCGACGATGCCAGACGCACCTCCCATCCTTCACGGGAGGCGCCTCGGGGCTTGTGCCTCATGCGCCTGACGGCATCTTCGACCGATGGACGGATGTCGCAACCGGGCATCCGCTCTGCAACTCCGCGCTGTTCAAGCAGGCAGGCAAGAACACAGGCAAGAGAAGCAGAGCCACTGCGGCAGGCAGAGAGCACCATATGCGCGAGGCGCGGGTGCAGCGGCAGGGCGTTCATGGACTTGCCATGACCGGTGATACGACCGGAAGCATCAATCGCACCGAGCGATTGCAACAGGATGCGTGCCTGATTGACGTTGACCTCTGGCGGAGCGTCGAGCCACCTGAGTTTCGAGGGGTCGAGCACGCCCCATGCAGACAGTTGCAACATCAGAGGGGCGAGGTCGGCATCGAGCACTTCCGGACGTGCGAACGGACGCAGGGAAGCGGTCTCGCCCTCATGCCAGAGGCGGTAGCAGACACCGGGCCCGGTGCGTCCTGCACGCCCAACGCGTTGCGTCGCCCCGGCAAGCGAAATACGTTCAGTCACAAGACGACTCATGCCGCTTTGCGGGTCGAAACGTGAGAAACGGGCCAGCCCGCCGTCAACGACGACCCGTACGCCCTCTATGGTCAGACTGGTCTCGGCAAGCGCGGTGGCAAGAACGACCTTGCGCGCTCCGGACACGTCCGGCGCAAGGGCTGCATCCTGCAACGCCGGGGCAAGGTCGCCATAGAGCATGTGCACGCCGACGCCATGAGCATCGAGCCCTTCAAGCCGCCGTGCGGTACGCCGTATCTCACCGCCCCCCGGCAGGAAGACAAGCACGTCGCCTTCGGTCTCTGCAAGCGCACGGTGAACGCAGGCGGCGACATTGTCCTCGAAGCTGGAGGGATACCCCGCCCTGTTAACTGGAGGCGCGTAGCGAACCTCGACGGGCCATTGGCGTCCTTCGCACTCGATGACGGGACACCCGCCCATCAGCGAGCCCAACGGGGCGGCGTCGAGTGTCGCCGACATGGCGAGAAGCCGCAAATCGTCGCGCAAGGCATCCGCCACATCGAGGCAGAGGGCCAGACCGAGGTCGGCCTGGAGACTGCGCTCATGGTACTCGTCGAAGATGACAAGGCCATACTCTTCGAGGGTCGGGTCGTCGTGCAGCATGCGCCCGAGAACCCCTTCTGTGACGACCTCCATGCGGGTACGTGGCCCGACACGGCTGTCCAGACGCATCCGGTAGCCTACCGTCTCGCCCACCTGCTCACCGAGAAGCCGCGCCATGAAACGGGCAGCAGCCCGCGCGGCGAGGCGACGTGGCTCCAGCATGACAATGCGCCGCGACCGCAACCACGGGGCATCAAGCAGATGAAGAGGCACAACCGTGGTCTTGCCTGCCCCCGGTGGGGCAACAAAAACGCAGCGCCCGGCCGAAAGCAGCGCATCCGTGAGGCGTGGCAGGGCGGAGACGAGAGAGGGCGTCGCGAGACGCCGGAAGGATGTCTGTTCAGGAGGCATGGCAGGCATGGCGATTATGCTGTGAATGGGATCGACCCTTGGCAGTATTGTGTCACGGGAACACGTTGAGTACACGATTCCGCAACCATACGAAAGTGCAAGGCGCCGCATTCATTAACTGCGCTTAAGTATCTGTATTTAATTTGACCGCAAGGTCTTTCAGGCGGACAAGCCTGTTCATACAGCATCCCTACTGGAGGACACGCTCATGAAACGCCTTTCCATCGCCGCTACCATCATGGCCCTTTGCTTTTCCGTTGCCGCACTGCCTGCCATAGGCGAAGCGAAGACCGCCACTCCGACCCAGAAGGTCGCCGTACACAAGCAGGCGAAGAAGGAACACAAGAAGGCTGTGAAGAAGACGCAGCACAAGAAGGCCAAGAGCAAGAAGATGGCACAGGGCGCCCCTGCCGCCTCTCTCGCCCCTGCAAACTGATTCGTCCTTCCCTGTCTGAAACGGGCGCGGCAGCCTGCAGGCTACCGCGCCCACCTTTTCCCAAGCCCGGATTCCTTTCATCTCCAGATGCCCCCAAGCGCTTTCCTGTGCATTCCGTGCTTGCCGGAAGTGCGGTTTCCGGTAAGAATCGCTTCTAGCGACAAAGGGGGAACCGATATGGCTAGACGTCGTTTATCAAGTCTTCAAGACCTGCTCGACTTTTTCGGCGAACGCTGCACCGGGCGTGACGACCCGTTCTTTGCGGTGGACGATTTCCAGGCGTTGCGCGCCGCTGTCGACGGCATCATCAAGAGGATGCCCGGCATCGGTTTCTTTTCACCGAGCCGACGCCTGAGCTGTTTCTACACCGTCTGCCGGCACTTCGAGGCCCTTGTCGAACGCGGCATGCTGTCTCTCGACGACGCGGTGACGGCCCTTGACGTACTCCGGGTCGAAAGTCGCAAGTTCCGCAAGGCCGCCCGCGTATTCCGCAGGCGTTTCGCCCGCGAAAGGACCGGATGCGAGTCTGTGAACACATTGCTGTGCCGCTGCTACGGCGACAACATGGGCTGCCTGTAGACCCGCGGACTTGAACCCGGGCTGGTTCTGACGTAGACCATGCCTTCGCGGAAGGCCGACCACTCCTTCCGCAAGCATCCCGGGAGACAAGCCTCTGGAGTCCGCATGCCCAGCGCCTACATACTCACCATCGCCTGTCCCGACCGCATAGGCATCGTCGCCACGGTTTCGACATTTCTCGCCGTCCAGCAATGCAACATCATCGACAGTGCGCAGTTCGGCGACCCCGACACGCGACGCTTCTTCCTGCGCATCCATTTCGAAATGCCAGACGACGGCCCCGGCAGGCCCGAGCTTGAAAGGCTCTTCGCAGGAGTCGCCGCCACCTTCGACATGCAGTGGGAGCTTCATGACGCAGGGCGCAAATCGCGGCTCATGATCATGGTCTCACGCTTCGGCCACTGCCTCAACGACCTGCTGTTCCGTTGCAGCACGGGCACGCTGCAGGCCGAGATCACCGCCATCGTCTCGAACCACGCAGACTTCGAACGTATCGCCGAGATGCACGGCATCCCCTTCCACCACCTGCCGGTCACGAAAGACACCAAGCGTGAGCAGGAGGCGGCCGTCGCACAGGTCATCGAAGACACCCGAAGCGATGTCGTGGTGCTCGCACGCTACATGCAGGTGCTCTCGGCAGAATTCTGCTCCCGCTACCCCGGTCGCATCATCAACATCCACCACTCGTTCCTGCCCAGCTTCAAAGGGGCTTCGCCCTACCATCAGGCATACGCACGCGGGGTGAAGCTCATCGGCGCCACTGCGCACTACGTCACAGAGAATCTGGACGAAGGGCCCATCATCGAGCAGGAGGTGTCGCGCGTCGACCATGCCCACCTGCCGGACGCACTGGTCAACGTGGGGCGCGACGTCGAAAGCCTCGTCCTGTCGCGTGCGGTGCGCTACCACGTCGAGCACCGGGTGCTGCTCAACGGACACAGGACCGTCGTATTCCGGTGACCCCGAAGGGCGACCATAGAGACAGGCAGACAGGCGAACGGGTTTTATCTTGAAGCCGCATGATGGCTGCGCTACAGTCCTTGCGCGCCGATGAAGCGGCATGTCCTGCGGGAATGCACCACGGCCGATCGACTGCATTTCACGGCGGCGCAGACGCCGTCGACATAGTATACCCCCCGTTGGAGGATAGAATGGAAGCCCCGGAAAAAAACCTCGCTCTCGACCTTGTTCGCGTCACCGAAGCCGCAGCGCTCGCTTCCGCCCGCTGGCTGGGCAAGGGCAACAACGACGCTGGCGACCAGGCCGCTGTCGACGCCCTGCGCCTCAGCTTCAATTCGCTGCATGTGAAGGGCCGCGTCATCATCGGTGAAGGCGAGAAGGACAACGCCCCCATGCTGTTCAACGGCGAGGAAGTGGGCACCGGGCACGGCCCCGCCCTCGACGTGGCTGTCGACCCCGTCGAAGGCACCAAGCTTCTGGCCTATGGCCGCCCCAACGCCATCTCTGTCGTGGGTATCGCCCCTGCGGGGACCATGTACAACCCCGGCCCCAGCTTCTACATGCAGAAGCTGGTCGTCCCCCCGGCGGCCCGTGACGTGGTCGACATCGACGCACCCGTGAAGGAGAACCTCAAGAACATCGCGAAGAGCCTTGGCAAGGATGTGGACGACCTCGTGGTGTTCGTCCTCGACAAGCCCCGCCACGAGAAGCTCATCCACAAGATTCGCGAAGCCGGTGCGCGCATCCAGTTGCACACCGACGGCGACGTGGCAGGAGCGCTCATGGCTGTCGACCCGCGCTCTGAAGTGGACGTCATGATGGGCACGGGCGGCACCCCCGAAGGCGTACTGGCGGCTTGCGCCATCAAGGGCATCGGCGGGCAGATGCTGGCACGACTCGACCCCCAGTCCTATGTCGAGAAGGAAGCCATCCGCGAAGCCGGAATCGATACCCGCGACATACTCACCGTCGACACGCTCGTTCGCAGCGATGAAGTCTTCTTCGCCGCCACCGGCATCTCGGGCGGCACGTTCCTGCGCGGCGTGCAGTACCTCGGCAACGGTGCCGTCACCCACTCCATGGTCATCCGTGGCAAGACGGGCACCCTGCGCTATATCGAGTCGTACCATAACTGGGATCGGCTCATGAAGATCAGTTCCGTCAAGTACGACTAGTCTCCCAAGGCGGGTCCACAGCCCCGCCGTACCATACATGCGTTCATCACGGGCCGGCACCATGTGTCGGCCCGTGCCGCCTCGCCCCCCAACGGAGTGCACATGCTGTCACCGTTCCGCACGGGCCGCACAACGGCCCTGGTTCTTGCCCTCACATCGGGCGTCGCCTTTTCCGCATTCCTGCCTGGCGACCCGACACGCGAGACATCCCCCGCGCCCGTGGCAACGCTGTGGCCCTGCGTCGATAGCGCCCACGCCGCAGAGGCGGGCTTCTACGCTCAGCCTTCGATGCGTGAAGAGGAACTGGCCCGGTTCATCGACGGTTTTCCCGCGTTCAAGGCATGGTCGCGGAAGACAGGTGACCGCCCTGCCCCATCCATCGACGCGACAGGCACCCCCGGGTTCACATGGTCTGATGGTGCCGCAGCCAAGGCACGCGAACTTGGCTGGCAGCCCGAACGTTTCTTCTTCGTCCTCGGCAAGGCGGCAGCGTGCCTTGCGGTCATCGAGAACGATGAAGACTACTCCGCAAAAGCTCGCCCGCCCGACATGCCCGCAGTCAGCAAGGAAGAGGTGGCACTGGTACAACGCCATCTGGTCAGCCTGCTGCGGGCGACCAGCGAATAACGCGAGAAATCCCTGCCAGTCAGGGGACTCACAGTCCATCTGTGCGGCAGATGGGCTGCACCACATTCATCTGTGCCCACCACCGGGCAAAGCCACAGTGCCGCCTCGTCGTGCTGCGGAGTTGATCGGCCATGAGGCCGCACTCCCCCCGGCAACTGCGCCTCGCTCGATTGTTCTGAACAGCCTGCGATAGAAAAGGCCCACGTCGTTCGACGTGGGCCTTGCCGTGTACAGAGTTGCCAGAACGTGGCGAATCTGACCGCTTACTGCTTTGCAGTGGCGTTGGCAGCAGGAGCAGCCTTGTCGGCTTCCACCTTGGCCGCCTCTTCCTTGGCTGGTTCAGCCTTGGGGGCTTCCGCTTCGATGGGCTTGAAGGTGATCTGGGTCTTGTTGAGTTCGGCCACGATATCGGCGGTCACGTCAGCGCGGGCGTTGACGGAAAGAACGCCTTCATTGGCAACGATGAGATCGAGGCCCTTCTGTTCGCGGTAGGCATCAAGCACGCGCTGAAGGTTCTCGTTCAGCACGGTGATGACCTGCTGCTGTTCGGCACCCATGCGCTGCTGCAGGTCGGCATACAGCTGCTGGAACTTGCGCGAGGTTTCCTCGCCGGGGTTCTTCTGCAGTTCCGCCTGCATCTTGTTGAGCTGGGCCTGCATATCATTGTGCAGCGATTCGAGATGCTTGACGCCAGCTTTGCCAGCCTCGCTCTCCTGATAGATGCGGGCGGTGTTCACGACGGCTACGCTGCCGGTCTTGGGCTGGTTGCAGCCGGTGAGGGCAAACGACAGTGCCAGCACAGCCAGCATGGAGAGTACGGATTTACGCATCGGTCACTCCGGGTATGGATATTGGGGATGAAAGATCTTCGTTCCGGGGACAAGAAGTCATGCACCCGAAATCGTCCGGGCACGGCCCACTCACATACGCGAGTTCGGCTTCATGCACAATGCCGCACTCTACCTGACATCGGAAAAACTTTCGAGCGAGGCCAGCACCTTGTCGACATACGCGCGAGATTCGGCTGCGGGAAGGAACCTGATAAGACGTTCATAGACCTGCTGGGGCCGCAGGGCGTTGATGGCATCCACAGCCTGCGCCCTGTCTGCGCCGAAGACGCGCAGAACACGTGTAGGGCCGCCATTGTAGGCTGCGATGGCGCAGAGTTCACGCGAATTGGGTTGCCGGATGTCGGCAAAATGACGGTTCAGCAGAAGATGCAGATACGCTATCCCGTACCTGATATTGTCCTCGGGGTCGAACAGGTCGACATCAGCCGGAGACTCGCCACGACGCGCGAGAAAGGCACTCACCTCTTCACCGGCGGTGCCGGGGACGACCTGCATGAGCCCGTGGGCAGAGGCATGGCTCAACGCGGCAGGGTCGAAACCGCTTTCAGCATGCATGATGGCGTAGACAAGCCGTGACCGCACTCCGAACTTGCGTGCGAAGCGTTCAACCTGCGCCTTGTAGACTCCGGCAAGTCCGGAGACATCGCCCCCTCCGGCGAAAGCCCGCCTGTTGATGCGCATCACGCCGCCGATGGAAGGCGAACGTGGCTGACGGCACTCCCTGCCAAGACGCGAAGCGTACTCCTCGGCACTCACAAGCCACCGCACAGGTCTGCCTGCCACATCCAGCGGTTCGCCGTACTGTTCCGGCACCGCGACCGCGAGTAATGGCGACAGCCTGCTGCCGTCCATGCCAAGGACAGGCGAAACATCGTTCAAGGAACCTTGTGACATCGCGGGAGAAAGAACACGTCCACCGTCGACAGTGGCGACAAGGACGCCTCCATTCTCGAACCTGACAAGCCCGTCACCCGCCATGGGCCTGACATCACGCCGAGTGGTGTTCGCACCTGCCGACGAATCCACTTCGCCACGCCATTGCCAGCCCGTATCGCTATCGTGGGGCACAGGGACAGGTGCGGCATCAGCCGCAACACGAAGCACCGACCGGTCAAGGCTACGACGCACCGAGTTGGTTCCCTGTTCAGGCACGAACCCCATGACGAGACCCAAGACCGCCGCCACCGCCGAGGTGACCAGTGAAGCCCGCACACAGGCTTTCCGATGTCTGATGTTCATATGCATGCTTCCAGCGACTCCATGTGGTCAGCGTGACGACGGAAAAACGACATCACGCAAGCCATACCCAAGGCTGGAAGCAACATCCGGGCCAGTCCGGTGCAGAAAGCCAGTTGATGAAAGGGAGCGGCTACAGCCCCTTTCGTTCGACAAGGCGCATGACAGCCACAACGACGACGATGAAGATGACAATCACAGGCCAGTGCCCCAGACCGAGCAACTGGGGCAAGGTCACCTTGCCGACATCTCCCATGGAAAGCAGGGTCGCCTTCATCGCTGGATAGAGTTCGGCATAGGCTGCCGCCCCGGCAAGGCCGCCCATGATGCCCCACAGGGCATCCAGTCTACCCTCGCCGAGTGCGCCGGCGGCCGTTCCGGGGCAATACCCCAGGATGCCCCACCCCAGGCCGAACAGCAGACCTCCGCCGATGTTCGCGCCCAGCACCAGCGGTTTGACGGACAGTTTGGCAAGTTCGAGGTCGACCAGCGCATGGATGCCCACCATGGACACGATGATGGCCGACAACATGAACTTGATGATGGTCATGTCCTGCAACCGCAACGCGCCAAGTTGCCTGTCATAGCGAAGCACTTCAGCCCGTTGCAGCAGGATGCCGAAAAGGACACCCGTCACCAGACCGTTGATGAGCATCAGCGACGACCTCCGTACAACAGACGTGCAACGATGAGCCCGCCCACAAAGAAACAGACCAGCGATACAAGCCCGCTGCCTGCAAGCTGGGCCACTCCACTAAGCCCGTGCCCGCTGGGACACCCCCCGGCAAGGCGGGCACCGAACAGCGCAAGGAAGCCCCCGACGAACGCGGCGACACCCCGAAGCCCTGCAGACGTCCCGAAACGCTCGCGCCACATGTCGGGGACAGCCTGCACCCGGTATGTGCCGGAAAGCATGGCTGCAACGAACGCCCCCAACAGGATGCCGACGACGAACATCCACTGCCAGTCGACAATGGGGGCCTCTTTGGTGAAATAGGCCAGACCTGCCACATGTTCCGGTGCAAAGGCCTTCTCTATCATCCCGGCCATACGGACGAACGTGGTCGATGCACCGAAATAGGCATTCGACAAGGCGACCGAACCGACCATGACAAGCCCGCTCAGGCCGCCCGCGACATACGGATTCCATCTTCCGGAGTCAGACATGTCTACCCCCTTACAGTTTCACCTCTATTCTTACACTTTAGCTGTGGGAGGGACAAGAGAAAGCGAAAACCCTCCGCTTCAGTATACATCTACCTGTCGAAGCGAAGGGTCTGGCAAGGCACCGCCTGTGTTATGGCGTAAAGAACGCCCTATGCACCGCCTCGCAAAAAAGAGGCGACACCAAGGGCGATGCCCTCGACATCGTCAGGCGCGTACCAGGTCAGGCGGGTGTCGGCGCGGAACCATGTGAGCTGCCGTTTGGCGTAGGCACGGGTGTTGTGCAGCCACACGTGGCGCATGGCTTCGTAGTCGAGGCTTCCGACAAGGTGGGCGTACGTTTCGGCACAGCCTATGCCCGACCACCCCGGTGCAGAGGGGTCGTCACAGTGCACACGGGCGCGACGCGCCTCATCAAGCGCCCCTGCTGCCAGCATGAGGTCTATCCGATGGGCAAGTCTTGGCGTCAGGGCATCCAGAGTGGCAGCGAAACCGATGCGCAAGGCCCGGTAACGCGGTGCGGGCATTGCCGAACGATGCCATTCCGAAAAGGTTCGTCCTGTATGCTCATGGACCTCAAGCGCCCGCGTGACACGCTGCCTGTCGTTGGGATGGATGCGCGCCGCGTACTCGGCATCGATATCGCAGAGCATGGCATGAAGCCGTTGCGGGCCCTCCGCAGCACACCGTTCCTGCCAACGCACATGAATGTCGCGGGGGATGGCGGGTATGGCGGCGATGCCATCGAGCAACGCGCGCACATACATGCCCGTTCCCCCCACCAGCAATGGCAGCCGCCCTTGGGCGAGGGCCTCGTCGATGGCTGCCGTGGCATGGTCTCCCCACACCCCGGCAGACATGCGCGCCTCCGTCTCCAGAAAGCCGTACAGGCGATGCGGGCATTGGGCCTGCTCTTCCGCTGTCGGCTGCGCAGTGATGATGGGAAAGTCGCGGTACACCTGCCGCGAGTCGGCATTGATGACCGTCCCGGCGAAACGCTCGGCCAGATGCAGCGCCGCCGCCGTCTTGCCAGCCCCCGTGGGGCCGACCAGACAGATGACGGCCGGAAGCTCGTTGCTCATAGCGAAGGCGGCAGGTCTTCGTCTGCCTCTGTGGACAGGGCGAGGCCGGGGTTCAAAGGATACGGATAGCCGTACTTCTCACGCAGACGCCGGTACACGTTGTCGGGAACCAGCCCCTTGATGTCTCCGCCAAGACTGGCAGCAGCCTTGATGATGGTCGAACTGATGTACAGCCACTGGTAGTCCGTCATGAGAAAGACGGTCTGTACATGCCGCTTGAGCTTGCGATTCATCAGCGCAAGCTGGAATTCGTATTCGAAGTCGGATACGGCCCGCAGCCCGCGCAGGATGACGTTGGCCCCGCGCCGTTCGGCATAGTCCACCAGAAGGCCGGAGAAAGGCTCGACGGTGATGCCCTCGTGGTCGGCGAACACCTCCTCCGCCATGCGCACCCGCTCGTCGAGCGAGAATAGCGGCGTCTTGGGGGTGTCCATGGCCACAGCCACGATGACCCTGTCGAAAATCTGCCGTCCGCGCCGGATGAGGCTCACATGCCCCATGGTCAGCGGGTCGAAGGTGCCGGGGTAGACGGCTAGCTTGCCTCTTTCGTCGTCCATATGACGATCCTCGTCTGTCCGTAGGTTCTGTCGGCGATGACCTCAAGACCGTCGTGGACGGTTTCGGCGTCGAACGCCAGCCCCGCCTCCACCTCTGCGACGACGACCCCTTCCGGGGCCAGCCAGCGGCTGCGCATCATGAGTCTGATGGTCGGCGCGAGCCGCCCCTCGCCATAGGGGGGGTCTATGAAGACCACATCGAACGGCGCAGCGGCCCGCCTGCCGAGCACTTTCGTGATGTCCTCGGCGAGCACTCGCCAGCGTTGCGGTTCGATGCCCAGCGAGGTGGCGTTCTTCTCGATGCACGCCGCCGCCTTCGCGTTGAGTTCCACGAACCACGCCTCATCAGCGCCACGACTCAAGGCCTCGAAGGCCAGACTTCCGCTTCCGGCGAACAGGTCGAGAACCCGGCTGCCAGCCCACACCACACCACGGGACGAGAGCATCGAGAACAACGATTCGCGCACCCGCGACATGGCCGGTCTGTAGCCCGGCCCCTCTACCGTCTTGAGAAGGCGCCCGCCATAGGCACCCGCGATGATACGCATACGACTCCGGATTCACTTGCTAGGGATACGACTCAAAGCCCCGACCAACGGGGCGAGGGCTGTGCGCGGCACGACCCCCGCCCCGTCTACGGAGCATGACGCACGTAGCGGTTTCTTACAAGCCACTACAACTGCGAAAGGAAATGCAACAGTTCGCCGTTGATCTCGACGAGGCGTTCGCGGATGTCGGTCTGTTCGACCCAAGGCCGCTTCTCCACGCCCGCGAGACGCTTGCGGAGTTGTGCCACCTTGCCCTCAGTCTCGGCAAGCAGGAATTCCCAGTCGACGTCGGGATGTGCCCGTGCCTCGTCGGTCTGGTGCAACGACTCGCGCCCCGGCTTGAGCGTGACCTCTTCAAGATAGCCGGGTATGGACACCGGAAGGTTGAAACGCTCGCGCAACAGTCCGGCAAGCGTCGTCTGTGCCTTCTCTTCGCCGTGGACGAGGAATACCTCCATCTGGGGATGGGCGAAAGCCGACACCCATTCCAGAATCTGACTCTGGCCCGCATGTGCCGAGAAGCTGCCGATGGTGAAGACCTTGGCCTTGACGGCGATGTCTTCGTTGAACAGGCGCACCGTGGCATTGCCGTCGACAATCTTGCGGCCGGGTGTGCCTACGCCCTGATAGCCCACGAAGACGATGCTGGCACCGGGCCGCCACAGGTTGTGCCGCAGGTGGTGCTTGATGCGCCCTGCATTGCACATGCCGCTGGCGGAGATGATGACAGCCGGGCCAGACCGCACGTTGAGGGCCTGCGAATCCTGCGTATTGAGCGTGTATTTCAGGTTGGGCAGCGCCAGCGGGTCTTCGCCCGAATCTACAAGCTTCTTCATATTATCATCATAATATTTCGGATGCTTGCGGAATATCTCGGTAGCTCTTATGGCCAGCGGGCTATCCACGAAGACGGGCATGTCGGCAGGCAGTCTGCCTTCCTTGTGCAGCAGGTAGAGAGTGTAGAGCACTTCCTGCGTGCGTTCGACGGCGAAGGCGGGAATGATGACCTTTTCGCCATTGCCGTAGCTGTAGGCGATGGCTTCAGCCAGTTCGTCGCGGCTGAAGCGTGGGTCTTTGTGGTCACGGTCGCCATAGGTGGACTCGAGAAAGAGATAGTCCGCCGGGGCGGCCTTCTGCGGGTCGTTGACGATGAGGGCGTCGGGCCTGCCGAGGTCGCCCGAAAAGACGAGCCGTGTGGGTCTGCCGTTTTCCGTGACTTCAAGTTCGAGGAACGCCGAACCGAGGATGTGCCCCGCGTCCTTGTATGTCACACGGATGCCGGGCGAAGGTTCGAACGAGTTGCCATAGTCCACCGGACGCAGCATCTCGGCCGCCCGGGTGGCGTCTTCGGTCGTATAGAGCGGTTCGACCTTCTTGATGCGCCCGTTGCGGGAGAGTTTGCGGCTTTGCCATTCCGCTTCCATCTCCTGGATGTGCGCGCTGTCCTGCAACATGATGCCAAGCAGGTCGGCTGTGGGTTCTGTGCAGTATATGGGGCCGGTGAACCCGTTGCGCGTCATGGCGGGCAGCAGCCCCGTATGGTCGATATGCGCGTGGGTGACCAGAAAGAAGGCTATGTCGGATGGACGATAGATCTCGGTATCATCGTTACGCTTTTCGATTTCGGTGTTGCCCTGATGCATGCCGCAGTCGATGGCGAAGCGAACACCGTTGGCCTCTATCATGTAGCAGGAGCCGGTCACCGTCTGGGCAGCTCCAAGAAACTGGACCTTCATGCACGTTCCCTTGGGTTGATGGCCTGAAAAACCCGATCACTATGGCGGCACTCGTCTTCAAGTGCAAGACCTTTCGCGACGTTGCGCATGCTCCGCTCTCACCGTATAGTCCTCGTAAAACCCCAAGGAGAACCGCATGGCATCCAGCAAGCAATACGTCATCGACACGCTCTCCATCAAAGAGTCGTGGCGTCTCTTCAAGATAATGGCCGAACTTGTCGACGGCTTCGACACCCTCAGCGATGTGGACAAGTGCGTCTCCATCTTCGGGTCGGCGCGCGTCCCGCGTGACAGCCCCCTCTATGCCGATACCGAGGCCATCGCGCGCCTGCTGGTGCAGGCGGGCTACGGGGTCATCACGGGCGGCGGCCCCGGTCTCATGGAAGCGGGCAACAAGGGAGCCTTCGAAGCTGGCGGCGAATCTGTCGGCCTGCACATCCACCTGCCCTTCGAACAGGACTCCAACCAGTACATCAAGACGCGGTGCGACTTCCGCTACTTCTTCGTCCGCAAGCTCATGTTCATCAAGTACGCCCTCGCCTACGTGGTCATGCCCGGCGGCATGGGCACCATCGACGAACTCTCCGAAGCCTTCGTCCTTGCGCAGACACGGCGTATCAAGCCCTTCCCCATCATCCTCTACAAGAGCGAATTCTGGAACGGACTGCTCGACTGGATTCGCGACAGGATGGTCACCGGGGGCTACATCCGCGAAGAAGAACTCGACCTCGTCACCGTGCTTGATACGCCTGAACAGGTGGTCAGCTACATCCGCAAGCACGTCATCCTGTAAGGGGCACGCCGACACCACAGCGGCGGGGCCTTGTGTCCCGCCGCATTGCCTACACCACACCATGGACGCACTGCGAAACATGCCCGACAGCAACGACGCCACAGATAGTGAACGTGCGAGCGGCGCAAGCAAGGACGCCACCGCTGCCGTCACCACAGGCATCGTGCCCCCTGCCGCATCCGCCGTCACCCCAGATACAGCCGACGTCACCGACGGCCCCGTGGGACCCGTCCCCTATGCGCCCGAAGGCTGGACATGGGAACGCCTCATGGACGAGGCACTGGCCGAAGCACGACTGGCACAGGCCGAAGGCGAAGTGCCTGTGGGGGCCGTCGTCGTCGACAAGGCGGGACGCATCATCGGTCGCGGGCACAACCGCTGTCTGCGCGACAACGACCCATCGGCCCATGCCGAGATGGTCGCGCTACGCATGGCCGCGACAACGACCGCAAACTACCGGCTAGGCGGGACGTTTCTGGTGGTGACACTGGAACCCTGCCTCATGTGCGCGGGTGCCATCGTCCATGCCCGCGTCGAGGGCGTGGTCTACGGTGCCGAAGACCCGAAGGCAGGGGCCGTGACGTCGTGCCTTGAAGCCTTCGAACAACCCTTCCTCAATCACCGCCCGTGGCATATGGGAGGCCTGCGCCGACGCGCCTGCACCGCCATCCTCAAGGACTTCTTCAACGGACGCCGTACCGATTGACCGCCTCTCCCCCACGCTCACCTGCGTAGCCTCGCGGCGGACACGCCCGTGATGCGACGCGCCCTTCAGACACCACGCCTAGATGAACAATAGGCACCCCCTCCTTATGGGAAGACGAAGCTGCTTGATGTCAAATCGTTCAGACAGCACGTGCACGGCGTAGTCCCTTGAGCCGCATTGTTCCCGTAGCCAGTCGAGGCTATCCGCTGCCAGCTACCCGCGAGGGCAAAAGCCAGCATCGACCCGTTTGCGAAGCGTACTGTGCATTTTCCCCTTGCCACAAGAAGCAAAATTGCCTACATACCTTCTCCGCCCGGTGTCGGCCGCCGGGTCTCCAAAAGCGGAGAGGTAGCGAAGCTGGCCGTAACGCGCTCGACTCGAAATCGAGTTACGGGTTAATAGCCCGTACGTGGGTTCGAATCCCACCCTCTCCGCCATACTCACTGACAAGACATGCCCGCAAGTACACCTAAGTGCTTGCGGGCTCTTTCTTTTTCTATTTTTCGTCTGCCGAAATCTGCCGTCCCATGCCGTCTTGCTTCGTTGACAGCCGCGTGGTTTTGGGGGCAACTTTGGGGGCAACTGGAAAACCCCTTCACGGAGTTGCCCCCAAATGCTCACGGACATCAAGGCCCGCGCGGCCAAACCAGCCGAGAAGGTATACCGCCTCTACGACGGCGGAGGGATGTATCTTGAGGTGCCCCCATCGGGTAACAAGCGGTGGAGGCTCAAATACCGCGTCAACGGCAAAGAGAAGCGCCTGAGTCTTGGCGTGTATCCCAATGTCGGGCTGAAAGAAGCGCGAGAGAAGCGAGACGAACTGCGCCGCCTCATCGCTGAGGGCATCGACCCCGCAGCGCAACGTTGCCCCCAAAAAGTTGCCCCCACGGCGGACTCTTTCGAGATGGTGGCACGGGAATGGATGGATCTCCGCTCTCCTGCCTGGGCACCCCGGCACCTCTCCACCACATGCCAGCGCCTTGAGGCCTACATCTTCCCCCACATCGGCCCGCTCCCCATCGATCAGATCGGCCCTCTGGATGTGCTGAATGCCCTTCGCATCGTCGAGAAGCGTGGGGCTGTAGAAGCGGCAAGGAAAACCCTGTCCATCTGCTCACAGGTCTTCAGGTATGCGGTGGCTTCGGCCCGCATCCAGAGCGACCCTTGCCGCGACCTTCGGGGGGCATTGAAAACGCGCCAGCCCGGTCACTATGCAGCCATCGTAGACCCGAAGGATGTAGGCGCCCTGATGCGAGCGATAGACGGGTATTCGGGGGCAATGGTTGTGCGCTGCGCCCTTCGCTTCCTCGCACTGACCTTCGTTCGTCCCGGCGAGCTCAGGGCTGCAGAATGGAACGAGTTCGACATGGAGCGCCGCATCTGGACAATCCCCGCCCACAAAATGAAGAAGCGGCGAGAGCACATTGTGCCGCTATCGACACAGGCTCTCGCCGTTCTGCGCGATGTGCGCGCGACAGCACCTCGGCTGAATAGTCCCATGGTGTTTCAGTCTGTCCGCCTCCGTAGCGATCGCGGACTGTCAGAGAACACCCTTCTGGTTGCGTTGCGCTCTCTCGGTTACGGGCAGGGCACGATGACCGCCCATGGTTTTAGGGCCATGGCCTCCTCCCTTCTCAACGGCTTGGGCTACAATCCCGACGTGATCGAGAGGCAGCTTGCCCACATCGAAGGGAACAAAATCCGGGCCGCATACCATCGGACAGAGTATCTTGAGGAGCGTACCGCTATGATGCAGGCATACGCGGACTATCTTGATTCTCTGAGGGATTCCATGCCCCCGAGATGAACGCCAGTACTTCGCTTTCACGCCAGAAGGTGCTCCGGCCCCGCTTCACCTTTGCCGGGGCTTTGCCCGACCGCGACCATTCACGCCACGTCGAGCTTGCGACGGGCACCAGTTCCAGGACGGCGTTGAGCCTCAGCAGCCTATCCATTACCACCCTGCTCTCTGTTCCACTGCTCATGCCGGGGCATTGTCTCATGGCCACGGGATCACCGTAGCCGCCTGTTGCTTCGGGTAGGTCGTTGCGCATGGCTTCTCCTGCCCCCTACAAGGCCGGGGGCGTGGCTCCTTAGTGCTTGGGACTCCCTTCCGTCCACAGGTGGCCACTGTGAGCGGATTGCCTGCGGCGACCGTGGTGGGACGAATCCGCGCAGGAAGGTATGCGCGTCGGTCGCCGCAGGTGCAGGAGGGTCACTTTTTACGATGGCAGAATGGGCAAATGCGAAGCCTCGAAACCGTCTTGCAATGGGGGCAAGCCTTCGCACTGCTTCCGTCGGTCAGACGGGCCATTTTGCAAGCACCGTTGATAGCGGCGAAGTTCTTCTGTTTCCGGCGTGGGGCCGCCCCCTCTTGTGTCTGGCTCACTGGATCGCCCCCACATCAGGCTCACCATCATGTGCCTCGATTCCGGCTTGAATGGGCTTCACGGGCTTGGTGGGCGTATCGAGAAGGGAAAGCTGCTTCTCCTTCTCCGTCATGGGACGCCGGTAGACCTCAGCATGGGGCGGGGCTGCCTCAGTCCACACCATCTCCATGGTGTTCCAGTCCTTGAGCACGTCGCAGGTGATTTCGCGCTCCTCCTTGCCCTCCAGATAGAGCCGGGAGGCATCCTTCGCCCGCTTCTCCTCGGCCTCGATCAGCCGCTTGTAGTGCTTGCGCTGTGCATCGAGTTCATCCTCGTAGATCTCGATCTGCGCCAAGGCATCGGCCATCTCCTGCCCATATTCGAGCTTCTCAGCCTCCGTAAGAGGCTGCGTCACGGTGATGGCCTCCTCTGCGCTCCAGGTCACGTTGAGACCAAAGATCCGTCCACGCGGCTGCCAGTTGTCAGGGCGGGTGTCATCGCCCTCTTCGGCTTCGAGCAGGACATTGCGCGAGCACTCGAAGCATTCCTCCGGCGTCTCCGGCATATCCTCGCCGCATACCGGGCATGCCGAGAGGTTGCCTTGAGGATTGAGCTCGTAGGGCTGCTCCTCGCCGCACTTCGGGCATTTCACGACGAATCCATGTTCATCGTCCCGGCGCATGGCCAACTCGACAGCCACATGGCCGCACGTGGTGCAATCCTTCTCCACACTCGACGGCACGGGGCCAGAGGTTTCGGGCGTCTCGCCCATGCCATGGTAAAGCCCCTTTTCATCCGCCAGCCATTCCGGGACGGAAATGGCAACGTCGCCATCCCCCTTGCCCCCGATGTATTCGATCTGGCTGATCGGCAACCAGTACTCCTCTCCTTCGCAGGAGATGAGGATGGCGGCGTCCGTCTCCTGCAGGATCTCGCCGGTGACGGTGATGTAGGTAGTCCCATCAGGGGCAGGCATCGGAGCGGCCTCGATCTTCTTCTTACGAGCCATGGTGAACTTCTCCTGTCGATTACGCGGCGCTCTGGCCGGGGATGAGGTTGAACGACGCGCACATGCCCTTGAGGTGTCGGAGCGTCTGCTGGACTGCAGGTTCACGCATGGCGTCGTATTCAATCTGGATCGTCAGTGTCTTGCGCTGTGGGCGGCCAGACACGACACTGGAGGCCGAAGGTCTGGCTGCCTGCACAGCAGCTGCGGGGACAGGGGATGCGGAAGCGGCATGTCTGGCGAACTGCGCACGCGCGGCGAAGACCTTCTCGATCTCTGCATGCACATCCGTCAGAGGTATTTGCAGGTCGTGCAGGCGCAGGAAGTCTGAGACCGGGAGCGCAAAGCCGTAGGCCTGTCCTTGCGCTGCCACCATCTGTTCGATGGCCACCGCCCTGTCCTGCTTGGCCTGTTCGAGGGCGGCACGCTCCCGCTCCTCCTGCAGGTGGCGCAGGATGATGGACTCGACCTCGGCCTTGATGGCCTTGAGCGGCTTGCTCTTGTTCAACCAAGAGTCCTGCACTGCGACCTCAAGACCGGGCACGCCGTGTTCATCAACGGTATCTGCGATGAGGAACAAGACCTCTCGGCGTTTCTCTTCGCGCTGCCGCTCCTCAAAGCCCTTCACTTGCGTTGCAAGAGCGGCGTAGGCTGCGTCGAACACGGCGCACACTTCCTTGATACGCGCCTCGAACTGGCGAATGGGCTCGGAAACCTGACGCACGGCCTGCTTGCGTGCGCTGTCGAGTTGGGCCTTCATCTTGTTCAGGCCCGCCATCTCCGACTTGATGCCGGGCACCATGTCTTCGGTGACCACAAGCCCTTCGTAGTCGGCCGTGATGCCCGTGGCCCATTCCATGAGCTCGGTGAAGTTGAAACCGAGCGTCGCCGGGGTGGATTGAAGCTGCAACTCCGCCATGGCTAGAACCCCGCGGGCATGTCGCCCATCTGGTCATTGGCTGACGGCTGGCCATGGAGCAGCGCACCGGACTTGATGCCCTCGATCAGTTGGGAGGCTTCGGGCTTCGTGAGCTGTTCGAGACTTTCGATGCTGTCGTCGCCGGTCATCTGCCGCGCGAGAGCGACAATGCTGGCCTCGTCGAGCCGAGCACGCGTCCCTTCATTGCGAAGCATGGCCAGTTGTGCGCTGGATGCAGTAGGCGGCTGATTGGCTTGCGGCTGCACCGGAGCCTTCTTTGGTGCGGCCTGCGCCTTCTGCTGTGCGGGCTGCACAGTGGCGGCGGCACCGGGAATGACCTCGGGCATGTCCTCCACGTCCTGCGTGAAGATGTCGCTGGCGGCAGTGCTGGTGAGAACCGCGTCCACAAGGGCACGCTTCTTCGCCATCTTGAGCACGGTGTTGTAGTAGTCGGCGGGATTGTCGTGCTCGACCCGCTCCCCATGGGTGCTGATCATCCAGCGCCCGGAGTCATCCTTCTTGGTGCCGAACTTGGTACCTTCGAGCCCTGCCGCGTTGGCTGTGGTGCGCAAGATCCGCGCAGCAGCCGCGGCATCGCTCTTTCGGGTATCCCAATAGGCCTTGGGCACCGGTACGGACGTGACCTCGCCCTCGCCGGTACGGAAGCGATACTTTCCCTCCATCGTGGAGCAGAGCCCCACCCCGGCTCCGACAAAGACACCGGTGAGAATGGATACGAGCCGTGCCGTCACCCGGTATTCACGGTGCCCGCCCCCAAGGTCACGCTCGAGGATGTCGTACTCGGGTGCGAGCCTGAACGTCATGGCGAGCTTCTCCGCGCCGGGCTTGAGCAGCGTGGGCTTATCGCCGCATCCGGGGATGGTTCCGTAGTGTTCGTCTGATTTCATGACCGCCCGCATCACGGCCTGTATGTGCCCTACTTGGGCCACCATCTCCGTAACAGGCATGAAGCTGCCGGTCGGAACGGGGGCGTGCGTCGAGATGGGCGCAAGATTCTGTGCCTGATCCATGCTGTCCTCCTAGACAGGGATGTCGGGGAAAAACGGCTCTACGCCTTAGGTTGAAGCCGTCGGCCGTGCGAGCGTCAACCGTTCGCGGGCAGCGATGGCCTTGTGATGCAACCCAACCAAGGCGGTACGGCTCCGAGCATCACGGGCTTCATGTCTGTAGCTGTGGCCCTGATTCGAGGGGATGGTGAAATAGTGCGGCATGACCTCGACCTCGTATCCGGGCTCGGAGTCCGCCATGTCGGCAGCGTACCGCCACGCGTCGCTCTCGTTCGCGTGCTCTGCCGTTTCGGCATGGATCCGGTCGGCTCCCTCACGGGTGTAGGCGATGGTGAACCACTTCATGGCTACTCTACCTCCCACCCTTTTGCCCGTTGCCACATGCGTGCCTCGAGCCTGAGGTCCGAGATCTGAACGGCCGTGATCAGAAGGATCAGCATACATGCCCGCTTCGTCCTGACAGGCCTGCCGTTCACTCTGGTGATGATGGTTGGCATATTCCCTCCGGCTGCTCTCCGGATCGCCGTCCCGTGGGTGGCCTTCGCTCTATCCCAAGGGCAACGATCCATATTCATTGATGCCGCCCGCCTTCATGGCCTTCGGTCCCGGTTCCCTACTGATCCACGCTACCTGCATGCCGTCGCGTGTCGTTCGAGCCTCGCTACTGACCGGCGGGACCACCCTCCTCCGCTCCTTCCGTCCGCTCTGCCCGGTTGGGCGCCGCTCGCGGGGTGTTCCTCGGTGGTGGTGAAGATATTTTGCATTGATGAAAAGGTCAGGTCAAGAAGAACGTTTCATCGATGCAATGAGCGCTGCAAAAAAATAACCGCCCCGAGGAAAATGGCCCGGGAGAAGATCACGACAGTAATGGAATTAGGCCTCCAAGTTAGGCTTTTTACCAGTGGCAATAACTACCACCACTGCGATCACAAATACAGCTACGGAACCTATCATTTTCCATGTAGAATGTTTTGTACGCTTACAGTTTGGGCATAGTTCAGTTTCGCCTTCGACTAGGTCTCTACCACACTCAGTGCACTTATTATTTGCCATGACTTGCTACCTCCAAATCTTTTGTATGAATCTCGATTGCAATGGACTCATGCATTTTGAATCCGAGTTGTACTGTGGGTTTCAAGAGCTCGACCTTAGCCTCATTCCAGAAACATTCATTTATGTCAGTTCGAGATTTTGGAAGAATTCTTGATTTGCGAATTGCAATATCAAGTATACCATCGCTCAGCATGTCCTGAAAAACCTTGAAGTGAGACTCCATGGCAAGAATTTGAGGATTGCTGCGCAGTGTCTCGCAAACAAGCATTCCTTTCAGGGCTTCAGCAATGTAAAACAATGTCTCTCGTGACTTTGCAATTCTCTGCTCTGCCTGTTTGACCCCATCCCCGAACCATCCATCTAGAAATCCTGTAGTTTCATCGGGCCACCTGGAGATGTCGAAGCGAAGTTCTTCGATGCCAGCATGCATGCCATCTCTAAGCGTTTGAAGAGTATTGCTGACCTCTTGGTCTCTAATCTCTTGCTCATAATGGTGGAGTGTACGAAGCGATGAAAGACCAGACTTAATCTTTGCAATGCGATCTATATGAAAATTGCTATTGATTGTGTCCAGCTTTTTATCGATGGCGTCGAGTTTCATAGCGATATTTAAAAGCATGAACTGAGTGCCAACAACGCGAGCCGCTTGCATGCAGTCAAAGCCAGCTTTGCGTAGTTTTATGTGTTCGACTATGCGCCCATCTTTGCCTCTTAACACTGCTGGATAAAGTCCATCTTGACCTGGAGCAATCAAGTCTGCGTTCTTTGCGATGATTTGAAATGTTTCCCCGTCACCTATAAGCGACTTAATATCCAGCGCTGTTGAAATGCTGTTCAGGTTATTTAGTATATCTTGATATGTGTTTGAATTTGAGTTTTTGAAGTACTCCCCGAGTTCAGTCGAATTGATTATGCTGGGTAACTTGTTGTCCTTCTTGAAAACTAAAATATTGCCTTGGTCTTCTCCAGCGCACATGCCTTTTCCTCACTAGCGTGTTGCCCGAGTTGGGCTTTAGCTCATCTTTACGTGCCGCTACATTCGTTTCGCAAGCCATCGTACCCTGCCGAAGACCTCAAAGTTCGGGTTCTCTCCATCAATCACAGTATCGCCGAACGTTGGGTTGTCGCTGTGACATAGCAGGCGCCCAGGCTCTTGAATCAGTCGCTTCACCAGCAATTCGTCGTTAACGCGCACTGCGTATATCAGCCCTGATCGGATTGAAGTGTCGCGCAGGTTGACAAGGACGGTGGAGCCATCGGGTATAGTTGGCTCCATGCTAGCTCCGATTACATCAAACATGACCAGCGACTCAGGATTGCCTCCCATCTCATTGATGAAGTCTTGCCGGAACGCGTACATCCCTTCCAGATCTCCATTTGTGATGAGGCTTGAGCCAGCTCCGAGCTTAGCTTGCACCTTACGAACATAGCCGTAACCACAGGCTGCAGGCTCAAGGTTTTCAACGATGTCGCCCCACTTAAGTCCTAATGCTTCCATATATTGAAGCATATTGACAAAAGGCGTGGAATCTCCGCCCACACCAGTCGTGACCCACCTGTTAACGGTGGCGGGTGACTTCCCGAGCATCTTTCCAATGGCGCTATAGGTCATGCCTTGCTCAACAAGGTCTTTGACCTTGGCCAAGATGGAGTCCCAAGCTCTTTTGTTGATAAGGTTTGCCTTCATAGTTCGCTTGGTAGCAGCCAACTCGTTGCATCGACATGCGCGAAGCGTTGACCGTCATGTTTCACCGATGTAATATTTTAAATATGAACATCATCGACAGAATCAGAGAAGAGCAAGGTCTGAGTTATTCAGCGCTTGCCCGCATGTCAGGCCTGAAAACCCCAACGGTATGGCGCCATTGTCGAGGGAAGTCTTTCCCTGATTTGGGCTCGTGCGCCGCCTATGCACGATCTCTCGGAATCAGCTTTGAGCAGCTGCGCCCTGACCTTTTTGCTGGCACCCCAACCTCCCCCAGCACTCCGCGCAAGCCGCGCAGCCATCAACATGATGCTTCAAAGCAATCTTAACCACTGCGCCGAGCGTCTGGTTGGGAAGATCGCGTCCGGCAGTGGGTACGCGCATCCTCGCCACGTTTTGCTCATTAGTGAGCCTTGCAACGGCTATGAGGCCTATCAAACGCCTAAGGCGGGCGACGTTAACGTGTAGCGTTTCCATGCTCACACCCTACCCCGTCCGGCACGAAGCTAAAATGAAACTCCTCAGGAGGCTGTTTAACCATGCGAGCACTTGAAGATGTCCTCATGGACATGGTGGAGAACTCGGGCCGCACCCTAACGGCCATCTCTGCCGAGATCGGCAAGCACAAGTCCACGCTCTCGCGCGAGCTCTCACCCTACGATTCAGGCGCAAAGCTCGGCGTCGAGTCTTTGGTGCCGCTCATGCGTGCATGCAATTCCGTCGCCCCCCTTGAGGCCATTGCCGGGTTCATGGGCTACGGGCTGCGCCCCCTCGGCGGGGCTCCCGATGGGCTGAACATGGAAGACGAGTGCTTGCAGGGCTACGAGGCAGTGACGGAGTTCACTAGGGCAGCACGGGCCGGGGCGCACTATACAGACCTCATGCCCAAGCTTCGCGCAGCCATCAAAGAACTGGAGGACGTGCTCGTCCGTGCCAGAGAGCGGGATCAGTGATGAACTCGACCGATGCACGGGCCTTGAAGGCTGGCGTACCCCTGTTCATCTCCGGTGACCCTCCAATGCCCGACAACTCCCGCGAAGGCACGATCACGGTCGAAGTCGTCGAGCACGACGTGCTTGAAGCTCTGGCCTGCGCCGCGTTGGCATTCCACCGCCACTGCACACGAGCGAACGGCAAAGCCCTCCTTCAAGCCCTCGATCAATGCGACCGCGTGTTCAACGGCCTCACTCCCGAACGCTACCGGAACGGCGGATCTGTGACCATGGGCATCAGCCGGCATAAGAGCCTTCACGCTCTTTACGCCGCGCTCTGGAACAAACGAGCAAGCATTCAGGCACGGAGGAACTGATGCCCTACGATCCTAAGCGCTGCCGTCCGAACTCCCCGCACTCTGTCGGGGCATCCAGCATCCCGGCCTTACGACACATGCTCAACATGCATCCACACCTGCGCCCCTGCCCTATCACCACGCCGCCTTGGCAATGGCTCCCTCTGGCGTGGTGCGAAAAGCGCTGCCGCGATGGCCGATGGCTCGGAAAGAGAAGATGACCATGCGCTACATCTCCATATGCTCGGGCATCGAGGCCGCAACCGTGGCTTGGCACCCTCTTGGATGGCACCCCGTCGCGTTCGCTGAAATCGAGCCATTTCCATGCGCCGTTCTGGCGCATCACTTCCCCAATGTGCCGAACCTTGGCGACTTCACCACAATCGTTATGGAGCAGTACCGTGGAACAGTTGACCTTGTGGTCGGCGGGACTCCCTGTCAGGCGTTCAGTGTCGCAGGCCTCCGAAGAGGACTGGATGACCCTCGTGGCAACCTCACCCTCGCATTCCTACGCCTTCTTGCAGACATACGCCCCCGATGGGTGGTCTGGGAGAACGTCCCCGGAGTCCTGTCGATTGACCGCGGACGGGTCTTTGGAGCCTTTCTCGGGGGCTTGGCGCAACTCGGGTATGGGTTCGCCTACCGCATTCTTGACGCTCAATACTTTGGAGTACCCCAGCGACGGCGTCGCGTGTTCGTTGTCGGACATCTTGGAGACTGGCGACGTGCCGCAGCGGTTCTTTTTGAGCGGCACAGCCTGTCGGGGAATCCTGCGCCGAGCAGAGAAGCGGGGAAAGAGATTACCAGAGCAATTGCGTCGGGCTCTTTCGCAGACAGCGCAGGCGGAGACTCAAACGGACCATCAAGAGGCCACTCCACCCCTGACGTAGCTGCATGCCTACGCGCCCGGGCCAATTCAAGCCACAGGGCTGACGCGGACACCTACATAGCAGCAAAGCCTCTCTTGGCTTCACAAGGCCAGCGGATGGATCCGGAGACGGAGAATCTCATCCCGTGGCCCGTGGATATAGCGCCGACGCTAAACGCCGCTTTCGGAGCCAAGCAAGGGCGTGAAGACCAACATGCCCTCGGAGGTGCCGGCCTGTTCGTGCCCTGTTCCCTTGCCATTCGCGGTCGCGAAGGAGGCGGCACTGTTGACGGGTATTTTGGCTTTCCAGCCCCTGCCCACGCCTTCAAGGTGCGTTGCGGCTGCAAAGGCGGGGGCAAGGGCTATCTCGGCAGCGACGATACTGCCTTCACCCTGTCGACGGGTACAGACCAGCACCTTCAACACGGCATGTCCGTGCGCCGCCTGACCCCACGCGAATGCGAGCGCTTGCAGGGGTTCCCAGACGACTACACGCGCATAGCATGGCGAAACAAACCAGCCACCGCCTGTCCTGATGGGCCACGCTACAAGGCATTGGGTAACAGCATGGCCGTGCCGGTGATGCGCTGGATTGGTGAGCGCATCCAGTCCACCCTCAATACGCAAATCAAAAACCAGAAAGCGTCCACAGCTTGCACAGCTTCCGGAAATCACCAGCGCGGTATGCGAGGGTCAGCCATGGCAGACAACCCACAGCACGTAAGTACGACCGTACTACGATCGTACTACGACCGTATGTACGCTTTCGGTACGAATTCTACGGATACCCTCTCACCCTCTGAAAGGGACGCGTCATGAACACCGACATCAGACTTTCGGTCGGGTTTTGGTCACACCCCAAGGTCAAGCGATTGGCTCGGCGCTGCGGACTGGAAGGCGTCCGCTCGCTGCAGATCTTGTGGATGTGGGCGGCTCAGAACAGGCCAGATGGCAACCTCAGCGGCATGGATGCACTCGACGTAGAGCTTGCCGCAGACTGGCTCGGAGACGAAGGAGCCTTGGTAGCCGAGCTTCACGGGCGATTCCTCGATGGCGAGGAAGGGACATGGGAACTCCATGACTGGCAGGAGCACAACTCTTGGGCCGCTCAGGCTGACGACCGAAGCGATGCAGCCCGGCTATCTCGACTCGCTCGCACGGCCCCGGAAACAGCTGCTGCGCTAAAGGCCGACGGATACAAGGGAATTTCCGCGTCCGAGTACCAAATGTACGCCTCAGGTACGCCGTATGTACGCCGTACGTACGACGAAGGTACGGCGTACAACGACCGTACTACGGATCGTAGTACTCCTGCTCCTACTTACGTAAGAGAAGATTCTCTCTCTTACGCGCGCACGCGCGAGGACGGTTCCGAAACGCCCGAAGCCCCCCTCGACACCTCTGCCTCCCCGCCGCCGCCTGATGGCCCGGAGGAGAGCATGCCCTCGCTCGAATGGCAGGAGCTGCGAGCGTACTACAACGCCCATGGCCGCGTCGGTGGCCCCATGGACGGCTTCAAAGAGTACCGCGCAGCACTCGCCTCACGCTCATGGCCCGGACAAAGCGCGATCTACGCTGCCATCGACCGATGGGAGGCGTCTGGCCAATGGGACAGCGACGTCCCACGACGATTCGCGCCATCCCTCGGCAACTTCATCGCCCGGCAGTTGTGGAAAGCCGAACCCGAGGTGCAGACGCCCCCACAGCGGGACGGGCCACGCGTCGCCACGCAAGCACAGAAGGCATCGCGCACAAGGGACTTACTCGCACGCAACGTAGCAGCACGGAGGGGACTCAATGTCGACGAGATACTCGGAAAGGCCACAGGACGCCCAGCGGCTGAGGCTACAGGCGATCGTGGACGCACTGGCGGATTGTACCCTGGCCTATCCCGGATCGGGGGTAACGGAGGAGCAAGTCATGGGCATGGCTGCCCTATGGCTGGAGGATCTGGCCCACTTCTCGCCGGAAGTCATCACGAGGGCCATACGCCGCCACCGCAGGACATCGAGGTGGTTCCCCTCGATAGCTGACGCCATCGCCGCCTGCAAAGCCATCGCGGAGTTTGATGCGTCCCGTCGGCTAGCATTGCCAGAACCACACCTGCCGTTCGAGGAGCAGATGGCCTTCAACCGAGAACAGGCAAGGGCTTGGCTCAACAGGCAACGCGAACGCGACCGCGGCACGGAAAGGAGAGATCAGTGACCATCACCGCCACCTCGGCAGAGATCCGCGCGGCCGGAGGGCTTGAAGCATGGAGCCGCAAGCAGGCCCAAGAAGGCTCCCGCCCACTGTTGCGCCCACAGCCTCAACACGTACGGCACGGAACACAGTCCCGAGTAAGCCACTCACGCGCAAAGGGGCGGCTCCCCTCTTCTGGGCGCAGCTACCGCACCGAGGGCATGAACAAGACCGAAGCGCGCTACGCCGAGCACTTGGAGGGGCTGATGCTGGCCGGGCACATCGTGGGATGGGACTACGAAGGGGTCAAACTGAGACTTGCGGAAAAGACGTTCTACACCCCGGACTTCCTCGTCATCTGCGCGGATGGAAGCGTGGAACTCCACGAGGTCAAAGGGCATTGGGAGGACGATGCCCGAGTCAAAATCAAGGTCGCAGCCAAGCAGAAGCCGTGGTTCACGTTCGTGGCTGTCAAAGCAGGCAAAGGAGGAGCGTGGGAATATGAGCGGTTCTAGCCATCCCGAATGGGCAACGGCAAAAGTCCGCGTGTACTTCGCCACCTGCTGGTATGGCATCGAGGGTGAGCAGCACGGCCCTTCCCTGCTGGGCGTACGTTGGTGGGACGATCACCTGCTGACAGCCTGCACATGGTTCCACAACTACTTCGTGCAGCCCTTCTTCCCCGATGAGGGATTTCCGATACGAGTGGTTGAGACCTACGAAGGGTTCGACGTGGCGGCCTTCATGGAAGGAGGACGCTAAGAATGGCGAGGCCTTCGTGGGCTCCATTGTGCCCGGATTGCGGGACTCAACTTCGGTTCAGGTTTTCCCGTGTTTACGGCCCGGACGATCGAGATGCAGACTACGTTTGCCCCGGCTGTGGCGCCACCGGCACGCGCAGGGAACCCCATTGCGCATGGGTAAGGTGGAATTCGACTGCTAGCGGAGTCGATTCGGCGTCCAAATTGACTTTGCCGGGCAGGTGTTCTAGGTGATACGTCCTCATTGTTCGTTTAGCCCCGGCGGGGTTGTTTTTTTTTGTGTATTAGTGAATATAGGGCAGAAGGCTACACGCTGGATATCTAGCCCTTTGAGGATTACCTATGCATTCCCAGCCGTTGCCCGCACATATCTCTATGTTTAACGACATAATAGGCGAATTGAACGTTGTAGTTCATTCAAAGACTGATGAGCTGTCTTTGGCGAGAAAGCTGCGCGACATCCAAAAAAAGGCTACCGATTTACAGAATCTTAATGTGCCCGTGGGACTTTCAGCTTTGGGAAGTGTTGCGGCTGCGCGTGGGCAATGGGACTTGATGCACAAGTACCATAAGCGCTCACTTCAATTTGTGCAGGAAGATGTTTTGATTTTGAATTACGCCGTTTCAATGTCCTATGCAGGACAATTCTTGGATGCAATCAACCTCATAATGACTATATATGATAGCATAAAAGGCGACGAAAAAGTGCTCGGCTCTCTCGTACAGTGGGCTTTCGCTGCAAAGGATGAAAAACGCTTTGTGCAGTTCTCCCAAGCGTATCGCAACGTGACAGGGAGGGAGCATAATCTTTTCATTGAGTATTTAGAAGAGCTTGATGAAATTGAAAAACTGACAGACGTTTGTACTACGTTGTCTGCCGAAACTTTTCTTGCGAGCCATGGATAAAACCTCGTGTAATTACTCCGTCGGGGATATTGTTTATTGTGATTTCCCCGCGACAGACATGTCTGAAACAAAAGATCGTCCGACACTTATCGTGGCTCAAGTTATGGGCGATGATGTGCTGGTTTGCATGATTACCAAAAGGAAGTCAAATTTTGAGGATTGCATTGAAATTACCAGCAAAGACATTGAAAATGGGAATTTAATCTACGAACCTTCGTACGTTCGGCCTGTTCGCTTGGCAACCGTGCATAAAAAAATCATTCGCCGAGTGAGCGGCAGATTGAGTGACGCAAAAATCTCTGAAGTTCTTTCTCTGTTACGTGAAACATTTGCTAGCCCTCAAGCCAAACAGAGTTTGAAAAAAGCAGGGTTATCATCATAATGTCAAAAGTACAGGATTGCCTTTGACCCTCCACCTGCCTTTGTACGGAAGCGCCTCGGTTTGAACCGAGGCTTTTTGCTTGTAAACCCCCGTTTCCAAGCCTGCCTTCCTTGCCTTTCCCCCACCCCATCGTTCTACGCTTCTCTCAAACAGGAGCGTAGCCATGGCCATTCCGCGCGGCATCCGTAACAACAATCCCGGCAACATCCGGCACAGTGACCAGTGGAAGGGACTGACGCCGGAGCAGCCAGACCCCGACTTCTGCACCTTTTCGACCCCTGAGTACGGCATCCGTGCCATGGGCGTCATTCTGCTGAACTACCAGCGCAAGCACGGTCTCAAGACCATACGCCAGATCATCACGCGCTGGGCCCCACCTTCCGAGAACGACACCGACGCCTACGTCATGCACGTGGCCGACAGGCTTGGCGTGCGACCCGACGAAGCAGTGGACGTGGCACGTGTGCTGCCTGCACTGGTGGCCTGCATCATCAGGCACGAGAACGGCCAGCACCCCTACGACTCCGCGACGGTGGGCCGGGGCTGCGACATGGCCCTCGGGCGGGCGTGATGGGCTGGCTCGACATGCTCACCGGAGGGCTTGCGGGCCGCGTGGTCGACCGTGTGGCCGACATGCTGCCCAATCGCCGCGCCGAACGGCAGCAGGAGCACGAGCGGCTCATGGGCCAGCAGGCGACCAACACCGCCGAAGTGCAGTCGTCGCAGGGGGGCGTCATCGGATTCGTCCGCTCGTGGCGGTCGGTGGTGGGGCTGCTGTGCGGCGTTGCGCTGGCTTGGCAGGTCATCGTGCGCCCCATTCTCGTGGCGCTTTTCCCGTCAGTGGGGTGGTTCGGCTATGCCTCTGACGATATGGCCCTCATCGGTCGCATCCTGCTGGGGATGCTCGGGCTGGGGATATGACCGTGACTGAAGAACAAAGGCTGGCCCGCATAGAGGCCGACATCGCCGTCATCAAGGCCATGCTTGCCGAGCGGTGCGTCATCAGGGGCCAGCGTATCGATGCCTTGGACGTACGCGTTAGTGCCCTCGAAGACGCCGAACAGCAGCGCAAGGGCGGCAAACTGGTGCTCACCGCGCTCATGGCAGCCGCCGGAGTCGCCGGTGGGCTAGCGTCCAAACTGTGGCCGCTCATATGGGGCCGGTAGCCCATTCAGGGAGAACAACATGCCTGCACGTCCTCTGCGCATCTGCCGCCACGCTGGCTGCACAGCCCTCACCAGAGACCCTTCGGGCCTATGCCCTCATCATGCCGAGTGCGCCAAGAAAGAACAGCGCACGGCACAGCGTGCCCATGATCGAACGAGAGGCAACGCGGCATCCCGAGGCTACGGAAGTGCATGGCGCGCGCTTCGCGCGCAGGTGCTACGCGAGGAGCCGCTTTGCCGTGCCTGCGCTGCACAGGGCCGCATCACCGCCGCCACGGATGTCGACCACATCGTCAGCCGCGCGCAGGGAGGCACAGACGATCGCGCAAACCTCCAGCCCCTCTGCCATGCCTGCCATAGCCGCAAGACCGCACAGCAGGACGGCGGGCTCCGCGGCATCAGGGGTGGGGGGAGGTGATTCTTTGTACTTTGGCCGGGATAGACCGATGTCGGGCTTCGATTCTTACGCGTGCAAAATGAAAGGGGGGGTCAGAACTCGTTATGGCAGGGCGCAAACCAATTCCTTCTAACCTCAAGGTTCTTCGAGGCACCGACCAAAAGTGTCGCATGAACCCTCATGAAGCGCGCCCAAACCCTGAGATTCCCTCTGCTCCTCGCCACCTTTCGCGCGAAGCCCTGATGGAATGGGGCCGCATTACGGATGAACTGCATCGGCTTGGCCTCCTCTCCAACATCGACCGCGCAGCGCTCGCCGCATACTGCCAGGCGTACGGGAGATGGTCAGAAGCAGAAGCACAAATTTACGCCGACCCTGACAACCCTCGCCTTACGACCGTGACGGCGAACGGTACGACCATCCAGCATCCGCTTGTAGGCATTGCCAACAGTGCTGCCTTGCTGATGCACAAGTTCTTGACCGAATTCGGCATGACGCCAAGCAGCCGTACAAGAGTGGCGGCTGCAGGCAACCGGGAAAAGAATAAGCAGGGCTTCGCAGCCCTCGGGTAGCCCCATGGCAAAGGTCAGTAAAGAATCCTCCCATCCTCACGTTGACGCTGGCTTGCAATACGCCAGAGATGTTGTCGCCGGGCGTACGCTCGCGTGCAAGTGGGTACGGCTAGCCTGTAAACGGCAACTCGACGACCTGACGCGATGGGACGGAGTGAAAGACGCCCCCTACTACTTCGACCGCAACGCCGCAGAGCGGATATGCCGATTCAAGGAGCTCATGCCCCATGTCAAAGGCATATGGGCCCGCCAACGCGAGAAGCTGCACCTTGAACCATGGCAATGCTTCATCGATACCACTCTCTTTGGTTGGAAAAGGACTGCAGACGGGCTCCGGCGCTTTCGAGAGGCATATGAGGAGATTCCTCGCAAGAACGGCAAGTCCTGCTTTGTCGCGCCGCTCGGACTCTACATGCTCACCGAGGACGGCGAAGAAGGCGCCGAGGTGTACAGCGGGGCAACCACGGAGAAACAGGCTTGGGAGGTCTACGGCCCTGCTCGGCTCATGGCTCTTCGCGCCGAAGGCTTCACGGATCACTATGGAGTGGATGTTCGCGCAAAGAACATGAACATCCTCCGAACAGCCAGCAAATTTGAACCATTGATTGGCGATCCCGGCGACGGCGCATCACCCCACTGCGCCATCGTCGACGAATACCATGAACACGACGGTCCCCGGCTCTACGACACGATGATCACCGGCATGGGGGCCCGGTCCCAACCTCTCATGGTTGTTATCACGACCGCAGGCTTCAATCTGGGCGGGCCGTGTTATGACATGAGGCTGCGAGTCCAGAAGGTTCTGGATAACACCCTGCAAGACAATGAACTCTTCGGCATCATCTACACGATAGACGATGGTGACGACTGGCAGAGTGAGGAGTCCTTGCGCAAGGCGAACCCTAACTATGGGGTGTCGGTACGTGCGGACTACCTGCAATCGCAGTTGCGTAAAGCCATTCAGAATCCAAGCAAGCAGAATACGTTCAAGACCAAGCACCTGAACGTCTGGTGTAATGCCCGAAGTGCATGGATGAACATGGCCACGTGGGAGCGGCAGGCCGATGCCGAGCTTCGTATTGAAGACTTCGCCGGGGAGCCGTGCTGGTTCGCTCTCGACCTCGCAAGCAAACTAGACCTGAACGCTGCCGCGTATCTCTTCAAGCGCGGAGAGCACTTCTATCTGTTTGCAGACTTCTGGCTGCCAACCGACGCACTCGAATCCGTAGTGAACGCCGACATCTATCGAGGTTGGTCTACCGCAGGATGGATCACCCTCACGGATGGCGGCATGGTGGACTACGATGCCATAGAGGAGCGCATCAAAGAGCGGGCCAAGCTCCTTACCCCCATAGAGATGCCATATGACCCCTTCCAAGCGGCCCAGCTTGTCACCCACTTGGCCGATGAAGGCATCCCGATGGTCGAGTTCGGGGCCACGGTGAAGAACTTCAGCGAGCCCATGAAGCAACTCGAAGCGTTGGTGGCTTCCGGCAAGCTGCATCACAACGGCAACCCTGTACTGACGTGGTGCATATCGAACGTGGTTTGCCATACCGATGCCAAAGACAACGTGTTCCCACGCAAGGATCGGGCAGAATACAAGATCGACGGTGCTGTGGCGGCCATTATGGCCATGGGCCGAGCACTTGCCGCCCCTGTGGATGACGGAACCATTACGCAAGGGTTTGTGGTGCTCTGATGGGATGGCTCGATCGTATCTTGGGGCGCAAAGAAGTGTCACCGAAAAACGCAGCATCGTTGAACCTCGCTGACGCCGACTCATGGTTTGAAACCTTTGGAGGCAGTCGTGTAGCTTCCGGGGTTATCGTGAACGAGTCTACAGCGATGCGTTTCTCTGCCGTATTCGCCTGCGTTCGGCTAATCGGAGGGGCGATTGCCTCCGCTCCCGTCAAAATCTACCGTCGACGCCGCGATGACGGTAGAGAGATTGCCCCAGGACACACCATAGCCAGCATGCTGCGCGTCAGGCCCAACCGTTTTATGACGGCAGCCACGTTCTGGCGGTTTCTGGCGCAATCGAAGGTGTTGCAGGGGAATGCGTACGCCCATGTCATTCGAACCCGGTCAGGGGATCCTGTTGCCTTGTACCCCATCGACCCACGCAACGTAGCCATCTATTGGGCTTGGGAGCTCGGCTTGGACAAGCTGCCCGGCGTCGAGCGCAACCGTCTATTCTATCGCGTGACTTGGGAAGACGGTGCGCAGTCCATGATCGACCAAGACGACATGCTGCATATCCCCAACGTCGGATGGGACGGCAAACGGGGATTGTCCACCATTTCGGCAGCAGCTCAGGGCATCGGCCTTGGTCTCGCCGCTGAGAAGTCCAGCGCAGCCTTCTTCGCAAACGGGATGCAGTCAGCCTTCGCGTTGCAATACCCCGCAAAGATGACACCCGAAGCCGTCGAGATGATTCGCGCACACATCAGCGAGCGGTACGCCGGGGCTCATAACCATCATAAGCCGCTCGTACTGACAGAAGGCGGCGAGGCCAAGCAGTTGTCAATGACCGCCGATGACGCCCAACTCATCCAGTCGCGCCAGTTCAGCGTGATCGACATCTGCAGGTTCTTCGGTGTGCCGCCGGTGATGGTCGGAGAGACAGAAAAGACGTCATCGTGGGGGGCCGGAGTCGAACAGATGGCCCGTTGGTTCACGACCTTCACGCTCAACGACCATCTGACGGCATTTGAACAAGAACTGGAGGTCAAGATTTTCCGGGGTGACGGTCACTTCGCGGAGTTCGACGAATCAGAACTCACCCGCGGTGACACGAAGACCCGTGGCGAATACTATCGTACGGCTCGTGGCTCGATGCAGGAGCCTGGATTCATGACCGTGAACGAAATCCGATCTGCCGAAGGGCTGCCCCCCATAGCAGGAGGCGACACCATGCAGCGTCCCGCAGAGACGCGAGGAGGAAAGGCCGATGCCTAATGTGCTACGCCTGCTGCGCGACAATGCCAAAGCGTCCGCGCGAAAACCGATGAGAGCCGAAGCCAACGGCGAAGAAGCGACGATCTACCTCTATGATGTGATCGTCACCGACGACTATTGGGGAGGGGTGTCAGCCGAAGCCTTCGTGCGTGAGCTCAATGCGATCACGGCCAGCACCATCCACTTGCGCATCAACTCTCCCGGCGGGGAGGTGTTCGCTGCCCGATGCATGGAGGCCGCAATCAAGGGGCACCCCGCCAAGGTCATCGCGCACGTTGATGGCTATGCCGCCTCTGCCGCGTCTTTCGTTGCAATCGCCTGTGACGATGTGTTGATGGCCCCCGGCGCATTCATGATGATCCACAAGGCCTGGGTGTTCACGGCTGGCAACAGTGACGACCTGATACAGACTGCATCCCTGCTCGAGAAACTCGACGGGACGCTTGCCGAGACGTACTCGCAGAAATGCGGCAAATCCGTATCCGACATGGCAGAAATGATGGCTGCCGAGACGTGGTTTACTGCGCAAGAGGCTGTCGAGGCGGGCCTTGCGGACTCCATTGAGGAGTCCGCACCGAAAGCACAGGCCAATTGGAACCTTGGCGTGTACGCAAAGGCTCCTGTCGTCGATGACAACGTGCTCGATGCAGATACCGATGACACCCCTGACTCGTGCGAGCGCGACCATTACGAACGCATAGCCCGCTTCCATGAGGTGACCGCATGACCTGCGACGAAAAGATCATGGAGTATGCGCGCATGCTAGACGCTGTGCGCACCCGGTTCCCCGACACATTCCGCCACATCGTCGGCCTCATGAGGTCGCTTCTCCAGTAGTCCTTTTCGGTCCGGCCTCTGGCCCGCCCGCACCACTCACCCCACTCGCCCGCCCGACATGGCCCGGCGTTCCGACGCACAGGAGCGTTTTGCTATGTCCATCCAGTCTCTGCGCGAAGAGCGCACGGCTAAGGCGCGGGAGTACCGCAACATCCTCGACCAAAACCCCGGCAAGCTGCCCGACGATATCAAGACCAAGCTGGATGCTCTCGCTGCCGACATCACCGACTTGGATGAGGCCATCGCACGCCACGAAAAGGCCGTCGCCCTGGCAGCCGATGCATGCATCATCTCCGACGTCACTGATGCGGCGGCACGCAAGGCCAAAGACACTGCCAATCCCGCTGCCGCGATTTACGCCAAATGGCTTCGAGGCGGAGACAGAGCCCTTTCCGAGGATGACTTCCGTGTGCTCAACACCATGAGCACCACCACCGATTCCGAGGGCGGGTACACTGTCCCGCGCGAAACGGCCACCTCGATCATTGAAGCCTTGAAGGCCTTCGGCGGCATGCGGGACGTGGCCACCATCATCACCACGGCATCCGGAGCGCCGCTGAACTACCCGACCAGCGACGGCACCAGTGAAGAAGGCGAGATCGTCGATCAGAACGCAGCGGCAAGCGATGCGGATGCCAGCTTCGGCACCGTAGGCCTGCCCGTGTACAAGTTCTCGTCGAAGACCATCGCCGTCCCCATCGAACTCCTGCAAGACAGCGGCGTCGACATCGAAGCGTTCATCCGCAGCCGCATTGCCACTCGTGTTGCACGCATCCAGAACCGCATGTTCACCCTCGGCACCGGCACGGGACAGCCCTCTGGCATCTTGAAGGACATCTCGGCCGGCAAGGTCGGGGCCACCGGACAGGCTGCCACGGTGACCTACGATGACCTCGTGGACCTTGAGCACAGTGTTGACCCGGCATACCGGGCCTTGGGCGCTCGCTGGATGTTCCACGACCTCACCCTGAAGGCCGTCAAGAAGCTGAAAGATGGGGATGGCCGCCCGCTCTGGATGCCTGATGTGGCAGGCTCGGCTCCCGCCACCATCCTCGGCTACGGATACGCCATCAACCAGAACATGGCGGTCATGGCTGCCAACGCCAAGTCCATCCTCTTTGGCCACCTCAAGGCCTACACCATCCGGGATGCCATGTCGGTGGAGATGTACCGATTCACCGACTCCGCCTTCATGAAAAAGGGGCAGATCGGCTTCCTCGCATTCTGCAGGTCTGGCGGCGTCAATACGGACACCAACGCCATCAAGTTCTACCAAAACTCCGCCACCTAACCACCAAGGGGCGGGTTCACCCCGCCCCTGCCACAGGAGATCGCCATGTCGAAGAAAAACGACCCCGCCTCCACTGCACAGCAGCAGGCCCCAGAGGCTTCACAAGAACTGACCAAAGCCCGAGCTCTCATCGACCTGCACGAATTTGGCTATCCTGTGCGGTCAGGACAGTTCTTCGTGGGCCCGGCCAACATCATTGAGGTACTGGCGCGTGATGGCGCTGCGGACACGGAAGCTCGCGAAAAGGACGTATTCGAGGAGGATATCCCTGAGCCCATTTGCATAGGGATGCCTCCAGAGAAGGCCGAGGCCTAGCCCATGATCTCCATCCGCTGCATCAGACCAGCCACAGCAGAGCCAGTCACACTAGAGCACGTCAAAACGCATTGCCGTGTCGATGGCTCGCAAGATGACGCGCTTTTGATGGGACTCATCAGCGCCGCACGCCAGCAAGCCGAAGGCCTCATCGGCCGTGTTGTCTGCGAATCACTGTGGGATGTCGTCGTGGATGGCGGGATTACCGGGCCGTACACATTCCCCTTGTCCCCCTGCACTGAACTCACGGAGGTACGCGTCGAGGGCAACAGGGTCGACACCTCGCGTTACACCTTCACCCCTTCAGGGGTTTCCGTGAACGAGAGGCCGATGCTGGCAACCGTGACGCCGGGTTCCGACTTCCCACGGGGGAATGTCTGCATGACGGTCAAGGCTGGTTGGCCGGAAGTCCCCGCCCCCATCACGCAATGGATGCTCGTGCGCATCGGAACCATGTACGAACAGCGTGAAGCCTATGCCGTGGGACATGTCATCGGCGAGATGCCTCGGACATTCGTAGACGCCCTGCTCGACCCTTTCATCATTCCTGGGGGCATCTGATGGGAGCCGGTTCGCTTCGCCATAGGATTACCTTGCAGAGGATGGTTCGCACCCCTGACGGCATGGGAGGCGGTTCCGATTCGTGGGTCGACGTGGACACCCTTTGGGCAGAGGTGCAGCCGTTAACAGGCAAAGCCTACATGGCCGCCAAGCAGGCCCAAAGTGATGTCTCACACCGCGTGCGAATCCGATTCCGGGAAGGAATAACGCCCGACATGCGAATCCAGGTCGGAACAAGGATCTTTCAAATCGATGCAGTGCTGTGCCCCAACGAACGGAGGCAGGACCTGCACCTCATGTGCGTTGAGAGGTCCATCGATGCGTAGGCGCAACTCGTTCATCAGGGCAGAAGTCGATATCAGCCTCCCGGCCAGCATCGACTGGAGGGAATTCAGCGCATACGCCGAAGCCCAGCTTGAGGCCATCGCCGCTGAAGTACGGAACGAGGCCAGAGCATCGTCCGCGTTCGCCGACAAAACGGGAACGCTGCGCAAGTCCATCAAGATCAAGAGAGAGCGAGGTGACGACGGTGAAAGAGTCCTTGTCGTAGCTGCTACGGCACCCCATGCGCATCTCGTCGAGTTTGGGACGCAGGGCCCACGCAAAAGCACCAAACAGGGGCGGATGTTCCTCGATGGAGTCTGGGCTTCCGATGGAGGGCTGATCTTCGCCAAGGAAGTGCGTGCCATGCCGGCTTGCCCGTTCCTGCGTCCGGCCCTTGCCAAGGTCATGGCTCGCCGCATGGCAGGCTTCGCGGCGGGAGGTGGGGCACATGCCGATTTCGGCATGCCCGACGCCTTCGGATGGGAAGGATAGCCATGCAAGCGCTGATGCAGTCCATCTACGCGCGGTTCGCAGCGATGCCGCACACCCCCCTGTGGGCATCCGTACAAGGCAGGCTCTACGACACCGAGGCTCCCGAACGCGCAGCGATGCCCTACATCGTCATGACTCTCGTCAGCGACGTCTCCACACCGTTTGCCGACCGCTGCGAGGTCCAATTCTCCATCGTGAGCAACCGTTCCAGTGCAGAAGAAGCGGAAAGAATCCGCTCTGCTCTGATTGCCCTCTATGACGACTGTGACTTGCCGGGGGTCGGGACCCCTAACAACCTCGGCATGGAGAGAACACACGCGACCCGCGTTCGTGATGGCGGGTTGTGGCTCTACCATATCACCTACGAAATTTGGATCGCCAAACTTTAGGAGGATGCATCATGCCTGCTCCCACCAACATCATCGGCGCCGCACGGCAGCAGACCGTTTTCGCGGTCAAAGAGACAATGCGCGGGGCAATGGCTTTCCCTGCCGCCGCCGCGCCGCTCATCATCCCTGCCGGATACGTCGATTTGAGCCAAAACCCGAGCTTCACCAACTCGGAAGAGATCAAGAACAGCCGCGACGTTCTGGCACAGTTCCAGGATGCCATGCTCGCTGGCACGTTCTCGATTCCCATTTACGCCCGCCCTGATGGGACCGCAGGCAGTGTCCCCATGGGTGACGTACTGTTTGAGTCGCTCCTTGGGAGCAAGGCTGTCAGCGGAGGATCCGCAGTGGTCTACAGCCCCGCGATGTCCAAACCGTCCTTCTCGCTCTTTGCCAAGCGCGGGCACACGGTGTTCTTCGCACTCGGGGCGGTGGCGGAGACTCTTCGGCTGTCGGCCAAGAACAAGGGAGCGGTTCTTTTCGAAGTGGGCGGGAGCTTCATGCAGATGGGCTGGGCCGGGCGTGATGCAGTCAAGACGACTGCAACCGCCGACGCAACCTCTGTGCAGGTCTACGATGCCAAGAAGTACACCGTGGGTGCTGTGATCTGGAACGCCACCAAAGCCGACAAAGGCGTGAATGGATACACCGTAACGGCAGTGAACACGATCACCAACACCCTGACCCTCTCTACGGGCGTCGGGGCCGGAGGATGGACGCAGGACGACATCATCGAAGGATACCTCCCTGCAGGAACCTCCGTGGGGGCGCCACTCGAATCACGTAAGACCAGCCTCACCATCGGCGGCATCACCAAGAGCATCAAGGAGCTTTCGCTGAGCTACGACGACAAGGTGAAGATGCTGGACGATGAAATCACCACAAACGGCTACCCCACCGATTACGCAGAGAACAATCGAAGCGTGACCGGCAGTCTCTCCAGCTACTTCCGCCAGAATGACATGGCGCAGTTCATGGACGGCATCGCTGGCAGTGAACAGGCAATCTCCCTGATCGTCGGGGACACGGCAGGGAAGAAGCTCCAAATCGATATGCCTCGCTGCAAGCTGCAGGTGCCCAAGGTCAGTGCCAACGCCCCGACTCTTGATGTGTCCATCGACTACACAGCCCTCGGCACCGAAGGTGAAGACTCCATCACCCTGACATGGAAATAGGAGGCTCCATGAAATTCAACCTTTCCAATCTGAACCCCGGTACGACCTTCGACATAGGTGATGGCGCCCGTCTCACCATACGCCTGTGCAACGGCGCGGCCCTCGACGAAATATACAGCGCTACGACCAACAAGCGCGAAGTGTGGAAGCGCGGTGTTCGCTCCGTTGATGTCGAAGTGGACGAAGCTCGCCGGTCCGAATTGATCTGGGACTACTCGATCATGGATTGGGACGGCATCGAAGACGAGCACGGCAAGGCCATCCCCTGTAACGCAGAGAACAAGGCCACACTCATGCGTGAAAGCCTCGTGTTCGCGCGCTTAGTCAACGGCCTGCTGGACAGGCTCATTGAGCAGACCGACGCCGCGGCACAGGCTCTTGAAAAAAACTGATCGACTGGGCGCGGTGGCAACTCACGGGCACTAGCTGTGAGGATTGCACCGAGGCATGGGACGGGGCCCCACCCTGTGCCGAGTGTCCGCGCCCGGAGCTGGCGTTTGAGAATAGGTGTGCGTGGAAGGTCTGGGCCACCCTCCACGAGTTCAACCGGCCCATGCTGTCGGTCGGTATGGGCGGGGTGGTACCGCAAAAACTGCGCGCTACCGACGTGGCGCAGGTCGTTGATGCATACGGCGGCACTCGGGACGACATGGACCGGTGCCTACGCCTTGAGTCTGAAGTGTTTCCCCTGCTCATGGAGCAGTGGAACGACAAGAAAAGCGGTGTCCAGCCGTAAGATCATTGGCAATCGAATAGGGTGTGGGTGGAAACGAAGAGGGCCGGGAGGTTATCCCGGCCCTGTGGGGTGGTGTCAGACTGCGCACCGCAACGCAGCTTCGGACAAAAAGCGCGACCGGTTCATGCCGAGCGCCTTTGCCTTGCGGTCTATGCGCTCAAGCACATACTTTGGAATACTGACATTGATTCGCACAGGAGTCGTATCCGTTCCGGGAGCTTGGACAAGCTGCAGAAAAGACTCCCCTGCCCCAGCGTCATTCCGTTCCGCGTAGGCCTTCGCCTCCTGTAAGGTACTTGGCGTCGGTAAGGGCTTGCGAGCAGCAGCGTACTCGGAAATAGCCTCCGACAGTACATCCTCAGCGTTCTCAAGGCACTCCTGGAAGGTTTCGCCCTGGGTAAGAGCCTCGGGAATATCTGGGAAGTGGACTGCAAAACCGCCCTCTTTGACCGGCGTAAAGGCTGCAAAATAACACAGCATACCATCTCTCCTCTGGGCTAATGGGGAGGGGCGAGCCCCTCCCGCGGTCTAGAGCAACTTCACGCCAGTCTGTTCCGCAATCCTCTTGGCAAGAAAATCTTTGATTTCCTTGTGGCGAGGAACGGTTGCGACAAATCTTCCATCAGGTGTGTAAACCTTGGTGTGTTTGCCACCCTCGTCAAGCACGAGGCCTGCGCGTTGAAGAGCCCTAAGGATGTCTGAACGTTTCATTCAGCCTCCTTACGCGTAGAATATACACACAGAAATACACACGGTCAACAACGCCTCCCCAGACGGCTTGTTCATGAAGGGACTTCGCTTGGAACACGGTGATGCCCCAAACAGAGCCTGACACACCCATTATCCCCCACACCCTACGCGATTGCCTCCAGTTGGAGGCACGATGCGCATTCCCGGAGTATCCGTTGTCATCAGCGGCGACTACTCACAGCTCAAACAAGATCTGAATGCCGCGAAAGTGATTGTCCGCCAGGAAGCTGCGGGTATCGCTGACGCCATGAATAGTGCCATCTCACCGAAGCAGGCTGAAAGCGCACTTGCTGGCTTAACGGATAATCTCTCGAAAGTCGGGCGACGAGCGTCCGCAGTGGGCACCGACTTCTCCAAGCTTGGAGCCGAACTCGGAGCACTGACAAAGATCACTGGCTTGTCCGAGGTCGGGCTCCGCCAACTGCAGCAGCGAGTTCTAGAACAAAAGGCCATCAATGAAGCCGAGCGCGCCTTCTCTTCACTTGGTAAGGCCGCGGGCATGTCCACGATGGAGCTCGCGTCATTCCGCATCAAGAGCGGCGACGTTACAGGTGGTGCTCGAATGCTGGGGAGCGCGGCCATGTCGGCCGTACCCTACGTGGCGGCTATCGGGCTTGCTGCCGGTGCAGCAGCTAAGGCCTGCTTCGATGCCGCAATGCAGGCCGACAGGCTGAACCGTGCCTATACCACCGTCACCGGCAGCAGCGCTGGCGCCCGAGAGCAGCTCCAGTTCATCTACGAAGTAAGCAACAGGCTCGGGCTGCAGTTCCAAACCACTGCCGCTGCCGCCAAATCATTCTTCGCCGCCTCCAAGGGAACAAGTATGGAGGCCGATGCAAGAGGCATCTTTGAAGCTGTCTCACAAGCCGGAGCGGCTTTGGCGCTCTCGCAAGACGACATGAACGGCGTGTTCATCGCGCTGTCGCAGATGATGTCGAAGGGGAAGGTTCAGGCAGAGGAGCTTAGAGGCCAACTCGGCGAACGCTTGCCGGGGGCATTCAACCTTGCGGCACGGGCAATGGGCGTCACCACGGCTGAGCTCGATAAGATGCTGGAACAAGGACAAGTGCTCGCGGACGACCTGCTCCCCAAGCTGGCTAACGTCCTGCGCTCGGAATACGCCGGCGCAGCGTCTGAAAGCGTGGCCGCAGTCAACCGCCTATCCACGGAATGGGAACGCTTCAAGGCCAGTGTCATGGATACCGATGCCGTAGTGCGCGGCATCGAAGCCGTATCAAGCGCCCTAAAGAACGCTACTGACGCGATGGAAGCGAATGCCCAGCGCCGCTCCATCATCGCTGAAATGCAGGCCTTGGGCATCAAGGGCAAAGAGCTGATCGGCGAAGGGCAGTATGGCTACTCACAAGCGCAGATAGATGAATACCTGTGGCGCAAAAACGCTGGCCAGCGCCAACGCGATGGCGCCTTCGCCGACCAGACGTCAGATAGTGTCCGCATAGAGCGCATCACTGGTGCGGCCCGGTCTGCCTATTCTGCGTTCATGAAAGAGTCTGAAGCTGAAAAGATAAAGAAGATCAATAACGAAGCAGAAGAGGCCATCCGCAAACTCTCCGCTGCACGCGATGCAGATCTGGCCAACGCCACGCTTTACAATCAGCAGATCGCGGCTGTCGAAGCCGAGCGAAACGAAAAGCTGAAAAGCATCACGCGGAGCAATGCTTCGGAGCAAAACAAAGTGTCAGACGCCATGCGCGAGGTGCACGAAGAGGTACTCCGCCTATCCGGCGATGACGTTGCTTTAGCCCAAGAGCAATTTGAGCAGCGCTTCGCCAAACTACAACGCACCATTGGCAGCGTGACGCCGGAGATGCGGGTATGGCGCCAAGAGGCTGAAAAGGCGTTCTCGCTGGGCATGACGCCGCAGCAATACCACGGAGCCATCACACGATGGGGGGAGCAAGCGCGCGAACGCTCCGCAGAGCTCTCCGTGTACCGGCAATCGATTGGCGGAAACAGACTGGATGCCGTTGAAATGGAGCGGCTAAGGGGGCTCTCCTCAATCGAGAAATGGAAGCAGAGCGACGAGTGGCGAGCGGCCAGCCCGCAGCAGCGCATGGAGGAAGAAGCGAAGGCCAGAGAATTGCTTGAGCTCAAAAGCCAACAGCGCATTGAAGAAATCAATGTTCAATTCCTCGGCAAAGCGGCCTCTACACTCAAAGGGCGCACGGATCTGCAGCAACGAGTCCTGCAACAGGAATTCGCGACATACTCCAAGCATGTTCAGGACAAAGAGCTGCTTGATGCGTGGTACGAAGAGCAGCGTTTACGCCTATCACGCGCTGGATCCGACGGCATCAAGCGCGGCCTTCGAGACTATGCGGATGAGGCCAAGAATGTGGCCAAGAGCATGGAGGCTGCGGTCTCCGGAGCATTCAGATCCATGGAGGACGCCCTGGTCAACTTCGTCACCAAGGGCAAGATGGACTTCTCCAGCTTCGTCGACTCGGTAATCGCAGATCTGGCACGAGCCCAGATCCGCCAGAGCATCACCGGCCCTCTGGCATCCGCATTCGGCGGCTTTGACTTCGGCAAGATCCTCGGATTCGGCAACCACACCGGGGGTATTGCCGGAGCGGAAGCCACCTTTGCCCGTGCCGTGCCTTCTGGACTCTACACCCATGCTCCGCGTTATCATGGTGGTGGTATCGCCAGCGACGAGATCCCCGCAATCCTCAAACGAGGCGAAGGGGTCTTCACCCCTGAACAGATGAAGCGCCTAGCTCCTGTGGAGGCCTCTGGTCCCCGTGACATGGAGGTGCGCATTGTCAACGAAAGCGGCACGCCCATGCAGATTACGTCCACCCACATCGACTTCAACGACACTCGAAGACGCGAAGTAATGACCATCGTGATCGACAGTCTCCGGAACAACTATATGGGCTTCCGCGATGCGGTGGCCACAGGGGGGTAGCCATGGATACCTTTCCGACCATCGCGGCCCCGACAAGCATCGATCGATGTGTAAACGACCCGTACATTGAATCAGAGTTCGAATCCGGCGATGACGCTGCGCGCCCCGTATTCAGTACGCCTCGTGAAGGGGTGATGACGCTTAAATGGCCTCGCCTCCGTATTGCACAATTCGAGAGCCTGCGCTCCTTCTGCGCGTCGCACCGTGCTGTGCGCTTTCTGTGGCTGCACCCCACGACAGCCAAGGCGTATGTCGTACGCCTCAAGCCGAACTCTCCCCGCTGGTCTCAGTCGGGCTCACAGCCCGGCACGTATGCCGTAGACCTACAGCTACAAATCGTCAGAGAGGCTTAGACCATGCCCAGCCTCTCTGAAATCATCGAACGGAACCGCACGCACAGCGAGCATCCGTACATCGTTCTGGCGGAACTGGCTTTGCCGGATGGAACAACGATCCGGCTGGCACGTGATCCACGTTCGTGGGCGTGGCCGAACATCGATGCCACCACAGGCACCCTCTCCGCCCCTGCCGACACGATCGCCTACACATTGAGGGAGTACGGCGCGGTGACCGTATCACTCGATGCGGGTATCGACGCTGGCACCATCGAACTACAACGACAAGCTGGCACAACGTGGGAGACCGTGGCCAGCTTCACCAAGCCCGACGCGGTGCAGATTGACGCCCAACCAGCGGCCACCTACCGGCTTATCGCGGGAGAGCTGTTCGAAGGGGAAGTGCGGGGAATCATATCAGGCCCCGGCTCACACATCTGGCAGGCCTTCAACTTCGACTTGGGACAATACCGTGAGGGGGAAGGAGCCCGCCGTGCAACCCTGCAGCTACGGGTCTCCAACGCAAACGGCATCGCTCTCCGCTGGATGGAACAACTTGAAGACTGGCGCAAAGCCAATGGTCGAGAACCGGTGGGATGCCGTCTCATCATCGTCAATACGAATCTCTTAGCAGAAGCAGCCCCGACCGCAGAGTACGTCTTCCAGGACGCATCGATATCATGCGCCCCGCCTATGGATTGGATTTCCATCGAGGTGGGAGGGCCCGACGTGTGGGGAGCAGTGATAGGACGCCGGATCCTGCGCGACTACTGCACGTGGCGACAAGTGGAGGATTGCCCACACGTGCGGACATGCGACCACACCCTGACGCGATGCCGGGAAATCGCCGCCTCACTCGATCCGGGCCGGAACGAATTATTCGGCGGAGTGCCCTTCTGCGGCAAAGGAGCACACTATGTGCTTTAGCCTGACCGAACTCTACACTGCACGTTACGCGAAGGGAGGGCGTGGAGAACTGGATCCCGCAACAGGGACGCCTCGCTTCGACTGTTGGGGACTCGTAATGGCAACCCACCGCTTATTCGGGGTCGAGCTGCCGGACTTCCATCATGACCCTGAGCAGCTACTTGCCATCGCGCGTGAATTCAGGGCCCAACGCGAACGGAGAATATGGGTCCACCTTGGTAGCCCGGTCATCCCGTGCATTGTCGCGCTACGCCATGATGCACGAGCCGTCCGCGCTGTTAACCATTTTGCGACGTACATCGGCAGAGGGCGCTTCGTTCACATTCTCAATGAAGCTGGCGTCCACACCTCAACCGTGACCGAAGCACCGTATGCGTCTCGCGTGGCAGGGTATTGGAGCTATGATGCAGTCGGCTAGCGTTCTTGTAACCACAGCGTTCAACTGGCTCGATCCGCTTGATGTGCATAGCGCCTACCATGCTTGGCGCCCCGGACTACGCATTGCCGAAGTCATCCCGTCTGAATTCGAGCTCCCAGAGGCCTTCGACATCCAGTTTGCCATCAATGGCCGCAAGCTGACGCTCTTCGAAGCGGAGATATACGATCTGCAACCCGGTGATGCGGTGCTTGCTACCGTCATCCCCTTGGGAGGAGGCGGAGGGAAAAACCCACTGGCGACGGTGGCCATGGTTGCATTGCTGGTCACAGCCCCGGCCATAGGAGGCTGGCTCGTATCAGGGGCCATGTCGGGCATGATGAGCGCAGGTCTCATCTCCGCCGAAGCGGCCATCGGCATGGCCGGTGCGATGGGAACGGCTGGCGCCATAGCAGGAGGTCTCGTGGCTGTCGGGGGAGCCGTCGCGATCAATGCCGTACTTCCTCCGGGCCGGGTGGGATCCGGACGCGCTATCGGAGCTGACCCCCTGCAGGAGTCACCCAACTATGGGTGGGCACCGACCAACCCCATCGAAAATGGACGCCCTGTCCCCATCCTGTACGGTAGAAAGGAGAACTTTGCCCCATTCAAGGCGGGGCAATTCATCAGCACGGACGGTGATAAGCAGTACTTGAACATGCTCTTCATCATAGGAGAGGGGCCTGTTGATGCTATCTCCGACGTGAAAATCAATGGCAACCCCATCGGCAACTACACCGAAGTCGTCGTCGAAACCCGACAGGGAACGCCCGATCAGAGCGTCATCCCTGCGTTCAATGATGCTGTGAGTGAACAGGCTGTCGGAGTGAAGATCAGCACCAATTGGCACACTGTCACTCTCTCAGGGAACAACACACAGAGCATCGGTATCGGCATATCCTGCTTGCAGGGGCTGTGGTACGCCAACGACAAGGGCGGGCTTGATTCTCTCTCTGTGACCATCGACATAGAATGCCGGGTCATTGGAGCCACGGCTTGGACCCACTTGGATACGCAGACCATCACCGCATCCCAGCGCGCTGCAGTCCGTCGCTATTGGCGTTATGCCGTTCCAACTGGCCACTACGAGGTACGAGTCCGCTTCAACACTCCACCCGCCAGCGACACGAGGCATATGAGCGATACATGGTGGGAATACTGCCACGAGATCGTGCCTGATGATTTCCGGCTTCCCAACATGGCTCTTTTCGCGGTTCGGGCACTGGCTACCGACCAGCTGAACGGCAGCGCCTTCACCGTCACTTGCACAGCAGAGCGCTCTACCCTGCCCCTGCCGGACGGTAACGGTGGAACTGTCTCCCGGCCTGCTAGCAACCCCGCATGGATGGCACTCGACCTGTTGCTAAACCGCCGCTACGGGGTCGCTTGGCCAGTGTCGCAAGTCGCGCTCCAAGACTTTGCGGATGCAGCCGCGTGGTGTGACGAGAAAGGCATCACAGGCGCGATGTACTTTGACACCGATATGAACTTTGAAACAGCGGCGTCCTATCTCGGTCGATTCGGAAGGTTCCGCATCCTCCCTCGTGGCACCAGCATTGGGTGTATCAGCGACAGACCTGAACAATTCCCCGATCAAGGACTGTTGGTCACGCCAGCCAACATCCTCAACGGCACATGCGGTGTAGGGTATGCAGCCCTGACAGACCGGGCCGATGCTTGGGAAGTGACATGGTTCCACCCCGAACGCGGGCCGGAAACGCTTTTCGTCCCCGGTGAAAAATACGGGATCATTGCAGGCCGTACCCCGAGAATCCGGCAGGAAACCCTCTATCCCTGCACGACGGAAGCACAGGCATACCGCTGGGCTCGCTACATGGATAGATGCAACCGGTATCTGGCCCGCACAATCAGCCTGCGATGCAATGTCGACGCCTTAGGCTCGCACGTCGCTCCCGGGCGCATCATCCAGATCGCACATGATCTACTGCACCGTACACAGTCCGCACGCGTACTCACGGCCACACCCACGGAAATCACCCTCAACAGGCCTGTGACCCTCGAACCCGGAACTACCTATCAAGTACTTGTTCGGCATGTAGACCGGCAATGCGCGGACACAGGCAACGAGCTCCACGAGTCGGTTACCCTCGCTCCTGTCTCGCAACACACCTCCACGAGCACCTTGCACCTTGCTGCCCCCCTTCAATTCGCCCCGTCCGAAACAGCCACGGTGACAGTGGGAGAGCTTGGACGCAACGCCCGATGGTATCGCGTGCTCTCCATCGCACGCACGCAAGACATGCGGGTGCAGATCGAGGCACTGGAGTACGACGAGGCCGTATACGCCGACGAAGGCCAGCCGCCGAGCATCCCATCCAGCGCCACGCTGCCGAGCGTCACAGCTCTGGTGGCAACCCTCATGCAGGTCACAGAGGACCTTGTGGCCAAACGCCTTGTGTCACTCGCGTGGCGTGGTGATGCCATGCGTTGGTCCATCTTCGTGCGCAAGCTTGGCAGTGGAGGCAATGCTTGGTGGCTCGCTGGAACGACAGCGGATCCGTCATTCATCGTGCGCAACCTTGAGGTCGGCTTTGCCTACCGTATCGCAGTGACAGCTACAGGCCACCCCGCCGACGGACAGACTGTCGATGTGGACTTTGCTCTCAACACACCTTCTGGATCCATCCGCCCCATCACAGCAATGGATGGAGGGCTTGAGGTTCCCGTATATGTGACTGTGGGCGGAGAACCCACGCAACTCATGGGAGTATTTTGATGTCTACACTACACGGTGCTTTAACTGGCGCAGACAACATGCACGTGCCGTACGCATGGGAGTACGCAAATCAATCTGCGCGCGAAGCGGGCATTGGCGTCGATGCCAGTGGCATAGGGAAATTGGCCCGGCAACTCGACGACAACACCCTTTGGATGTTGATCAGCGCCAGCCCTGTCACATGGAAACAGGCTGGCGGTGGGGCATCTTTCCCTTCCGGGACGCGGATGCTCTTTCAGCAGTCGACGGCCCCTACAGGGTGGACGAAGGACGTGACGTTAAATGACAGGGCGTTGCGGGTGGTGTCCGGGGCGGTGGGGAGCGGCGGCGTCACGGGATTCTCTTCTATTTTTAGCCGTACGATGGTCGACTCGACGACGCTGGTAACCTCGCAGATGCCAAGTCACAGGTTGGGTATTCTGGCGGGGTACTCTAACTTCGGGGGAACAGCCGAGGCCGTTGGCGTTGGTTTCTACTGGAGCGGTAGCTCTGACGTGCCTCCTGCCTCTAGTTCCAAGTTCGTACGTAACGCCACGCGGTATACGGACTACGTTGGCGGCAACGGTTCACACTCACACGGCCTCGACCTGCGCCTCGCCTACGTCGACGTCATCATCGCCAGAAAGGATTAGCCATGCAGATGCAACGCAAGAACCTGTGCCCGCTCGCGGGATTTGTCGAATGCAGACAACTGGACTGCGCCCTGTTCACGCAGTTGCGCGGCACGCACCCGCAGACCGGGGCGGACATCGACGAGTGGGGATGCTCGCTGGCGTGGCTGCCCGTGCTGCTCATCGAGAACGCACAGCAGGTGCGGCAGGGCGCGGCGGCTACCGAATCGCTGCGCAACGAGATGGTGCGTGCGGCAGAGGCGTCGCAGGCCATCACCCTTGCCGCCCTCGGCGCAGACAACGCAGCGGGCGCGACCGCACATTCTCGCACCATCGCCCTCCAGGAGGTGCCCCATGCCTAGAGTGACCATCGTTCCCGCCGACAGCCTCGTCATCGTGGACGGGCGGGGCCTCAACGTGAGCCTCACCCTGCCGGGGCACGTGCATGCCATCCAGTGGGATGGGCGCACCGGGTGGGTGGAACATAACGACGGCACGCCGAACACCCCGGTGACACAGACCGAGTATGACGTGCTGGTTGTGCCAGCCCTCGCCGCGTGGGAGTCGGCCCGTGCCGCTGCCGATGCGCCGCCCCCGCCCCTGACGCTGGAACAGGCCAAGGCCACGAAGCTGGCTGCCATCCGGGCCGGACACGATGCGGCCCTTGCTGGAGTAATCGCCCTCTCCGACCCCACCCCCACCACGGTGGCCGTGGAAGCGGCGTTGCTCGCTGCTACCGATCTCACCGGGCTTGAGTATGCCCGGCAGAAGCTGGCTATGCGCCGGGCAGAACTTAAAGCGATGGTTGAATCCTCATCCACCTTCGAAGCGCTGGAGGTCGTGGAAGTGAGCTATCCGGTGTAGGGTTTTGCCTCGAAAAAACGGCAAATAATGCCGAAAATCTGTTGCCTCAATAGGTGCAGTGCCATAAAGGGAAAGGACACAGAGGTACCAGCTCTGTGTCCTTTCCGGGTCTGTAGCTACTGTACGGCATCGACCCGCTTCAGACTTGGCGGCCTTCTCGCTTTCGCGGGGAGGCCGTCGGCTTTTTTGCTAGGCTCTACTCAAAGCCCAGACGATGACTGCGTGCGCGACGTTCACAAACACGAGAATGTCTGCTTTAGTCATGCACCCTCCTTTTGGGGGACTGCGCTACATGATGCCGAGACAAATAGCATTTAACAGTCGTGCGCCCCCCCCACAACCCTTGCACACGGTCCATAGATTCTGCGAAAAGCCATTCAAAATCGACACTTCGTTTTTTTAACAACCTGTTTTTATTGACTGTATTTTTTCTTAAAAAAATTTACGCTCATAAAAAAATGGATGAAAAACAGCTAATTGCAACTACGAGGAAAAAGCACCCTCCAGTTCATGAGCGCTTCCGACACCTCATAAGATCTCCCACCGCAGCAAAGCATGCTCAACCTGATGAACGTCTGACCTTCGCTGCCACGGATATGGTCACGCCCCACATGCTGCTGTATAGGAAGCGTATGCTCATTCGCGCCGCCCTCCTCTGCGCCCTGCTCACCTGTCCCTCGCTGGTCTATGCGTGGCCCGGCGTCGTACTTCGTGTGCACGATGGTGACACGCTCACCGTCCGCCGCACGAGCGGTGACGTCGTCAAGGTACGGCTCTATGGTGTGGACGCCCCGGAGCTTGCACAGCCCGGCGGGCCAGAGGCCCGCGACTACCTGCGCGAGATGCTCGCGGATGGGGGGACGATCGACGTGCGGACGATGGACACCGACCGATACGGTCGCGTGGTGGGGCGGGTGCAGCACGGAGACGTCGATGTCAACGCAGCCATGCTCGACGCGGGTCAGGCGTGGGTGTACCCGCAGTACTGCCAAGCCATCTTCCCTTGCGTGGAGTGGGTAGTGGTGACCATACGTGCAGCTCTCGCGCAACGCGGCCTATGGGCCGCAGGGATGCCGCAACCCCCGTGGGACTGGCGACGCGAACAACGAGCCGCCCACGCAGATGCCGAGTAATGCAAAAGCCCCCGATGCGGGGGCTTTTGTGTGTCTGGTCTGACAGGTGCGATACCAGCTAGAACGACACGCTCTTGCCACACGATGTACAAACGCGCGCGTCGTTGTCCATGTCTGCGCCGCAGTGCGGGCAGGGGCGCGTTGCATGGCCTGTGCTCTGCTGCACCGGTGTGACCTCGCCTCGGCAGTGGCGGCACACGTTGGCGGCCTTGTGGATGGGTTCGGCGCAATGCGGACAACGGCGGTAGCCCGGAGGTACACCGCTGCCGGGGCCGAGAATCAGAAGCAGCAGCACCAGAATGGGGATGAAGAAGCACAGCATGCCCCAGACAAGCCCATCCCGGCCCTTGCCGTTGGCCACACGATAGCCGATGGCCCCGGCCACAATGCCAATGAGGAGCAGAATCTCAAGGCTCATCAAAACAACTTCCATCACGCCGAAATATCATGGCACGAAGCTACTCCTCCACCGTTCTCGACGTAGGGATGAGCGATTCTCCATTGACATCATGCAGTACCCGGTTCTTTTCGACCACACGCTGCGATGTATTCGCATAGCAGTACACGCACATATGGTTGCACGTATTGTACATTCCTATATCTTTGCTCTCGACGCATCCACATTCTTTACGCTGCCCCTTGTCCTTGCACAGGGTAACGTCTTTCTTTTGCGGAGACAGGAGCGAGTATTGATCGATGTACGTTCCCAGATGCTTTTGAAGTTTTATGTTGCCTTTCCGGCATATTCTCTTGAACAACTCGCCATCTATGCACTTGTTAGGAAGAATGCCAAAATGTGCAAAAGACCTACGTTCGCCGCACGCTGAAGGCGATACGCCAATCTCTTTTGCGTAGGACGAAATGCGCCTTGCCAATTCATCCTGCTCTTCCATGCTAGGCTCTCGAAGGCAAAAGCCGTCTGCTGTTTTGATGTTACGTTGCACCTTCGTGTACGCATGGACGTCCACAAAACTGATGACAAGCTGTTCAGTATACCCCTTCAAGCACTCCCCGATAGAACGTAGCCGAGCCATGATACCTTCGACGTCAAGCTCACGGGTCAAGCAAATGGGATCGAAGCGCCAGATGACTCGCTCCTTGCCCAGTTTTTGCGACAAGCTGCGAAACGTCTCTATCCGCTCATCAAGGGGAGGTACATTCGGCTCAAAACCTTCACTCTCATAGTCATTGACCGTAAACTGAAAGTAATAGTCATAGCCAAGCTCTGAAACCTCGTCCAAAAAAGGCATTAGAGGCTTAGGGTTCTTGGTCCAAAAGACAATGCCACCTGCTTTTTCAAAACAAACAGAGTAACACTTTTGGTTAAAAGGACTTTTCCAAACAACATACCCATCTCGTAGCCTTCTCGAGAACCATTCTGCATAGAATGCTGGTATATCCGTAGACCTACTCGCAGACAATATGCCAGGATATGAACACCCATCGACGTCATTCTTGAAGGTCATGAACGTCCTCATCTGCGTAAAAGATGTAACACCTCAAATCCAAGCTCTGTGACATTTAAAATAGGTTTTTTCTGTAAGTTCGTTTCGCAATCAGAAGTAGCGCACCCATCCGACAACATATCTCTACACCTAGAAAGAAGTGAAGAACAAAAGCTAGACTCGCTGTGAACCCACCAATCAAGATGACTCCTTATCGCTCTTCCTCTTTTAGACAATCTACCTGAATCCCAATAGTCCTCATTTATAATATCGTAGTCTTCAAAAAATGAAGCAAAACGCCTTAACATGCCCCTGTGAGACCTTCTTATCTCATCCGGTGCGCTATTGTAAGTCGCACATATATAAATATTATCATATTTAAAATCAGTTGACTCAACGGCACACCTCAATCCATCAATATTATCTCCAATATCACGCAGCGACCTTGAAAAACAAAAGACATCACGCTCAACATCCCATGACGTCTCGCTAAACACATCTCCATTGTGGAAGATGACAGAACCACCATTAGGAGTTAATCCCTTAAAGCTCCAGTCATTCAAATCATACCCATGATACGTAAATGAATCAAAAACATAGCTTGCAGCTGCGCCATCAACCATGCTTCCGCAGCCAATCGACGCGATATCAGGCCGACGGCACCCCATCTCACTCAATGTTGTGTAAAGCATATAGTTCTCAGCAAAATATGCTGGATAATACCTCAATATATACAGAGCCTGCGCATACTGTACACAGTAAGGAAAGCTAACTTCAAAATTTAAATCCCGAAGAGCGCACAGAGAGCTATTCTGGCTAATCCAGTTAACTAAACAGTGACGAGCATTGCCTATCATTATATTCATATGGGTAAGCATTTTTCTACCTTGCAGTATCCTTATCAGTTCAGCCGTTCTTCTCTTCATAGCCTCACGCCTCCAGCATCAACTTCTATTTACTCGGACTTTTAGGCAAAATGTTCTCCGTGACTTCATAGTAGTCCTCATGCAGTGCATATTCTGCCAAAGCGAGATGAACATCCTTCGCAGCACGAGCAGACACCTTGCAGACCGTGGCAGCCTTGGCGTAATCGGCATCTGAAGTCATCCGCGCGGAACCACGCTTAGCCCTGGCAACAGCATCCGCGACACAAAGCATGGCGGCGCTAGGGCCGCATGACTTTCGGGCCGCAGAGACTATTCGTCGACCTTCGCCCACTTGAGCACGGGCGATCGACAGGCCCGTATCTGCACAGCTAGGAGTGAGCAGCACATTGACCAACAAGGCATCGGCGTATTCACCCGCATTGAAATATTCCATTGCCGAGTAGGCCGTTGCAGCCAACTGCTCCATGGACATGGTCGACATATCGCGAGCCTTGGTGGTCACGAGAATTTTTACGCCATAGAAGTCGGGCATACCTTTAAGAGGGACTTTATGCGCGCGGCACAGCACATAGGGCTGCGGAGAGCTTCCAGCCCGTACATTGCACGGCACCATCAAAATGAAGACCCCCGCGATTCCCATGTAAAGCCAAGCTAAGAGCCCCTGCCCTCTACAAGAACAACTCATTGCCATCTCCCGCAAAAAAACGCCCCCGAGCTGACACACAGCACGGGGGCGATTCGTTCTACCGACAACAACACAGACCGAGAGGCAACGAGCTAACGACAGCGACACCGGAAGGCTTCATGGCAGCGGCAACGCTGCCCCTTCCAGCATCGGGAGGAATCTCCACATATCGTTGCGTCCGGCCCATACTCACCCTTCCTGCGACCTGATGCGCTTCGCCCGGCCTACCAAGACCGAAGGCGAACCCCAGAGGAGGAGCCGCGACGCCGCAAAGCAATAGGCTCACACTTCTAGGAAGAACGATTGAACATCAATGAGTGGATTACCCCAATAGCAAGGGCGAAGGCAAGAGCCGATATGGATGCACACCACGGCTGCGTCTGGTGATTTAATCTTGTTATTACCTGACAGTTGGCCCTTCAAAAGGAAGTGGCCATGCTTTACTCCGTTGGGATAGCGATGAGGTTGCAACGCGTCATCAACCACCAGCAAGGAGACCGACATAGCCACAAGCACGAAGGCTACAGAAGTCACCACCCTTATGGGGCAACCTTGGGGGCAACTACCAAAATACAAAACATCAAAATCAAGCTAAAACAGACAACTATAAACCATGTTTAGCGGACACCCTCTCCGCCATACAGAATGCAAGACCCCGGAAACACGAATGTTTCCGGGGTCTTTTAAAGTATTCATCCACTCATCGCATCTGCTTTTCTTTGCGGGAACGTCCTAGAACGTAGCAAACCAAGCCCCCGCCACGGAGACGTCATCTCCGGGACGGGGGCTGATTTCATTCACACATCTATCAACAACGCCATGTTGCGAGACTCTCGTCAACGCACACAGAAAACGCACACCCGCGTCGCCGCTACTCCACGCATTCAACGCTGGCGTGTTTGGCATTGATGCCGCGCACAGCGAAGTAGACGCTTTCACCGATGTTGGTCGCAAGGTCGGCGATGCGTTCAAGGCGTCGCGCCATGATAAGGAACGACAACGCCCGTTCCATGGCTTCAGGATTCTCTTTCATGAAGGCGACGACAGCCGTGGAGAGTTCATACAGACCGAAGTCGACCTCCTCATCCATGTCACGAAGGCGTTGCGCGGCATCGGGGTCCATATCGCGGACAGCTGCGCACGCAAAACGCACCTGCGCGAGCACGCTTTCAGCAAAAGGCGTGAAGAGGTCACCGAAAGGCAACACAGGCAGCGACACCAGCGGCAAGGCGCGCTCTGCGACATTGGCAGCCTCGTCGGCGATACGTTCCACATCGTTCGAGATGCGCATCGTGGCGATGATGGTTCGCAAATCCTGCGCAAGAGGCGCTTCACGCGCCAGAAGTTGCAGACTCAGTTCGTCGATTTCCACTTCGAGGTCGTTGATGGCGAAATCATGGGCAGCCACATCCCAGGCAAGCCGTTCATCGCGCCGGAGATAGGCCCATACGCAGTTCGAAACGGCCTTCTCTGCCCCGTCGAGCATGATCAACAGCCGTGACCGCAGGGTATCGAGCCGCTCTGAAAGCAGATTGTGAGCAAGTTGCATAATGAACCTCCGGTGCTGACGGGCAGCCATGATGCCCGCGCGTTTCTGTCTCGTCCTCGATTTGAGCCATGCCACAGAACAGAACGCAAATAAACCACCTTCATGAGGCAGAACATACCGGACGCCATGACGTCACAGTCGTGACAACTGTTCGGCACGAAAGGTCATGCCGCCCTTTCACACCCCGCCCGGACCATGTTGAATGCGCGAACAAACACTACAGTCTGGCTATTTTTTTCACAATCGCATGTAACATGCGCTTAGTGCCGTGTGCACCATCGTTCAATCAAGCTCACCTAGCCACAACTCACCGTACAAACAGGTCGTTGTTTTTTTCACAAGTCCCATGGTGCATCGCGTATACACCTTGTCTCGTATTCCACATGTGGTAAACATAAAGAGGTTTCTTCACCTCCTATCAGTACCGGAGTGGCCAGGTATGACTAAAGACCTTTTTCCGTACAGGCAGGTGCAGTTGGTGCTCGTCACACATTCAGGGGAACGCATCGAGATTGAAGCGGATGTGGAACGCATGCTGTACGTCGATGTCGAGGCTGACGGAGTCTGTATTCACAACCATGCACGTCGCTGGAATGACCTCGACCCTGTAGAACGTCAGTCCGCGCGGCGATTCATGGCCCTCGTATCCGGCGGGTTGCCGATGCTTGGCGTGCCGCAGGGAAGCTAGCCACCCTCACATCCTTACGCATCTTTCGGGTCTCTCTCCGGCATCACCTCATACTGCCATTCCGTTGCGACTTCATCTCTGGCGTCATTCCTTGAAGGGTGACGCCTTTCTTCTATCGCGCCTGTCAGCATGGGAACGCTGGCAGCAGCCACAGGCCCACATCGGCAGCCACCACCTTCAGCCCCCCTGCTGACAATGAACTGGCTCCAGAAACAGGGGTGACCGTACAGCAGAAAGCCCCGCCTTGAAAAAGACGGGGCGCATCGACGTGTCCGCAACAGGGGGGCACCTGCCCCCCTGCATCATCAACCAGACGTATGCCTATGCCTGGGCATCATCCTTCTTCTCGCCAAAGGCCTTCAGCCCTTCGGCGAGGGCACGCAGCCGCGCATCGGCTAGGGCGAAGAGGGTCCCGTCGGGGAACGTGCCATCCTCACCCCGCACGCCCGCAGGCATTCCGGTCAGCAATTCGATGCCTTCTTCAATGGTCTTCACGGCCCATATGTGGAACCGCCCCTCACGCACAGCTTCCATGACGTCTTCGTCCAGCATGAGGTCGCCCACGTTGGCAGCCGGAATCATCACCCCCTGTCCATCAGTGAGACCGTTACGTCGGCAGCACTCGAAGAAGCCTTCAATCTTCTCGTTCACACCGCCTATGGGCTGCACCTCGCCCTTCTGGTTGACGGACCCCGTCACCGCTATCCCCTGCGAAAGCGGTACTCCGGCGAGGCTGGAAAGGATGGCGTAAAGCTCGGTACTGGAGGCGGAGTCGCCATCCACACCACCATAGGACTGTTCGAAGGCGATGGACGCAGCCAGAGTCAGCGGCTTGTCCTGCGCGAAGCGGCGGCGCAGGAAGCCTGCGAGGATGAGCATGCCCTTGTTATGGATGGCACCGGAAAGGTCGGACTCGCGCTCGATGTTGATGATGCCCTCGCGCCCCATGGCCGTTGTGGCGGTGATGCGCGTGGGCTTACCGAACATGTGGTCTCCCACGCCGAACACGGCAAGGCCGTTGACCTGACCGACCACGGCACCTTCCGTGTCGATGAACACGCTGCCACGGTCGATCATCTCCTGGACCTTCTCTTCATACTGCCCCGCCCTGTCGCGCCGCGCGAGGATGGCATCACGCACATGCGTTGCCCCGACGGTCTCCGCCGCGGCGGCATGGGCGAAGAAATGCGCCTCTTCCATGATGTCGCAAAGGGCCGGGAAGGTGGTGGACATCTTCTCACGCCGTCCGGCAAGCCGGACGCTGTGCTCAAGCAAGAGGGCGACGGCTTCACGCCCGAAAGGCATGAGCTTGCGCTCGTTCGCGAACGAGGCCATGAGCCGCGTGACTGCCTCCACAGCGGCGTCGTCACGGTTCATCACCGAATCGAAGTCCGCCCACACCTTGAATATCTTGGTGACCTCGGGGTCGTAGTGGCGCAGCATGTGGTAGAGTTGCGGAGTGGCAAGCACCACGACCTTCACTTCCATCTTCACGGGTTCCGGCTTGAGGCCCTGCGCCGTGATGAAGTAGTAGGGGTCGAAGGTCTGTATCTCGATTTCAGAGGTCTTGAGTGCCCGCTTGAGCGTCTGCCAGACTCCCGGTTCGGAGATGGCATCCATGAGGTTGAGCACCAGATAGCCACCGTTGGCCCTGACGAACGACCCGGCGTTGATCTTGGTGAAATCCGTACGCCACAGGCCAGACCTGTCCATGGCGCGCTCTATGCTGCCGAAGAGCTTGCGGTACGTAGGGTACGACTCGAAGATGATGGGGGGACCTTCAAGCCCGGAATTGTCGACGAGAAGGTTCACCTGATAGTCATGCAGCACACTCTCTGCCGTGACGGGCACGAACATGCCCATGGGCCCTTGCTGGGGCTGCCCCATGGCGCGCAGGGCGTCGAGATTGTCGGACATGTGCTGCAACATGCCCTCGAAGTGCGCGACGACCTTCTCCTCGGCGTATTCAGCGAAAAGCGGACGGGCGAGGTCGCGCGCGGCGTTGAGGAACATGAGCCTGTCCACCTCTTCGCTCTTGCGTTTGACCTCCTTCTGCAATTCACGCACCTCAAGGAATATGGTGTCTATCTCCTCCTTGAGCACCTTGTACTTGGCCTGCAACTGCACCAGTTCTTCGCGGGGGAAGCGCCCCTTCTCGGCCATCTCCTCCAGCTTGAGCAGGTGCACGGGTTCTCCGTCCACCATGGGGACGATGTCGGGCCGCTGCACCTGCCCCATCTGCATGTTCACGAGGACGAATCCGGCGTCCTTGACCTTGGCCTCGAGGTTCTTGAAAAAATCGCGGGTCTTCCGGTCATGCGTCTCGATGATCTCGTTCTTGCTGTTGATGTACTCCTGACTCTCGAAAAGTTGCGGGATGTCGCGCTTGATGGTGTCGAGAAACGCCTGCACATCAGCCTTGAACCGCTTGCCCCGCCCGGCGGGGAAACGCAGCAACACAGGTTCTTCGGGCACGGTGAAGTTGTTGACGTAGCAGAGGTCGTCCGGCACGACGCCCCCCCCCGCCTGTTGCAGCAACTGGCGGGTCATGGCGAGCTTGCCTATGCCCGAGGCGCCGGTGACGAAGATGTTGTACCCACGCCCGTCCATCCCCATACCGAAGCGGAACGCCTCTACGCCGCGGCGCTGACCGATGATGCCGTCATGGGCTGACAAGTCGGACGTGGTCGAAAAGGGAAGGGAAGAAGGGTCTACAGTCCAGCGCAGCTGTTCGACAGCCAATGGGGAAATGGCACCGGGTATGCTCATAGGGGCCTCCACGTTCATGATGCCGCACGCGGCTTGACGGGGATACGGCGCGCCTCTGGACGGCGGCACTTGGGCATGGTGATACGCAACACGTCGTTGTCGAGTTCAGCCTCCACATCGTCGGTGCGCACCTTGCACGGCAGGGAGAAACGGCTTTCAAGCGTGCTGCTCGTTCCATCGGGACTGCAACTGCCCGCATGGGCACACCTGACGACGAGCATGGCGCCACTGATGGTGATATCGAGGTCTTCGGCAGAGACTCCGGGCAGAGTCGCCTCCACGACGACAGCCTCCGGGGTATCGTAGATGTGCATGGCCTGTTCAAGCAGGGGACGGCACACCGAAGGCAGGCCGAAGCTGGTGCAAAGCCTGTCGAAGAGCATGTCGCTCTCCTCTTTGAGCCGTTGCAGCTCTTCGCTTCGCCAAAGCTTGAGATTCGCCATATACAGCCCTCCATAACGGGCGGGAGGCGATTCTCGCCCCCCGCTGAACGACTCTTCCGGCGGGTGGTCGGGCTATTCTCCCGAGCGGGAAGTCACCTCTACCAGATGATAACCGAACTGGGTACGGATGGGACCGAGCACCTTGCCGACCTCACCCGTGAACACGGCTTCGTCGAATTCCGGCACCATGGCACCACGGGGGAACTCCCCGAGGTCGCCGCCGCGCTTGCCGGACGGACAACGCGAAGACGCGCGCGCCACTTCGGCGAAGTCCTCGCCACCCTCGATTCGGGTCTTGAGTTCGTTGCACGCCTCTTCCGTCGGCACGAGAATGTGCCTTGCTCTTGCCTTAAGCATGTAGCCTCCTTCCTATCGAAACATAATTATATTGAGTATTGCATGCGCCAAGAGCGGTTGCAACCGCCATGTTCACTTGCCTACGCAACCTCTCATTGGTAAACAGACCACTCCTGCCACGGCGGGGATACCATTTCGAAGGAGAAACGAGCAATGACTGGGGAACCCATAGACACTCCGGAACTGGACGAGAGCGCCAGCTTCGCCGAACTGCTTGAGGCTCATGCGGGCGGCACCCGGAATGTTCGCCCCGGCGACCGCATCAGCGCCGCCATCGTCGCCATCACCGACGACTCCGTCTTCGTCGCCACCGGTTCAAAGGTCGACGGCGTCATCGACCGCCGCGAACTTGAGGAGGCGGACGGGTCTCTCCCCTATGCCGTGGGCGACCGCGTCGATTTGTACGTCACCGCCGTGAACGGACAGGAGATACGCCTTTCCAAGGGCCTTTCCGGTCAGGGCGGCGCTGCCGTCCTCGAAGAGGCACGCGATTCGGGCGTGCCCGTCGAAGGCCGTGTAACCGGAACCTGCAAGGGGGGCTACAACGTCGACGTGCTTCGCAAGCGCGCCTTCTGCCCCGGCAGCCAGATAGACCTGCACCAGCTTGAGGACGCCGAGTCCGTGGTGGGACAGACCTTCCAGTTCCTCGTCACCCGCGTGGAACAGCACGGTCGCAACATCGTGGTCTCGCGCAGGGCTCTGCTCGAACGCGAACGCGACGCCGCACTCGCCACCTTCCTCGAAGGGGTCAAGGAAGGCGACGTGCTCGAAGGCACGGTCACCCGCCTCGCCCCGTTCGGCGCCTTTGTCGAAATCGCCCCCGGCGTGGATGGCATGGTGCACATCTCCGAACTGACGTGGTCGCGCGTGGCACAGGCTGATGAAGCCGTGTCCGTGGGTGACCGCGTACGCGTCAAGGTGCTGGGCATCGGCGAAGCACCCAAGGGCAAGGGCACCCGCATCTCCCTGTCCGTGAAGCAGGCAGGCGGCGACCCGTGGGAGACCGTGGGCGACCGCCTCGAACAGGATCAGGTCGTACCCGCCAAGGTGGTGCGCCTCGCCCCGTTCGGTGCGTTCGTCGAAGTGCTTCCCGGCGTGGAGGGCCTTGTGCACGTCTCCGAGATGTCGTGGACGCGCCGGGTGAACAAGCCCGAGGAAATCGTCGCCGTTGGCGATGCCGTCAACGTCAAGATCAAGGAACTCGACGTCGCCAAGCGCCGCATATCCCTCAGCCTGCGCGACGCCGAAGGCGACCCGTGGGCCGACGCCACCGAGCGTTTCGCCCCCGGCACACAGGTGACGGGCACCGTCGAGAAGCGCGCCCAGTTCGGCCTGTTCGTCAACATCGCCCCCGGTCTGACGGGACTGCTGCCCGAAGGCATCATCAAGTCCTCCGGTCAGGGCGCGAGCTTGAGCAAGCTGAACGCCGGTGACAGCGTGACGCTGACCGTGCGGGACATCTCGGCCGAGACCCGCCGCATAACCCTCGCCCCCGTCGGCGATGCAGGTCATGGCGGCGACGACGGCTCGTGGAAGCAGTTCGCACCCCGCAAGGAAAAGCCCCAACTCGGCTCGCTCGGCGCGGCTCTTCAGGCCGCAATGCAGAAGCGCAAGTAGCCGGATCCAAAAGACATCCTCAGCGGGGGTCATGCCAGAGGCATGGCCCCCGTCTTCGTTCTGCCTGAAAAACAGTGTTTACATCCGACGGCGATTACCTATTATTTTGCGAAGCCCCGCCGGAATGAACCGGCATTCAGGCCCTAGAAGGAGCTACCGCATGGTACGTACCCCCCGCTATTTCGCATTGCTGCTGCTCATGGTGGCGGTGGTCCTGTCATCCACCGCACAGGCGGCAAGTCTTCCGGATTTCAGGGAACTGGCGAAGAACGCCGGTGCCGCTGTCGTCAACATCAGCACGGAGAAGACCGTGCAGGCCCCGGAAAACCCGTTCGGAGACATGCTCCGCAACGCCCCGCAAGGGACGCCCTTCGACAGGTTCTTCGAGCAGTTCGAAAGATTCCACGGAAAGATGCGCCCGCAGAAGCAGCGTTCGCTCGGTTCCGGCTTCATCCTCTCGGCGGACGGCTACATCGTCACCAACAACCACGTCATCGCCGATGCGGATGTCATCCACGTCAACATCGAGAACGAGACGGGCAAGAGTGCGTCCTACGACGCCAAGGTTATCGGCACTGACGAAGAGACCGACCTCGCCCTGCTCAAGATCGACGCCAAGCGGCAACTGCCCGTGCTGCGCTTCGGCGACTCTGACAGCCTCGAAGTGGGTGAATGGTTGATGGCCATCGGCAACCCCTTCGGCCTCGACCACAGCGTGACGGCGGGCATCCTCAGTGCCAAGGGGCGCGACATCCGCTCCGGGCCCTTCGACAACTTCCTCCAGACCGATGCCTCCATCAACCCCGGCAACAGCGGCGGCCCCCTCATCAACATGAAGGGTGAGGTCATCGGCATCAACACGGCCATCGTCGCCAGCGGTCAGGGCATCGGCTTCGCCATCCCCAGCAACATGGCAGCCCGCATCATCGACCAGCTCAAGAGCGACAAGAAGGTGCGCCGTGGCTGGATAGGCGTGACCATTCAGGATGTGGACGAGAACACGGCCCGTGCGCTCGGTCTCGGTGAACCGCGCGGTGCCCTCGTCGGTTCCGTGATGCCCGGAGAACCCGCCGACAAGGCCGGTATCAAGGCCGGGGACATCCTGCTCAAGGTCGAAGGTGAGGACATAGCCGACTCCGGTCGCCTGCTGCGCCGCGTCGCGGCACTCAAGCCCGGTGAGACGGCCAAGATAACCCTCTGGCGCAACGGCCAGACCAAGACCGTCAACCTCACCCTCGGCGAACGCACGGCGGAACATCTCGCCGCACAGGGCGGCACGCCGCGCCAGACCCCTGAATCGAAGCAGCAGGCGTCGAGCAGCCTCGGCCTCACCGTACGCCCGCCCAACGCCGAAGAGGCCCGCGCCCTCAAACTCGACAGGCCGCAGGGACTTCTGGTCATCGCCGTCGAAGAGGGCAGGCCCGCCGCCGATGCCGACATCCGTGCCGGAGACGTGGTGCTTTCCGCCAACCTGCACCCCGTCAACAGCACCGCCGACCTCGCCAAGGTCGTGCAGGAGGACGCCAAGCGCAGGGGTGCCGTGATGTTGCAGATTCAGCGTCGCGGTCAGACGTTCTTCCGCACCATTCCCATCGAAGCCGAAAAGTAGGCACCACAACCCGCATGACCACAAGGGGCGCACATGGTGCGCCCCTTCGCATATTGGCATTCCCCCTGCCCGCTGCTATCGTGCCTTCCCGCCGAAGTCACAGGAGAACCCATGAGCACACTCACCCCCAGAGAAATCGTCTCCGAACTCGACCGTTTCGTTGTCGGGCAGGAAAAGGCCAAGCGCATGGTTGCCGTGGCCATGCGCAACCGCTGGCGCAGGCAACGCCTCGAGCCTTCGCTGCGTGACGAGGTCGCCCCCAAGAACATCATCATGATGGGCCCCACCGGGGTGGGCAAGACCGAGATTGCCCGGCGGCTTGCACGGCTTTGCGGTGCCCCCTTCATCAAGGTCGAGGCCACGAAGTACACCGAGGTGGGCTACGTGGGGCGCGACGTGGAGTCGATGGTGCGCGACCTGATGGAGATTGGCGTATCGCTCATCCGCGACGAAGAGGCGACCCGCGTTCGCGCGCGGGCCGAAGCCGCAGCTGAGGAGCGCCTGCTCGACCTGCTGCTGCCGCAGAGCCCTGCCGATGGCGGCGAGACACGGCAGAGCACGCGTGACAAACTGCGCGGACTGTGGCGACAGGGGCACCTCGACGACCGTGAGGTGGACATGGAGGTCGAAGAGAGCACCAAGGGGCCGCAGATGGACATCTTCGCCATGCCCGGCATGGAGTCCATGGGCAACCAGTTCCGCGACCTGATGGGCAAGGCGTTTCCCGCGCGCCGCAAGATGCGCAAGATGAAGCTGCGCGAGGCGTGGAACCTTCTCGTCGACGAAGAGGCCTCGCGGCTTCTCGATCAGGACAAGGTCGTCGACATCGCCCGCGAGCGCGTTGAACAGACGGGCATCATCTTCATCGACGAACTGGACAAGGTCGCCTCCGGCGAAGGGACCCACCGCACCACCGACATATCGCGTGAAGGGGTTCAGCGCGACCTGTTGCCCATCGTGGAGGGCAGCGTGGTCAACACCAAGTACGGCATGGTACGCACCGACCACATCCTGTTCATCGCCGCAGGTGCTTTCCACTTCAGCAAGCCTTCGGACCTCATCCCCGAATTGCAGGGGCGCTTTCCCCTGCGTGTGGAACTCGACCCACTGGGACGCGACGAGTTCTACCGCATCCTCACCGAACCGCATAACGCGCTCACCCGGCAGTATGCGGCACTACTGGCCACTGAAGGCGTCACCGTGTCCTTCACCGACGACGGGCTGCGCGAGATCGCGGCCTTCGCCGAGGAGGTCAACGAAGAGACCGAGAACATCGGCGCGCGACGCCTTTACACCATGATGGAACGGATACTGGCGGACATTTCGTTCGACGCGCCCGACCGCCCCGGCGAGCATGTGACGGTGGATGCGGCCTATGTACGCACCCACCTCGAAGATGTCCGCGTCGACAAGGACCTCAGCCGCTACATCCTGTAGCATCGGAGCACGTGCATGGATTGCGTCGAGAACGCCAGACTCCAGTCGAAGGTCCTCATCGAGAGTCTCCCCTACCTGCGCCAGTTCCACGGTGAGACCGTGGTCATCAAATACGGCGGACACGCCATGAAGGACGAAGCCCTGAAGAAGGCCTTCGCCCTCAACGTGGCATTGCTCAAGCTGGTCGGCATCAACCCCGTCATCGTGCATGGCGGAGGCCCGCAGATCGGCAAGATGCTGGAACAGCTCAATATCCAGTCTCATTTCCGCGAAGGGCTTCGCGTCACCGACGACGCCACCATGGACGTGGTGGAGATGGTGCTGGTGGGCAAGGTCAACAAGGAGATCGTCAATCAGATGAACCTCGCCGGGGCGAAGGCCGTAGGCCTTTCCGGCAAGGACGGGATGCTCATCCGAGCACGCAAGATGGAGATGGTCATCAGCAAGGAGGCACAGGCCCCCGAGATCATCGACCTTGGCAAGGTGGGCGAAGTGATGGGCGTGAACACGACGCTACTGCGTTCTCTCGAACGTGACGGCTTCGTCCCCGTCATCGCACCGGTGGGCGTCGATGACAACGGCGAGACCTACAACATCAACGCCGACGCCGTCGCCGGGGCCGTGGCTGCCGCCCTCAAGGCCAAGCGACTGCTGTTGCTCACCGATGTGGCGGGCATCCTCGACCATGACAAGAAGCTCATCCGCTCGGTGAACATGCGCGAAGCCGTGAACCTGTTCTCCGACGGCACCCTCACCGGCGGCATGATACCCAAGGTGAAGTGCTGCCTCGAAGCCCTGGAGGAAGGGGTGGAGAAGGCCATGATCATCGACGGCCGAACCGAGAACTGCATCCTTCTTGAGCTGCTCACCGACAAGGGCGTGGGCACCGAAATCGTCAGCGACAGGGCCGCACAGGCTGCCTGCAACTGCGTGCTGCGCTGACCAGCGGAACACATCTGCAATGAAAAACGGCCCGGTCTGTTCCGGGCCGTTTTCATTGCGGCAGTGTGAACAGAGCCTATGCGCCATCTTTCAGGCGAAACAAGCCCTACCCCTTGGCAGCATACTGCTTGCGCCATTCATCGAGGAACAGCAACGATGTCTCGAGCGCATCAAGTTCTCCGGTCTGCTGGCGCAAACGGGCGATGACATCTCCGAAGGCCGCATCGTGCGGCAGGCCCAGGCGTTGCAGCAACCCACCAAGTTCGGCGCGCAGCCCCTCCGGCATGTCCGCCGGGAACCCGGCATCCTGTCTGCGGGGCGGCCAGCCGGGGCGGCGTGCAGCGATGAAGTCGAGAAGCGTCGTCATACGCTGCTGGTAGGTGTGGTCGCGCAACACACGGGCTTGCCCGCGTGCCGCAAAAGCCGCACGTTCATCAGGGTCGGCGAGGAAGCGTTCGATGAGCGCGACGAGTTCGTCCATGTCACCGAATGTCGCCAGTTCATCATCGGTGAACAGTTCATCCATGAGGCCGCGCCTGTCCACAAGTTGGAACGCCCCGATGGCAGCCAGTTCGAAGGTGCGCGGATTGACGAAGTCGCCCCCGGTCACAAGGGTCTGCGCCTGCACGCTCGAATGCAGGTTCAGGTTGATGCGCGTGGCATTGTATATCTTCACGGCATCTTCAGGACTCACCCGCCCGCCGTTCATCTGCACATGCCTCGCCAGCACCGCGTCACCATCCCATTCGGTGCCCCATATCCTGAAATCAAGATGGGTCAGCCGCCGGAAGGCCACTCTGCGGTTGGGGTACCCGGCCCCGAGAAAGGCCACATCGGCACCGTAGCGGTGACGTTCCACCGGGGAAAGTTCCATGGGGCGATGGAAGGCGGGCAGTGCTGCAAGCGGCAGATAGATGGCGTTCTCGACCCCGATTGCGGCAAGTTCATCGAGCAGCGGTTCACGCTGGATGACGGCGAAGAAATCGTAGAAGGGGGCGAACGCCCGCCAATAGGTGAAGACCCTGAAGTCCTCGACGAACCACATGGCCGTTGCCACACCGTCACGACGCAGACGCCGCAGTGCCTGCCTGCTCATGGGTGCCTGCGCGAGACACAGGACGAGGTCGGGTTCGAAGGTCTCGACCTTGGCGAGAATGGCTTGCGAGACCACCTGCAGGAACCCGGTCTCGAGGTGTTCCAGTCTGTCCGCAGTGACACGAAGCCCCTTGAGTGCGTTGAACGCCCCATGAAAGGCGGGCGCCTCGAAGGTCTCCACCGTGTGGCCGAGGTCGCGCAAGGCGTCTGCACAATAGCGCCCTATGGGCAGCGAACCACCATACATGGGCAACACGACGAGAACGCGCAGAGGCCCTGTCGCAGCCCCGCCCGATGTCGTTGGCCCAGCGTGCGCCGTCAGCCCGGAGGTCTCGCTCATATGATCCCTAGCTCCTTGAGATTCTTTCGCACGTGAGGCCCCATCAACAGGGAATCACCTGCCCCGGCGGGGGCAGCATCCAGTCCTGCTCGGCATACAACAGTTCCGTGAGCGAGGCATCCGTCAGCCCCTCGCCGACGAACAGTCCCAGATACTCACCCACAAGTTCACGCAGGGCCACACGACGGGGGGCATGGACGTCTTCACCGAACACGGTGAGCCATGTCGCCCCTACTGCGTCCAGCGTCGACACCATCCCCATCATGCCGCGGGGGAACATGTCGCCGGGGCGACCCGCCAGAAGACGCAGGAAGGCGGTGTCGCGAAAGGCGTCAAGACAGCGCACGCCTATGGTGCAGGGGGCCGTCTCAAGGCAGGGCAGGCATTCGCACTCGGCCTGCCAGACCTTGTGCCCGAGCCCGTAGGGACCGGTCTCGTGACACCACGCGGATGAAAGAAAGAAGGCCTGGACAGGTACCCCGAACCTCGCGGCAAGGTGCATCGTGCCCGTGTCGGGGGTGAGAACCGTATCGAGTCCGCGCAATGCATCGACCAGCCCCGTCCAGTCGGTTCGTCCCACGAGGTCTTCGGTACGTTCCACGACATTGCCCGGCAGCATGCGCATGAACTGACGGGCGAGCGGCCTTTCGGCCTGACTGCCGAACAGCACCACGCGCGCCCCGCCCATGCCCTCGAACACGGCACGCAGACAGGCGGCCAGCACATCCGGCGGCAGCGAACGCCGCGAGGCTCGCCCCGCCAGAACGACGCCTATCCCGCCGCCACCGCGAACCGCCACCGGATTGACCTCGCCGGGGGGGACGGGGTCGGCGGCGAGCGACGCCCAGAAGTCCACGAGATTGAGCGGCGCGAGACGCCGCCACGTCGTCCAGCGAAAGGCCATGCGCACCCAGCGGTCGCGCACGAGTTGCCCGTCCACCAAACGATGCCCGCGCACGACTGCAGAAGGGAACAGGGCGGACATGGCGAGATTGAGGCCCGAATGATTGAGGTTGTAGACCTCATCAAACCCCGCCTGACGCAGCGCCTCGAAAACACGGACGTTGACCGCGAGCATGGCGGCACCGCCGCCCTCGCCTGCCCCGTGCGCGACGACCTCATGCACGACGACCTCGGGGTGCACCAGCCGCGCCAGTGAGGCCAGCGACCTGTCGACGCAAAGGTGCACGGCCCCACGGCGGGCCAGTGTAAGCACGAGGCGTCGCGTCTGGACGATATCGCCGAAACGGGCGAGTTGTATGACTAGATACTGCTGCATCGAAGGCTCCGGTAGTGGCGCGACGGTAGCCCATTCGCTGCCGTGCGGCAAGGCGGGGTAGCCGGTACGCCCGAGCATCTGCCACGGTTTACCTACAGCGATGACAAGGCTATAAGAACCCCATGCGACCCTATCCCCTCTTCATGCGGCTTGATGGTTGCCGATGCCTCGTCGTCGGCGCAGGCGGCGTGGGACGCCGCAAACTGGCGGCACTCATCCCCTGCGGCGCCGCCGAGATACTCGTCCTCGATACGTCGCCGCCCGATGCCGAACTGGCAGCCCTGCTCGCCTGCCCCGGCGTCCGCTTCGAACAGCGCACCTTCTCGGCCGACGACCTTGCAGGCCGTTCGCTGGTGTTCGCCGCCACAGGTGTGCCCGCAGCCAATGCCGACATCGCCCGCCTCTGCCGCGATGGCGGCGTACTCTGCAACGTCATCGACGACCCCGCAGCCGGTTCGTTCATCGTCCCGGCGCACTTCGCCTGTGGCGACATCACCGTCGCCCTGTCCACGGGGGGGCACAGCCCTGCGCTGGCACGCCGCATCCGCATGGACCTTGAAGCATGGTTCGGCAACCGTTACGACGGACTTGTGGTGTTGATGGGCAGACTTCGGCCACTCGTCCTTGCACTCGGCGACGAGACAGGGCAGAATGCGGCCCTCTTTCGCACCATCGTAGGCTCACCGCTTGTGGACGCCCTCGCCGCGAAGGACAGGCAGCGGTGTGAAGACCTTCTCCACACCCTGCTTCCCGTCGAACTGCACCCGCACATCGTGGAGTTGCTGCATGATATCGCCTGAATTCCTGCTTTCGGCCCTCGTCCTGTTCCTCTACGCCGCGGGCACTGCCGCCATCGTCGTGGGAACCGTGGCCCGCAACGCGTCCATGAAGCGCGTCGCCAACTGGCTTGCCATCACGGGGTTCGTCGTCCACGCCATATCACTGGTCGCGGGACTACAGGGGCACACATGGGAGACCATCAGCAAGGGCTATTTCCTGCAGATGCTCTCATGGAGCATGCTGCTCATCTACCTGTTCGTGTGGTGGAAGTTCAAACTCGACTTCCTCTCCGCGCTGGCCTCGCCCTTCGCGCTGCTCATCTACCTTTCCTCGTTCAAGGTGGCAGAGGTGCAGAGCAAGCTTCCCGAGTCGCTCTCGGGCCTGTTCTTCGGGCTGCACATCGGCACGCTCTTTCTCAGCTTCGGCCTCATGGCGATGGCCTTCGGCGCCGGGGTGCTGTTCCTGCACATGGAACGCAAGATAAAGACCAAGGAGCCGCTGACGGGGTTCCGCAAGGACCTGCCCGCGCTCTCCACCTTCGACCGGGTCAACCGCCTCTGCGTAGTGTGGGGCTTTCCGCTGTTCACGCTCGGCATCGTGTCGGGCTTCGTGTGGGCGCACCCCGCGTGGGGCAAGGTCATCACGTGGGACCCCAAGGAGATCGTCTCGCTTGCGGTGTGGGTCATGTACGCCCTGCTCTTCCACCAGCGTGTGGCGCTCGGCTGGCAGGGCCGCAAGCCCGCGGTGATGGTCATATGGATCTTTGCCGTCTCGGTCTTCTCTCTCATCGTGGTGAACGTCTTCATGCCCACCCATCACAGTTTCATCCAGCAGTAACATGGAACGCGACATCTACCTTATCGGCCTCAATCATCGCACGGCGGGCGTCGAAGTTCGCGAGCGTTTCGCACTCACCGACTGCAACGTTCTCGAACAGGGCGTAGTCCCCATCGACGACGTGGTGTCTGAAGTCCTCATCCTCTCCACGTGCAACCGCGTCGAGATCCTCGCCGTGGGACGCGGCCCCGAAGTCGTCTCGCGCGTGCTGCGCGGCTGGTCGGCTGCACGCGGCCAGTGTGAACACGACCTTGCACCCTACGTCTATACCCACAAGGGCCCCGAAGCCATTCGCCACCTCTTTCGCGTGGCGTCGAGCCTCGACTCCATGGTGGTGGGCGAACCGCAGATACTCGGACAGCTCAAGGACGCCTACCGCAAGGCCATAGAGCGCAACTGTACACGCGTCATCCTCAACCGCCTGCTGCACAAGGCCTTTTCGGTGGCCAAGCGAGTACGCACCGAGACGGGCGTGGCCTCCAGCGCCGTCTCCATCAGCTATGCGGCTGTCGAACTTGCCAAGCGCATCTTCGGCGAGATGAACCAGTACAAGGCCATGCTCATCGGTGCGGGCGAAATGGCAGAACTCGCGGCAACGCACCTTCTGCACGCGGGCATATCGAAAATCTACGTGGCCAACCGCACCTTCGAGCGCGGGCGCGAACTGGCACGCCAGTTCAACGGCGAGGCCATCCACTTCGAAGACCTCTTCGAACGCCTCGCGGACGCCGACATCATCATCAGTTCCACCGGGGCGCACGAGGCCATCATCCGCGCACGCGACATCAAGGATGTGCTGCGCCGTCGCAAACACCGCCCCATGTTCTTCATCGACATCGCGGTACCGCGCGACATCGACCCCGACGTGAACAACCTCGACAACGTCTACCTCTACGACATCGACGACCTCAAGGAAGTGGTCGAGGAGAACCTCGCCCAGCGCCGCGAGGAGGCCTCCAAGGCGCTGACCATCGTCGAGGAGGAGACCGGGAAGTTCGGGCAGTGGCTGCGGTCGCTGGAATTGCAGCCCACCATCGTGGACCTCATCCGCAGGTCGGAACGTATCGCCCAGGATGAACTCGCCCGTACGCTCAAGCGCCTCGGACCCGTGGACGACGAGACCCGCGACGCCCTCGAAGCCATGCTCTCCTCCATGGTGCGCAAGCTCAACCATGAGCCCATAACCTTTCTCAAGCGCCGTCATAGCGAAGAGGATGCCGGCCCCCGCTACATCGACATCGCCCGGCGCATGTTCAACCTCGACGATGACAACGTGCCCCCAGACGCCCACTGTGACAGGCGTCGGCACGACGAAGACAACTGAGCCTGCGGAGACTCTTCATGCGTTCGTACTGCATCGATGAACTGACCACCGACGACCTTGAAACGCTTCGACGCCGCCTTGACGAGATGGAACTCGGTTCCGGCATGGAAGGGCTTTTCTGGCTGCCCGTGCCGCCTTCCATGCTCACACAGGTGCAGGAGGAGCATCTCGACGAATGCGGCCCCTACAGCATAGCCCTCGAACTCACCGACGGGGCACTGCGCATGGAACTTCTGGTGCGTGCCCGCAACCGGCTGCGCTGTGAATGTATCGGCTATGCCTCCGTCGACCTCGAACGGCACATGATCGACTACGTCGACACCATGCTGCGCGACCTCGGCATCGCCATCTAAGCCACACGGCAGGGATACCTGCCGGCGGAATCGCCATGCCCGGTTCTCCCCCCGCAGAACGCAACACCGAACCAGCCCCCGGCTTGCGACTCCTGTCGGCCCCGGACGACCTGCCGCGCACCCTGCAAGCCCTGCCTTCCGCTGCGGCGAGGCTGTGCCTCGACGTGGAACGCACCATCAAAGGCGTCTGCGACGGGGAGAATGGCGAGGGGGTCCGCAACTGCCACTGCGTGGTGGCACTCTCCGGCGGCGCTGATTCCACGGCACTTCTGCTCATCCTCCATTATCTGCGCCAAAGGCTTGGACTCAGCCTTTCTGCCCTCCATGTGGACCATGGTCTGCGGCCCGAATCGGCCGCTGAAGCCCGTGCAGCCGTCACATTCTGCCATGCACTCGGCATTCCGCTTGCCGTGCATACGCTGACAGTGGACGAACTGGCAGCCGTCTGGCGTGTGGGCACCGAAGAGGCAGGAAGAAAAGCCCGCTACGACCTGCTTGCCGCCGCGCTGCCCTCACCCGCTGCAGACTGGATATGCACGGGGCATCATCTCGGTGACCTTGCCGAAGATGTGCTTATGCGTCTAGTACGCGGCTGCGGCTGGCCCGCGCTGGGGGGGATGCGCCTGTGCGACCCCGCACGCCGGATTCTTCGCCCATTGCTGCTCACCGAGAAGGACAGGCTTGAGGCTTTTCTCGCCACACTCGGAGTAAGCTGGACAGAAGACCCCTCCAATGCCAGCGACACGTACTTGCGCAACCGTATGCGGCACGGGGTCATCCCCCTTCTCACGGCAGAGAATCCCGGCTTTCTCGACCAGGTGCGCGACCTGTGGCAACTGGCGCACATCGACGCCGACTTCTGGGAAACCCGCACCGCAGCGACCTTGAGCGCAGCCCCCGCCTCACCCTCTCACGTGGAGGGGGAAGCCTCCGCCCCGCACGACGCCGCACATGGTGCCGAATCCATACGATTGCCCAAGACCACCCTGACCGGACTGCATCAGGCAGAACGACTTCGCCTCTTCAAGGAAGTCCTGCGCCGAATGGGCGAAGGACAGGCACGTGCGGAGACACTGCTGGCACTCGATGCAGCATGGGTCGCCGGGCGAGGCGGCACGCGCTTCATGTTCGCAGGGTGCAAGACCGCCACCGTCAGAAGGGGCGACATCATCTTCTCTGGCGGCCCGCCAGCAGAGGATACTCCCTAGCCAAGCCCCGGCCGCATCGCCACGTCCGCATCATCACGCCGCCCCCGCCACCGGCGGCCCCTTCATGCCGTCGGCCCCCCGTTCAGGCAAGGACGCTCCTTTGCGTGGATAATCGCCCCTCCCCTGCGGTCTGTACCGGCAGAGGGACTCCCATTCTGTCTTTTCTGTGCACCGCCCGCGCTTTTACCCTTTCCGCAACCCGCCTGTTCTGCTAAAGATATGGAGTATGCCAGACTAGGAATGAGCACCGCAGGAGGAGAACATGGTCAGTCAGGAAGAGTTGATGCGAAAAGTGATGGACAATGTTTCGACCACACTGGTTGAGAACCTGCGTACCGTCATAGCCGAAACCGTAGAGCGTGAAATCACCAAGAGTCTCACCTCCGCCCTTGTCGAAAGCGAATTCCACAAACGCCTCAGCCGCGACATGCGTAAGGGGCTGCAGAAGATATACAAAGAGATAGCCCAGGCGGCCCAGACCAGCCATGCGCCAGCCGAAGCCCCCGCCCTCACACCGTCGCAAGCCGACGCCGACAGGCTCTTCAGCGAAGCCTCGCAGCAACTGGGCGAAATCCTCGCCACGACCGAACAGGCTACCGTCGACATCATGGACATCGTCGAACGCCATTTCGAGCTTCAGCCTGAAGCGGCAGTCATCCTCGACAACCTCAAGGCAGGCACCGCCACCCCCGACGACATCGAACGGTTGAGCGCCATGCATGGGCAACTGGGTGACGACCTCGTCACCATCATGACGACCTTGAGCTTTCAGGACCTCACGGGACAGCGCATCAAGAAGATCGTCGCGGCCCTGCAGGCCATCGAATCCACCGTGGTCGAGCTGTTCCTCTCCTCCGGGCTTCTCATGAAGGCCCACGCAGAGACACCCGACCGGGACCTTGATGAGCTCGAAGCCGAAACCCGCAAGGCGGTGTCGGAACTCAAGGGACCCACCCGGGACGCATCACAGGCCAACATCGACGACATGCTGGCCCAGCTTGGCCTCTAGGACGCATGGGTACATGCAGAAGCCCGGAACACGCCAAGACATCGCAGTGCAGCATGCCCCCTCGTCAGGTCGGGCCTTTTGCCTGTTGCGCGGTTCCGGGCCCGACGTTCCCAGACGTGATCATGCGTGATCAGGCGTGATCAGGCGTGACCTGACCAGATTTGACACAATCCTACACGCCCTGACTCCGCCGACAGCCGTCACTCTGCCTGTATGCAAAGACACCTCGTCCCTTGCCAAGCGACGAAGAGAGGCTACCATGTCTGAAGTGTGTGGCCACATTCGACAACAGGAGCTACCATGGAAACACGCCCCCTCGTCATCATAGGTGCCGGGCCCGCAGGGCTTTCGGCAGCCGTCTACACCGCCCGCGCGGGAATACCCACCCTTGTGTTCGGTTCCGCCCCCAAGGTGGCGGGCGATTACGATATCGACAACTACTTCGGGTTCGACGAGACCATCACGGGCCGCGAACTCATTGAAAGAGGCCGCAGGCAGGCGGAACGTTTCGGTGCCGTCTTGCGCGACGACCGCATTCTCGGGCTTCACCACGGCGACGACGGTGGATTCAGGATAACCACCGAAGCGGGCGAGACAGCCGCCTGTGCCATCATCCTCGCCACGGGAGTCTCTCGCGTGCGCCCCGGCATCTCCAACATCGCAGACTACGAAGGCAAGGGCGTATCCTACTGCGTGAGTTGCGACGGGTTCTTCTACCGCGGCCTCAGGGTGAAGGTGCTCGGAGAGGGTGTATTTGCCGCCAATCAGGCTCTTGAGCTCTTGCACTACACCCCGCATGTCTCAATCTGCACGCAAGGCAAGGCCGCGAGCATCACCCCGGAGTTCATGACCCGCCTCGACGAGGCAGGCATCGCCGTGGACGACCGCAAGATAGCCTCACTCGAAGGCACCCCCGCCCTGTCAGTGTTGCGCTACGAAGACGGCAGCACCGAAGAGGCACAGGGGCTCTTCATCGCCATGGGCGAAGCCTCGTCGCTCGATTTCGCCTACACGCTTGGCGTTGAACGCAACGGCGTGTTCCTCGGCGCTGATTCCGACCAGCGCACCAACATCCCTGGAGTCTTTGCCGCAGGCGACTGCACAGGCGGTTTTCTCCAGATTGCCGTCGCCGTCGGTGAAGGTGCCAAGGCCGCCCGCGCAGCCATCAGCTACATCAAGGAAGAATGCCCCTTCGCAACCTCCCGTAGGAACACGACGACAGAGTCTTGACAGCATGGGTCTATGACGGTATCTGAATCGGCTCAACCGTAACGGCGTGGGCCCATAGCTCAATTGGCAGAGCCCTCGGCTCATAACCGATTTGTTGCAGGTTCGAGTCCTGCTGGGCCCACCACGAACGCACGGGGCAGCTACGTTGGAGCATATACTCCTCAACGGGAACACCTCTGGCCATTCAGGGTGCTTTCGCCGCCACACCGCGGAGAGAGCACCCTCTTTTCTTGGTCTCGAAGCATGAAAATACGCAGAATCATTGAGACTATCGAAAAAACGGCCCTCCCGGCCGCTGCAGCACCGTGGGACCACTGCGGCGTTCAAGTCGCTGCGGCCCGTGATGATGTGCATGCGCTTGCCGTCTGCCTCGACCCCACGCCCGACAACGTGGTCAAGGCGGCTGCGCTGGGTGCGGACTTCGTGCTTGCCCACCATCCTCTGCTTCTGCAGCCCCGCTACCTCGACCGCGTCGACGCACACCATGAGGTCGTGCGCACACTTCTCACCCGCGACATCTGGCTGTACGGGGCGCACACCTCTCTGGATGCCAATCCTGCCGGACCGGTGGCATGGTTCGCAGATGAACTCGCCCTTGAGGGGAGACGCGTCCTCGAACCCACCTTCACACGGCAGCGCATCACGCACCGCATCGTCGGCATGGGTGCACACCTTGCAGCCGTGGCCACCCTCCCGGCTGTCCTCAAGGCCCGAGCTGACGATGACGACCTCGTCGTGAGTTGCAACGCGGAAGACTGGCCACAGCTTGAAGTCGCCCTCAGGGCCTTGCCGGACGGAGACCGGCCCATGCTGCCCATGGCGCCCGAATACCCTGCCGAGGTATGGGGTATCGGCATCCTCGGCGACCTGCCCGCGCCTATGGCGTGGGACGACTTCATCCGCCGGGTCGGGCAGCTTGTTCCCCTCGACGGGGCGACCTTCTGCGGCAGTCCGCCGCCTGTCATCAGCCGGGTGGGATACTGCACCGGTTCCGGAAGTTCGCTGGCATCGGACGCGTTTGCCATGAATGCCGATATTTTCATCACGGGCGATGTGAAGTATCACACCGCTCTCGACACCACAGGCCCCATCATCGACGTCGGGCATTTCAGCCTCGAAGAAGAGATGATGCGCCGCTTCGCACTGCGGTTGCAGGAAGACCTGCCCGACGTGCGCGTCACGTTCATACCCGCTGCCGATCCGCTCCGTCCGCTGGCTTACGCCCGCCCGGTCACGGACGGGGGGCGGGGTTAACCAGCAAGGTCGCAACACGTTCCACGAGGAGGATACGACCGTGAGCCTCTACCTCAAGCAGATAGAACAGCTCGTCGCCCTGCAGAGGGTCGATGACGAAATCCACGCCATCAGATCCGAGTTGAAGAACGCCCCGCAAGAGGTGGACAGCCTTCAGCAGCGCTTCAACATCATCGAGGAACAGCGCAGCCGCATCCTCGAAAAGCTTGAACACCTGCACGATCAGGAAAAGCGTATCGCCAACGAGATCGAAGACGACACGTTGCGCATCAAGAAGAGCAAGAACAAGCTCATGCAGGTTGGCAACACCAAGGAATATCACGCGATGATGCGCGAGATGGACACCATGGAGAAGCTCAACCGCTCTCGTGAAGAAGAAAAGCTCGCCCTTGCCGAAGAACTGCAGAGGCAGAACGACGCCCTCGCCGACATCGAAGGGCGCTACACCGCCCTCAAGGAAGAACTCGACGAGAAGCGCGCCAACCTCGAAGCCCGACTCGCCGAAGCACAGCAGGTGCTCGACGCCCTCGAACACAAGCGTAACGCTGCCGGAAGCGAAGTGCCCGGCCCCGTTCTCTCGCGCTACGAGTTCATCCGCAAGCGCCTCGACCATCCGGTCATCGTCTCCGTCGAAAACGGCATCTGCTCGGGTTGTCACATCTCCATCCCGCCGCAGTCGTTCATCGAATTGCAGAAGGGCCAGCAGATTCTGAGCTGCCCCAACTGCCAGCGCCTCATCTTCTGGTGCGAACACTTCTGCGTCGAGGCGCCCGCCGCCGAATAGACGCGCAAATCGGGAGTCGGACAGGTCGTCGTCGCGGGTCGCAAGACCCGGGGAGGAAAGTCCGGGCTTCACAGGGCAGGACGCTGGGTAACGCCCAGGGGGAGCGATCTCCGGAGAGTGCCACAGAGAGCAGACCGCCCGCGTTCGCGCGGGTAAGGGTGAAACGGTGGGGTAAGAGCCCACCAGTTGCGGTGGTGACATCGCAAGCTAGGAAAACCCCGTCCGAAGCAAGACCAAATAGGGGAGCGCCAAGGTCGGCCCGACCGATGCTCCCGGGTAGGTTGCTTGAGGGTGCAGGTAACTGCACTCCTAGAGGAATGACGACCCCCCGCGAGGGGACAGAACCCGGCTTATCGTCCGACTCCCACTTTTTCAGGGGGCGCAAATGCGCCCCCTGCCTTTCATGGAGGCCCGATGCGTACTTGGGTACTACTGCTCGCAGCAGGAAGCGGCACACGACTCGCCACGGCGGGACTGCCCGATGCCAAACAGTTCCTTCCCCTGCATGGAGCGCCCCTGTACTGGGCCTCGGCCCGCACCATGGCGCATGTCGCCGGTATAGAGGGCATCGTCTTCGTATTCCCCCCTCACCGGGTCGAGGAAGAGCGTGCGCGTATCTCGGCACTCGATGATGGCAGCGTGCTTGGACTCGACTGGCATGTGGTGGGCGGCGGCGCAGCCCGACAGGACTCCGTGGCCTGCGGCCTTGCAGCGCTTCCGCGTTCCTGCGAGGCCGTCCTCGTCCACGATGCCGCACGCCCCTTCGCTTCACCCGCCCTTGTCGCCCGTGTACTCTCCGCGTTGCATGACGGACACGCCGGTGTCGTTCCGGGCATCCCCCTCACCGACACGGTGAAGGAGACCACCGACGGCTTCGTAGCGAACACGCCCGACAGGTCGAGACTCGTTGCCGTGCAGACCCCACAGGGTTTCACGCTGAAAGCACTTTCCACCGCGCACGAGACGGCCCGCACGGCAGGCTGGAACGTCACCGATGACGCGGCCCTGCTTGAACGGTGCGGCATTCCCGTGCGCATCGTCGCAGGCGAAGTCGTCAACGCCAAGATTACCACCCCGGAGGACCTCGCCATGCTCGATGCAAATGAGCCTCAAGTCACCGTGCCGTGCGTAGGGTGGGGCTACGATGTCCATCGCTACGGCGAGGGGCGCCCCATGAAGCTTGGCGGCGTCCTAATCCCGGAAGGGCCCGAGGTCGTGGCCCACTCCGACGGTGATGTCCTGCTGCATGCGCTTGCCGACGCCCTTCTCGGCTGCATCGGCGCAGGTGACATAGGGCTACACTTTCCCGACAGCGACGCCGCGTTCGACAACGCCAACTCCGCCATGCTTCTCGACAGGGTGTTGCACATGACCCACGAGGCACGGTTGCGTCTCACCCACGTAGACCTCACCATCGTGGCCCAGGTTCCGAAGCTGTCCCCGTGGCGCGACAAGATTCGCGCCAATGTCGCAAGGCTGCTCGATTTGCCTGTCACCAGTGTCAACTTCAAGGCTACCACGGAAGAGGGTCTCGGCTTCACAGGTGAGAAGAGGGGCATCAAGGCCATCGCCGCCGTCACCGGTCTGAGACCGATGCCGTAGAGGACAAGGCCCGTGCTAGGGCCCACCGCCACTTGCCCTTGCCAGTGTCGTCATAGTACACCCGTCGAATCGTTTTCCACATCCCGAGAACACTAGCCTTCCGCCGTAGCAACGGATCACGGAACCACGCATGATGCACGATACCGCCACCCGCGAAATGCCCTGGCTGCAAAGCTACGACAAGGATGTTCCGGCCCGCATCGACTACGAGGTCGCCCCCCTCTTCGCCTTCCTCGACGAAGCGGCGGAAAGGCACCCGAAGCAGACCGCCATCATCTTCCGCAACTACAAGGTCTCCTACGCGAAACTGCGCCTGCTCGCAGAGCGCTTCGCCGCCAACCTGAGGGCACAGGGCGTATTGCCGGGGGACAGGGTCTCGGTCATGCTTCCCAACGTCCCGCAGGCCATCATCGCCTTCTGGGGACTGCTCAAGGCCGGTTGCACCGTGGTGATGACCAACCCGCTCTATATGGAAAAGGAGCTGGTGCACCAGATTCACGACTCCGGCGCGGAATACATGATCGCCCTCGACCTCGTCTGGCCCAAGATAGAGCCCCTGCGCGACAGGCTGGGCATCCGCAAGTTCTTCATCACCCGCATCAGCGACGCCCTCGGGTTCCCGCTGAACCTGCTCTACCGTTTCAAGGCCAAACGGGAGGGGACATGGCGTGACGTACCCTTCGACGGGGAGACCGTCATCCCGTGGAAGACCCTGTTCAAGAAGAAGGAAGGCTACTCCGCCAAGGTGGAGAACCCGCGTGAAGCCCTCGCCCTGCTCCAGTACACCGGGGGCACCACGGGCATATCGAAAGGTGTCATGCTCACGCACTACAACCTTTCGGTGAACGTACAGCAGATCAAGGCCATCCTTGGTGAAAGCACCCGGATGCGCCACACCTTCCTTGGCCTCATGCCCTACTTCCATGTCTACGGGCTGACCACCTGCCTGACGCTGCCAACCGCACTCGGCGCGACCATCATCCCCTTCCCGCGCTATGTGCCGCGCGACGTGCTGGTTGGTATCGACAAGCACAAGCCCACGATCTTTCCGGGTGCGCCCTCCATCTACATCTCGCTCATGCAGCAGAAGGACGTCGGAGAATTCGACCTCAAATCCATCAAGTACTGCATCTCCGGTTCCGCCCCCATGCCGCTGGAGCACATCCGCCGCTTCCATGAACTGACGGGCGCACAGGTCATCGAAGGCTTCGGCCTCACAGAGGCTTCTCCGGTCACGCACCTCAACCCCATCCACGGCGTCCAGAAACCCGGTTCCATCGGCGTGCCCTTTCCGGACACGGAGGCACGGGTCGTCGACATGGAGGTGGGTCTCGTGCCCCTGCCCCCCGGCAAGATAGGCGAACTCATCATTCGCGGCCCGCAGGTCATGCAGGGCTACCTCAACCGCCCTGACGAGACGGCCAACACCCTGCGCAACGGCTGGTTGTACACCGGCGACATCGCCACCATGGATGAAGACGGCTACTTCTTCATCGTCGACCGCAAGAAGGACATGATCATCGTGGGTGGCTACAACGTCTACCCGCGTGAAATCGATGAAGTCCTTCACGAGCACCCAAAGGTGAAGGAAGCGGTCACGGTGGGCGTTCCGCACGCCACCCGGGGCGAGATCATCAAGGCCTACATCGTGCCGCGCGAGGGTGTGAAGCTCACCAAGGCCGAGATAGTGGCCCACTGCCGAGAACAACTGGCCAATTACAAGGTGCCCAAGCAGGTCGAATTCCGTAACGAGTTGCCCAAGACCATCGTGGGCAAGGTGTTGCGTCGCATCCTGCGTGCCGAAGAAGAAGAGCGTCTCAAGAACGCTCCTGCCGGAAACGGGGAGGACTAGCCCCGTGAGGCTTGTCGTCCAGCGCGTTCTGGAGGCCGGGGTGCGGGTGGACGACACCCCGGTAGCCACCATCGGAACAGGGCTGCTGGTCCTCGCCGGGTTCGGCAAGGACGACGACGAGACCCTGCCAGACAGCCGCCGCTGGAACGCCATGTGCGACAAGCTCATCGACCTGCGCATCTTCCCCGATGCAGAGGGGCGCATGAACCGCAGTCTGCGCGAACACGGCGGAGAGGTGCTGCTTGTCTCGCAGTTCACGCTCTATGCCGACCTGCGCCGGGGCCGCCGCCCATCATTCCAGACAGCGGCCCCTCCGGACACGGCCCGGAATCTCTACGAACGACTCGTCCACGACATTGACGCGAGGCTGCCCGGACGGGTATCTTCAGGCATCTTCGGGGCCTTGATGCATGTGAGCCTCATCAACTGGGGCCCTGTGACCCTTTGCCTTGACGATGCCGAACTCTTCCCGGAGGCCAGCGTTGCAGGATGAAAGCCCGCTCCTGATCATCACCGACTCGGCACTGGTGCGTGATGCGCTGGTGACGCACATCTCCGAAACGCGTCGCCTGCTCATCGCCGACAGTCACGACGTCGGTATGGAGTTGGCCCTCTCCTTCCGCCCCGCTCTCATCCTGCTCGATGCCTCGTCCACCGACGGCGAAGCCCTTGCCCTGCTTCGGGCCTTCCGTTCCGAACCGCATCTTGACGATACGTTCATCCTCGTGCTGAGCGACGAAGCCGCTGTGCTGGAACGTCTGGAGGCAAGCCGTGCCGGCGCAGACGACTTTCTCCGGCTTCCTGTGGACCAGGCGGAACTGACCGCCCGTGTCGCCGTCGCCTTGCGGCAGGCGCGTCTTTCACGACGCCTTCGGGCCTACACACGCCGCATCGAAGAGGAGATGCGGCTCGTGGCAGACCTGCAGATGAGGCTGCTGCCAGCCTACACACCCTACCTTGCGTCGCTGCGCATCGACAGTTTCTACCAGCCCTCCACAGAAGCCAGCGGCGACTACTTCGACCATTTCCTGTTGCCCGGAGAAGACAGACTACGGGTCGTCATCGCCGACGCCTCCGGGCATGGCGCCCGTTCCGCCGTTCTCATGACCATGGTGCGCACGCTGTTCCACGCCAGCCATGCCGCGAATACGCCGCTCACGGACATGCTGCTCGAGATCAACACCAACCTGCTGGATGTGGTCGGCAACGAGCCGGACTTCGTCACGCTCTTCGCAGCTGACCTCGACCTCAGGGGCAACACACTCCGGTACGTCAACGCCGGACACTGCCCCGCCCTTCTTCGCCACCCTGACGGGACGACCATGCGGCTTTCCGGAACGACTCCGCGGCTCGGTTTCTTCGGCGTGCGGGAAACGGAACGGCTTGTGCCCTTCACACCGGGTACACGCCTGTTGCTGTATACCGACGGTTTTCACGATTGCGCCACCGCGAGTGGACGCCGACTTGGCATCGACCGCTTCCTGTCGCTGGCAGAAGCCACGATGCGGCGTGGCGGTGATGTGCTTTCATCGTTACGCGAGGACATCTCCACCACCTTTGGCGAACCCCCGACATGGCCCGATGACGTCACCGCCCTCTATATCGAACGCAAGGAGGAGGCATGATGAGGGTCTGCGCGTTCAAAGCCCCCGCCACGCTGGAAAGCTATCGCCCCCTCGTATGTCAGGTGCTCGAGGTACTTTCGCCATGGTTGTGCGATTGCGACACGCTCAAGACTCTGGAGATCATTCTTGGAGAGGCCTGTGCGAACGTCATCCGCCACGCCTATCCCGGCGGGGCCGAAGGTGATATGCTCGTTGAAGTAGATGTTCAACCTCGTACATCCGTGACCATTCATGTCACGGACTGGGGCGTCGGCCCTGTGGGCGGCAAGCAGCCTCCGCATTTCGGCGAATCGGGCCACGGGCTCAGGATCATCGGGAAACTTTCAGAAGACTGCGTACTTGAACGTCGTGACGGCAAGACAGTACTGCGCGCAACGATACATATCCCGGAGGCAGCATGGCAGCCATCGACCTGCAACACCACGGCAACGTCATCGTAGCCGTCCTTTCCGGCGAGTTGACACTCGCCAATGCGCAGCACCTGCGCGGTGAGCTTGAAGAGGCACTGTCGACGCAAGGGGTCACCGATGTGGCCCTCGACCTTGCAGGCGTCACCTATCTCGACAGTTCCGGGCTTGGAAGCCTTATCGCCGTAAGTACCCGCGCCCGCGCTTCCGGCTGTCGCATTCTGCTGTACCGTCCCTCGAAGGAGGTTCACAAACTTCTCGACGCCGCCCAGCTTTCCGGCCTTTTCCCCCTGCTCGAAGACGAGGATGACCTGCTCACACTGCTGCCCGACTAGCCACACGAGGAGTTCGAGGGATGCCCTATCTGCTGTACCACCACTTCGACCCCACGTTCGACCATCAGAACCTGAAACCCGGTCTGGCTGTCGGCAAGGGCAAGGTCGACCATTACAACCTCGGCTACGTGCAGAACGTCGTCAAAGGGCAGGTTCTCGCCGAATTCATCCCCATCGATGACACCGACGACCCGGTCATCGACAGAAACCATATCTTCGAAGAACCCTTGCTGCCAGTGGGCCCCAACTGCAAGGTCGACCCCGACTCGCCCCTGCGGGTCGTTGCCGATGCCAACGGTTACGTCTTCTACAACGACGGACTCATCACCGTGAAACGGATGCTCAACGTCCGGCGCGATGTCGACTTCCACACGGGGAACATCTTCTTCGTCAGTGATATCGCCGTACATGGCGATGTGAGGGCCGGATTCGAGGTGCAAGGCAACAACATCCTCGTCAAGGGCATCATCGAGGGCGCCACCGTCCGTGCACGAGGTTCGTTGGCGGTAGAGGGCGGCGCGAGAGGGTCCGGAGGCAGCGGGCTTCTCGACGCGGGCGACACCCTGCGTGTGCCTTTCGCCGAAAGCATGGAACTGCGTGCGCACGGCAACATCCTCATCGAGAAGTTCTGCCTGCACAGCCTCGTCTACGCCGCCACCAACCTCGTGGTGAAGAACAGGTTGCAGGGTGGCACCGTTCATTGCAACGGCCTCGTCTATGTCGAGACGCATCTGGGAAATCCCAAGGGCACGCCCACCGCGACACGCATCAACATGGGGTATGACCCGTTCACGATGCGTAAACTCGACAGGCTGGAGCAACACATCCGGGAATTGCAGGACAGTCTGACGCACATCGCAGGCATCGCAGGCAATCTCGGCTCTGACAGTGCCCCGGGCAAACGTCTCGACAACGCCCGGAAAAAACTGAACCGCCTCATCAGGCAACGAGAAGCACTCTGGGCCGCCCTCACGGAAGATGAGGCCCGCGCCGCGCTCTGCCGGGTCGTGGTTCCCGGCACGGTCTATCCCGGCGTTGAAATCTCCATCGGCAAGGCGTTTTTCGAAGTCGAGCACGAGATGAACAACGTCTCGTTCTCGCTGGCCGACGGCAGCATCGTCGTGACGAGTCCTGCCATCATCAAGAAGAAAGCATGACCGGTACACCCGACAGCCCACAGCGCATCCTCGATGCCTCGGGGCGACTCATCGACCTGACCATCACATGCCGGGGACGCACACTGCCGCTTCTCGGTTCCGGCGGTCCTTCACGGGAACTGACGACGCTCGCCCCCTACGACAGGGCCGACAGTCCTCACGCCTCGCTGCCGGTGCTGCTCGGGGCAGGACTCGGCCACGCCCTTGAAGCCCTGCTCCAGCGCCACTCCGGCCCGATTGCAGTGGTGGACGCGGGGCATGGCATCCTTGAGGCCTCTGGACTACGCGACCGCCACCGCGACGACCGCATCCTGTGGGTGGAGGAACACGACCTCGAAGCTGCCCTGCGAACCCTCACCACATGGCAGATTGCGCACGGCGGCGCGCCCTTCATGCCTCTGCCGAACCCGGTCTACCTGCGGTTCGACCGCGACTTCTACGCCTCACTGCGTGACAGGCTGGCGGCAAGCGAACGCTTCGATTTCTGGGGAAAGGCGACCTACGCCAAATTCTCCCAGACGAAGCCGCGCGTGCTGCTGCTCACCAGTCACTATTTCCTCATCGGCGAACTCGTTTCCGCCTGCGAACGTCTGGATTTTCCCCACCGGCTGCTCAAGATGCCGGAAGGCGAATACGGCCAGACGGCCTTCGTCGAAGACCTTCTGCGTGAAGTGCTCGATTTCAAGCCTGATTTCGTGCTCACCCTGAACCATCTCGGTGTCGACCGCGAGGGTGTGCTCATCGACCTGCTCGAGAAACTTCGCCTTCCCATCGCCTCATGGTTCGTCGACAACCCCCACCTCATCCTGCACATGTACCGCAGGCTAGTCAGCCCGTGGACATCCATCTTCACATGGGACGCCGACAACGTGGGGTCTTTGCGCTCACTCGGCTTCGAGCATGTGGTCTACCTGCCTCTGGCAACCGACCCGCTTCGTTTCACCCCCTCTGCGGTTCGACTTCCGGACGACCACCCGTGGCGCAGCCGCGTTTCGTTCGTGGGCAACAGCATGGTCTACAAGGTCGCCCACCGCATGAAGGCGGGCAGGCTGCCCGCGATGCTTCTGCGAGGATACCGTGACGTGGCGCGGGCCTTCGGGGCGAGTGATGAACGGTCGGTCCCCCTCTTCCTGACGCGCTTCGCCCCTTCGCTACGTGCCGCCTATGATGCGCTCGATTCAGATGAACGCCGACTGTGCTACGAAACCATGGTCACATGGGAAGCCACGCGACAGTATCGCACGGAATGCGTCGCTGCGATGCTCCCCTTTTCTCCGCTCATCGTGGGAGACAAGGGCTGGCGACAACAATTCCGCAATGTCACGGAACCATGGCGGCTTCACAAGGAAATCAACTACTACGAGGACCTTCCGCGGTTCTATCCTCTCTCGGACATCAACTTCAACTGCACCAGCAAGCAGATGAAGGGGGCCGTCAACCAGCGCGTCTTCGACGTCCCCGCCGCAGGCGCCTTCGTGCTGACGGACTGGCGAGAACAGATGGAGCACCTTTTCGACCCCGGTCGGGAAATCATCTGCTACCACTCGCCGGAAGAAGCGACGGCACTGGCACGACGCTATCTGGAAGACCCCGCAGCACGCGCCACCGTTGTTCGCATGGCGCGCAAGCGCATTCTTGCCGAACACACCTATGAACACCGTCTGAATGTGCTGGCGCACCATATGCGGGAGCGTTACGGGGCATGACGACGGAACCGACCCTCATCATCCAGATGCAGCGGATGGGCGACCTCATCATGACCTTTCCGCTCATCGGCTGGCTACGGGCACTCGAACCGCAACGTCCCGTATGGGTCGTGGCCGAGCGTCATTTCTTCGAAGGCGTGGTCGCCCTCTGCCCCGAAGCCACACTCTTCCCGGCCGAAGCCGCCCACGTTCTCGGCAAAAGGCAGTTCCACCGCGTCGTCAACCTTAGCCATCGGCCCGAGGCTGCCGCCCTCGCGTCCGGCATACAGGCGGCGCAGCATCTCGGGCCTGTCACCCGTCCTGACGGGGCGGCGCGCATCGAAGGCTACTGGCACCTGTACCGCGCCTCGCTGGTGCACAACAACCGCCACAACCGGTTCCACTGGGCCGACCTGAACGCCCTCGACCTTGTTCCTTCGACCCTCTTGCAGAACACGTCATGGCCCACCGCCGAACCCCGTCGCGACACGGGCCGCATCGGGCTCTTCGTAGGCGCCAGCGAAGCCGCCAAGCGCCCTGCCCCTGCATTCTGGGCTTCGCTGGCACGGCAACTCGTGCGACGGGGGTTGCGTCCGGTATTTCTCGGGGGGAACGCAGAGCGTGATACCGGACGAGAGGCAGCAGCCCTTGCCGGTTTGAGCGGCAGCGACCTGTGCGGGCGCTTTTCACTCATCGAACTCGCCGCCTTCTTTCAGACACTCGATCTTGTCGTGACCCCCGACACTGGCCCCATGCACCTTGCCGCATGGGCGGGCACACCTACGCTCAACCTGTCTCTCGGCCCCGTGAACGGATGGGAGACGGCCCCCGCCCCTCCGGGGCACCTTGTGCTGCGCAGCACCACCAGTTGCCGGGGCTGCTGGCAATGCACCAGAGGCGAGCATCTCTGCCATGCACGATTCGACCCGCCCCGCATCGCCGCGCTCGTCCGCGCACTATGCGGGGGCAGCGAATCCCAAAGCGCACTTCCCCGGCTTCCCGGACTGCATCTTTCCCGCACCAGCCGTGACGATTCCGGGCTTTTCGACCTGACGCCCCTGCACGAGTACCCCCTCACATCCCGAGACCTTGTCTCGACCTTCTGGCACCACTGGTTCCACTCAAGGCCACGACGCATCGACCCGGCACACGCCACCCTCGCATGGCAGGAACTCGTCCTGCACAGCCCGCAACTGGCTACGGCGTTCGCCTCCGCAGTGGCGCGGCTGGGCAGCACATTCTCCCGTCGCCTGCGCACGGGTGGTGCGCTGGAGGCGACATTCTGGGAAAGCGCCCCACCCATGTTGCGACCGTTGACCGGCTTTCTGCATCTCTACCTTCAGAACAACGACTTCAGCCCCGAGGCATGGGCCATAGCGCTCGACATGCTGGCTGACCTCGCATCGCATCTGCGCAGCTAGCCCACCTCTTCCCCCTCCTCATTGCCTCCTGCCGGGCAACACTTGCCCCCCGCCATCCATAACGGCCACATGGTATCAATCAATTCAGCATGATACCACATTGGAACACTCCTTGTATTCAACCCGGCCAAGGAGTTGCTCCATGAAAATTCTTCCATTCGAGTCCCGCCCTGATGCCGACGCGCTTCTCGGCTCAAGCCCGCAGAACGAGCGTGCCCGTGAAGACATGTTCTCCGGGGTGATGAGGGACATGGTGAACACCGTCCAGACCGACAGCGTTCGCCCCGCATCAAGCCGCAACTCCTCGACGCAAGACGCGCACGACAGTATGTCGGTCGGCAACGTCACCGCTTCAGCCGAGATGACCATCGAAGACGTCGCTGCCCTGCGGGAAGAACTTGCCCGCCGCGGCGTGAGACAGGAACGACTGGACGAACTCACCCGCCTTGCGTCTTCCGGTGAGCGCATGACCCTCGGCAAGGTGCTCAATGCCCTTCGTGGAACTTCAGATGGAGGAGCCATCGGCAATGCCGACAAGCTGCAGCTTCAGTCTCTGTTCCAGAAGCTGGGCCTTGACGACAAGCAATCCGAAACGCTCATCAGCGAACTCGAAGCAGGGAACAGCGTCAACGTCTGGAACGCACTGCGCCGCAAGATGCGTGCAGCCGGTGGCGACGGCATCACGCTCGAAGCGAGCGAAGCTGACGCCCTCGCCCGCGCGCTGGGCGTTTCCGGCAATACCCTGGACGCCCTGCGCAAGAGCTTTGGCGGCGCGACGGGAGCCAGTCTCGATGCCAACGGCTTGCAACAACTGTTCGCTGGCGTCGAACAGGAACTGACGCGGCGCGAGCAGCAGGACAAGAAGCTCGAAGCCGCTCTCGGCGAGTCGCTCAACCCCATCCTGCAACGCCTTCGCGCAAGACAGGAGAGTGCCGACAGTGCCAACCGCCTGGGGTCGCGCAATGCCGATCACAGCGAAGCCCTCATGCACGACACCTTCCAGCGCAAGACCGGCGGAGTCCCCGGCCCGCAGGACAACCCCGAGGAACCGCAGGACGGACTCTCCGGCAAGAAGGACAAGGGAGCACACGGCAAGACCTACCTCGAAGAGCTCCTTTCCCGTAGCAGCAACCGTGATGCGGACAAGACGTCACGCTCGTCACAGGGCGACGCGTGGGACACCATGCTGCGCCGTATCCACGTGGTCGATGGCAACATGCAGCAGAACACCGCGACCCAGGCGGCAAAGAGCGAAGCCGCAGGACTTCCCGCCGCACCGCAGCAGGTGCTTTCGCAAATCGAAAAGGGCTTTCTTTCCAGCCTGCAGGACGGCACGCGCCGCATGGAACTCCGCCTCGACCCGGCGGAGCTCGGTGCCCTCAGCGTTGTGCTCACCGTCCGCAATGGCGAGGTGAGCGCCGTCATCCGCCCCGAACGCACCGAGACCGCCCAACTCGTCAACGACCATCTGCACCAGCTGCGGCAGCAGCTTGAACAGCAGGGGGTCAAGGTCGAACGGCTGGAAGTGCAGACCCAGCTTTCCAACAACCAGAACGGAAGCACATGGCAGGGTCTTGATCAGCACAACCAGAACCGTGAGCAGCAGGAACGCTCAGAGACCATCGAACGCATGCGCCGCATGGCAAAGCTTGGCGGCGGCGAGGGGGTTATGGCGCGGGAAATGCAATTTACGGGACGTACGGCAGATTCTGCCGCAGGACTCCACATCATCGCGTAAAGGAACGGCACCATGGGTACCAGCGTCAACAACATACTCGGTCAGGCGGAGAACGAATTCCAGTCCGCCGTGAAGAAGAGCGGCAACGCCGACCTCGGCAAGGACGCCTTTCTTCAACTGCTCGTGACGCAGCTCAAGCATCAGGACCCCCTGAACCCCATGGACGACAAGGAGTTCGTGGCGCAGTTGGCCCAGTTCACCAGCCTTGAGCAACTCATGGGCATCAACACTGGCGTCACCTCGATGAACGAAGCCTTCAAGCAGCAGCAGATGATGAACGCCGTGAGCTACATCGGCAAGGATGTCCTCGCCTCCGGCGACCAGATCAGCAAGATCAAGGACGGAGTGAGCAAGCTCTACTTCTCCATCGACGAGCCGATCACGCAGGGGGTCATCAACATCTTCAACGCGAGCAACGAGCTTGTGCGCTCGGAATTCATCAGTGCGAAGCAGGCCGGAGACTACGAGTACGTCTGGGACGGCAAGGACTATCAGGGCAACGCCATGGCCGATGGCCTCTACAAGGTGGCCATGGCTGCGGAAAACGACAAGGGCAAGGCCGTCCTTGTGAGCACCGAAGTCAGCGGCCACGTCATCGGCGTGGAGACCATCAACGGAACCCAGTACCTGCGGATGCAGGACGGACGCTCCGTCCAGTTCATGAACGTCTCGGTGGTGGTCGCCCCCTCGACAGGGAGCGGGTCCGGTTCGGACTCTGGCTCCGGAGGCGGCTCGGATTCCGGTTCCGGTTCGGACTCTGGCTCCGGAAGCGACTCCGGCAGCGGCTCGGATTCCGGCAGCGGAACATAGGCAGATCGATATCAAAGAAAACGCCCATGCGGGCGAACCCCTCGAAGGAGGTAAGACATGAGCCTTACCGCAAGCATGTGGACGGGCGTTTCAGGACTGCTCGCCCACGGCGAGAGGATGAACGTCCTCGGCAACAACATCGCCAACGTCAACACCGTCGGCTTCAAAGGCAGCCGTATGGACTTCGAAGACTTCCTCAATCAGGACACCTACAGCGCAGCGGGCGTGACGCAGGTCGGTCGCGGCGTGAGCATCGGTGCCATCTTCGGGGACTACAGCCAGGGGGCCTTCCAGACCACCAACGAATCCACCGACCTTGCCATTCAGGGACGGGGCTTCTTCTCGGTGAAGCCCAAGGGAACGGAAGACACCTACTACACCCGCGCGGGCAACTTCAGGTTCGATGCCGACGGCTACCTCGTAGACCCGCATGGCTACGTCCTGCAGGGGTGGGCCATCGAGCGCAGCCAGAATTCGCTCACCTCGTCCGCTGTCACCGCCACCAGCACCACGTCCAAAATCAAGGGTTCCGGTGTGCCTGTGGACATCAAGCTCGACGGTTTCACCGCCGAACCGCAGCACACCCAGAACATCACGCTCAATGTCAACCTCGACTCCAATCCGGGTAACGACAAGAGCAGCAGCACCACGAACCCGTATTTCTCGCTCTTCGAGACATGGAACGGCCAGAACCCCCTCACGGGCACACAGCCTGCCCTCGCCCAGTCGGCGTTCGCCTATCAGTCCACCATCAAGGTCTATGACGAAGCCGGTACCGCCCACACCCTCACCGTCTACTTCGACCAGGTCGACCCCGATAGCGTGACCAACGAACCCAATGGTCGCAAACAATGGGAATACATCGTCACCATGGACCCGGCCGAGGACAAGCGCGTCATCGCCGGTACGGCCATGAACACCACTCGGGCGGCGGGCCTGCTAATGACGGGTACACTCACGTTCGACACAACGGGGCAGCTTGTCGACCAGACCGCCTTCACCCCCTTCGGTCAGTACACGGACACCACCCCCCCGTGGAACGAACCTACGCCCAACCCCGGCCCGCCTGTCACCACGCCTGCCGACCTCGTCAACTGGCAGCCTACGCAGATGTCCTCCAACGGACTTCCCATGATGGTGGCGAACTTCTCGGGCCTTACCGACTCGAGCGTGGTAGGTTCTCCCACGGCACAGAACTTCCTCATGGAACTCGACCTCGGCTTGCGCTCGACCAACGCGACCACGCCGTGGACATCCACCCCCAACGCCGCCGCCATCGGTACGGACGCCTCGCTGCTGCCGGGTCTGACCTCTTCGCAGCGCCAGCCCAGTGCAACGACAAGCTACGCCGGTTCGTCATCGACACAGTTCCAGAAGCAGGACGGCTACACGTTCGGCTTCTTGCAGAACATCACTGTCGACCGTGACGGCATCATGCAGGGGAAGTACTCCAACGGTGTGACTCTCGACCTCTATCAGGTCACCCTCGTGGACTTCACCAGCAAGCAGAACCTGCGCCGAGAGGGCGGCAACCTCTTCAGCGGCACACGAGATTCCGGCGACCCTCTGCCCGGCCCTGCCAACAGCAACGGCCTCGGGGCCATCAGCTCGAATTCACTCGAGCAGTCCAACGTCGACCTCGCCCGCGAATTCGTGGAGATGATCACCACGCAACGAGGTTTCCAGTCCAACAGCAAGGTCATCACAACCACTGACACCATGCTTGAAGTGGTCGTGAACATGAAGCGTTAAGCAGGCAGACCTTGCGCCCCGCATATGGCAGGACGCACCGAACAAAGCCGCCGGTCTTCAGGGACACGGCGGCTTTTCGTTGCAAAGGACACGACAGGGACGTCGGTAAACCGCAATGATGGGCACGGCCCCCGAAAGGGCACCATGCGCATCACCGTGAGACCTCGGCATACAGACGGAACGATGGAAAAGCCGCCGTCCGGCACGGACAGCGGCGAGCATCAGCACAGAGAATCATGGAATGCGATGGCAAACCTCGCGCCAGCACGACCGCGATGACGTCCTTTCGTCTTCACCTGCCAGGTCCGGCAACTTCACCGGTGCGTCCTTGCAACGTCTGCCACAAGGCGCGCGAACGCCCAGGGCTGCGACAGGTTCACGCGAACGGCGTCTGCCACGCGTCTACGAGGGAACACCGCAAGCATGGTGCGACTACAGCCGCACGATGAAAAAAGGATGCGGCGGGCTCAGTAGCGCCTGTCCAGAAGCTTGCCGAGCGATGGCAGACCATCGGCACCCACCTGAAGAACCCCTTCGGGTGGAATACGCATGAGAACCTTTTGGCTGTCACGCTGTGTCACCTCCACGAGCACTCTTCCGGCATCATGGACAATGCTGAAGTGCAACGGTGCTCCCTGCTCTTCAAGATGCTTCTGCAACGCCTCAAGACGCTCCTGAAGCTTCTCGGGCGAGGTGTCCTTCGTTTCGGCGCGCTCTTCACCGGTCTGGGGTCGCGGCTGTCGCAAGGAGATGGCGCTGTCGGAGGTGGCGACTTCAGCCGGGGGGCGCACCGGATTGGTCACGAAGGTGCCCTGTACGGCAACGGGCGATTCTTCCTGCATGACGACCTCCTTCGGGGGTGCCCCCACATACTGGGATTCATTCTTCTCATCGGCGGAAAACGCCACGGGATTAGGGTGTGCAAAAATTTCCCCATGGCTTCGCCGCATGTCGGCTGGCCGACGCAAGCAGCGGAAAAAAGTGACAGAGCACGGGCAAGTGGTGCCCCGTCCGTGTCTAGACTTTATCGAACACTACGATTTCAATTGATTATTTGCGATTGGCATCGTGTTTGCTGATGAGTGTTCAGCAAACCACAAGGAGGTTTACCCCATGTCTTTGGTCATCAATCATAACATGATGGCGATGAACGCCGCCCGCAACCTGACAGACAGCTACGGCAGGCTCGCCACCTCGACCCGCCGCCTGTCCTCGGGCCTGCGCGTCAACACCGCCGCCGACGACGCTGCCGGTCTCGCAATCCGCGAACTCATGCGGGCTGACATTTCCACCCTGCGCCAGGGCATCCGTAACGCCAACGACGCCATCTCGATGATCCAGACCGCCGACGGTGCGCTCCAGATCATCGACGAAAAGCTCATCCGCATGAAAGAACTTGCGGAACAGGCGGCAACCGGTACCTACAACTCCGACCAGCGCCTGATGATCGAATCGGAATACCAGGCGATGGCCTCGGAAATCACCCGAATCGCCAACGCGACGGACTTCAACGGCATCCACCTGCTCAACGGATCGCTGTCGGGGGTGCATAACGGCTCCGTCCTGCAGCAGAGCGGGGCGCTGAAGATCCACTTCGGCACCGGCAACGACTCTGCCGAAGACTACTACTACATCGAAATCGGCGGAGCCACGGCCTCCATGCTCGGTCTCGGCAATGCATCTGCACTGGGGACCGAAGCCGGGGGCTACACCATCTCCACGCAGTCTGCGGCGCAGGCGGCCCTTGCCGCCATCGACCAGGCGATCATCTCCAAGGACAAGATTCGTGCCTCGCTCGGTGCCCTCCAGAACCGTCTGGAGAACACCATCAGCAACCTCTCCATCCAGGCCGAAAACCTCCAGTCCTCGGAATCACGCATCTCCGACGTGGACGTCGCCACGGAAATGACGGAGTTCGTCCGAAACCAGATTCTCACCCAGTCGGCCGTGGCCATGCTCTCGCAGGCCAACTCGCTGCCGCAGATGGCGATGAAGCTCATCGGCGGCTAAGGCGGGAACCTTCTTGTGGTGAAGGCAGACCAAAGACATCCGTACCGGGGAGGAGCGGCCTCCCCGGTGCCGATGACACCACGTCAGCGCTCTCGACCTGTCACTTGTCGAGGGTGGCAACAGCTCGTGCCGCGGCCATCTGTTCCGCACGCTTCATGCTCGGACCTGTGGCCTCGAAGACCGTTCCGTCGGGCAACACGACCCGCACATCGAACTGCTTGTCATGTTCAGGCCCACTGCTTCCAAGAAGCGTGTACACCGGGCGGTCGCGAAAGAGCTTCTGCGTCAGTTCCTGCAACTGGCTCTTGTAGTCCTTGGTGCGAACGGGCACGAGGGCTTCCGGAAAGTGCGGGCCGAGAATCCGCATGACCACACCTTTCGCGGCGATGTAGCCGGCATCCAGAAACACCGCGCCAAGCATGGCCTCGAGTGCATCGCTGAGCAGAGAACCACGCTCGCGCCCCCCCTGACTCTCTTCCCCTTTCCCCAGACGCAGTGACATATCAAGACGAAGCTCGCGGGCTACGCCTTCCAGAGAAGGCTTGCTGACGAGCCGCGACCGCATTCTCGTCAGGTCGCCTTCGCGGGCTGACGGAAAACGCCTGAACAGCTCCTCGGAAACGCAGAGCTCCAGCACCGCGTCACCGAGAAACTCCAGACGTTCATTGTGTTCCACGGGAACGGCCTGTTCATTGGCCCATGAGCTGTGCGTCATGGCAGTCAGTAGAAGTTCCATGTCACCGAATCGGTGGCCTATGGTTTTCTGAAGCTCGTCGACAGGTTTCACATTGTCTCTCCGGTAACAGATTTCCCTGAGGGTCTCTGGAAGGCCAAAGACCCATGCGGCAGTTCTTGCCCACATCCATAAAGGATACCGGGGTGCCCGCCGCCCCGCAAGCCGGAAGAACATGTCCGGACGCTTGTCTTGTCAATTTTCTGGCGAAACTTCTCCGCAAGTCGCATAGCCTTACGCTGCCGCACGTCCCCTGCATGGCTGGCTGCCGCATGTCCGCGCCCCACCCGCTCCATGTATCACAACCGGGATCGCCGCCTGCTTCCCCTGCCTGTGCGCGCTGCGGGCAGCAAACCACTGCCAGTGACGGTCGTCCATGACCTGTTGCGGCAATGCCCCACATACGGCCAGAAGATACGTGGCAAACCTTCTGCCGATGCCGTATGACGACATCATGGACAACCATCAGTTCTCCCTTGCTTTCAGGTGGTATTTCAGGTCAAAATCGCAGGGCTTGGCAGCACTATGAGAAAGGGTGCGCCCCTGACCGCCACATGACGCACGACGAACCTCGCCGCACGTCACAGCACACAACGAGGAGAACGCCATGGCCGCTGGCATCTATGTAGGGTCGACCTCTGGCTACTCGGGCAAGAACATGGTCATCATGGGCCTTGGCCTCCGCCTCCAGAAGGACGGCTACGACGTCGGCTACATGAAGCCCGTAGGGGCCATGCCGCATGAGCGCGGCGGTGTGCTGGGCGATGAAGACGCCTTCTTCGTGCAGGACGTGCTGGGACTCGACGAACCCGCCGAAAAGGTGACACCCGTACTCGTCACGCAGGACTTCAAGGTCAAGGCGTTCAGCGGGCAGTGCGAAGACTACATGCCAGCCATCACCTCCGCCTACCGCGACCTTTCCTCGCGCCATGACGTGATGGTCGTCGCAGGTTCGGGAAGCATGTACTCGGGCCGCTACTGCAATGTGGACGGCATCCGGGTGGTGAAGGAACTTGGCATCAAAGCCATCATCATCGACCGCCTGCACAAGGAACTCAACTACGACTACCTCGTCGTTCTCAAGGACACGCTGGGGGACAACCTCGCAGGTGTCATTCTCAACGACATCCCCGGCAACTTCATGAACGAGGTCGACGGACTCATCAAGCCGTTCCTCGAACGCAACGGTGTGCGCGTGGTCGGCGTCATCCCCAAAGACCCGCTGATGGGAGCCATCAAGGTGGGAGACCTCGCCGAACGACTCGGCGGCAAGGTCATCTCCGCGCAGAACAAGTCCGACAAGGTCGTCGAGAACTTCCTCATCGGAACCATGCAGGTCGAGAACTTCATGACGCACTTCCGCAAGAACAAGAACTCGGCGGTCATCGTCGGGGGCGACAGGTCGGACGTGCAACTGGTGGCGCTTGAGGGCAACTGCCCCTGCCTTGTGCTCACGGGCAACCTGTACCCCAACGACATCATCCTCACGCGCTCCGAAATCCTCAACACGCCCATCGTGGTCGTCCGGGACGATACGTATACCGTCGCCAAGAAGATGGAAGCCATCCTCTCACGGCACAAACTGCGCGACGTGATCAAGATACGGCAGGGAGCACAACTGGTCAGTTCCTCCATCGATTTCGAATATATCAAGGAAGCAGCCGGACTTTGATGCGCACCCGCGACCGGGCGAGGGCACCTGTCGCCACGGGATGCCCTTGAGGGATGGCACTGCACTGAAAGGTCACGCCCTGCTGCTTCCCGGGGAGTGAGGCGTCGCCCCGCCACCGTCAGACGCGGCATTGTCAGCATGTTCCCTGTCGCCCGGAAGCATCGCAACGCCACGGGGCTGGCAACGAGCAACATGTCGCCCCCTTGACGCGGCAATACGAAGCGGCTTCCGTCTCCCGAGACGGCTTCTGCCGATTCAGGAAGAGTGACAGCAGAGGGCAGACCCCGCGCCAAGGCTCCCGGCATGGCTGCTGGCATGACCGCAGGCATCCCGGCTGACATGGTCATCGACACGACCTGACAGCGGCGTCGATATGGGCCGAGGTGCCCTCTCACGAAGACCGGTCGGCCGAACGCTACCGCAACACGCACCACACCGCCGACAATTCACGGGGAGACCCATCGGGTCTCCCTCTTCTCTTGGAGTCGCCCACCCCATGTCCACCAGCACCGAGACCTCTTTCCGCAAGGCTCTTCCATGGACGGCTTTCGTCGCACTGCTGTTCATGCTCAACTACACCGCGCGTTCGGCCCTTTCTCCCCTGCTGGTCGACCTTGAACGCGACCTTGCCGTGGGACATGCACAGGCCACCGGACTGCTTCTCGTGCAGGCGGCTGGCTTCAGCGCCAGCCAGTTCGTATGCGGTTTCCTTCTCGCACGCATCAGCCCCGGTCGCATGGTCGCACTGTCCCTCACCCTTTCAGGGCTATGCCTGCTTGGCATGTCACTGGTGGAGACTCTCGGAACGGCGCGGCTGGTCTTCGGTCTCTTCGGCTTCATGGCGGGACTGTACTTTCCGGCGGGAATGGCTACCCTGTCCAGCCTTGTCAGCCCTCGCGACTGGGGCAAGGCCGTCGCAGTCCATGAACTGGCACCCAACACCAGCTTCATCCTGTTGCCGCTGTTCGCCGAAGCGGCCCTGCGGCACATGGACTGGCGAGGGGTCTTCTCCGTTCTGGGAAGCTGCCTCGCACTGCTCGGACTCGCCTTCGCCCTCTTCGGACGCGGAGGCCGCACACTGGCGGCACCGCCTTCCTACGCGGGGTGCCGCGAAGCCCTGCGCACACCTGCCACGTGGGTGTTCATCGTGCTGTTCAGCGTCTGTGTTGCGGGCGAATTCGCCACCTTCAGCGTACTGCCAGTTCATCTTGTGACCGAATTGCACTTCACCGAGACGACGGCCAACCAGCTTGTCTCGTTGTCACGGCTGCTATGCCCGTTTGCGGCAGTCGCCGGAGGATGGTTCGCCGACAGGGCGGGGGCGGGTGGCATCATCAAGGGCTATCTGCTCCTGCACGGCGCTGCGCTGTCACTCATGGCCCTGTCTGAGCCGGTATGGGTCTTCATCGGCATGAGCGCCCAGGCCTTCGTGACGGCCTTCTCGTTTCCTGCGCTGTTCAAGGCTTTCGCACAGAGCTTTCCGGCTGCACGCCAGCCGCTTCTCCTCTCGCTGACCATGCCGGTGGCATGTCTCATCGGCACGGGCGCAGCCCCGGCGTTTCTGGGGCTGTGCGGGCAGCACGCCAGCTTTGGCGCGGGGTTCATGGCACTGGGCGGGATTTCGGTTCTCACGCTCTTAACCCTTCGGGCGCTGCCCCATGCCGCCCTTGGCAGAGGCTGACTTGACAGCCCCATGCGTAACCCCTACCTATGCCGGAACGCTTAACCCAAGGAGCATCCCGAATGGCCTACGATATCCGCCTTGTGAAACTGGTCAACGGCGAACTCGTCATCGGCAAGTTCGACGCAGAAGCTGACGCCTACAAGGATGTCGCCGCGCTTCAGACCATTCCCACCCAGCAGGGCGTGCAAATGATGCTGATGCCTTACGGTTACCCCTTCGAACAGGGTTTTGACGGCGTCATCGAACGCAAGCACGTCATATACGAATACAAGAGCTTTCCCGACGACCTCAAGACCAAGTACATGGAAGCCTGCTCGAACCTCACGCTTTCCACGGGCGGACTCGGTGGCGTTGGTGGACTCGGCCTCGGAAAACCCGGCATGGGCGGCAAGGTCAGCGACCTTTCGAGCCTGCTGAAGAAGTAGACGGCGACTGTCGCAGTGAATCCGGGGGGGCCTCGTCTCCCCCGGTTACAACCATATCTGACGACCTGCGGCACCGGAGACCGACAGCGACCCGCCTGTCGCGCCGATGCCTGCTCCCACCCGGTGGCGCTGACGCCGCTGGTGACGCAAGCCGCCGCTGACGGGGTTTGCCTTTTGTCCGGGGTGGCCTGAGGCCACCCTTTTTGTGCCCACCGCAACCACTTGCAGGACGGACATGCGCGAACTGCTTTCCCTGCTGCCGAAGCCCAGCCGTTATACCGGCATCGAAGAGGGCTCGGTCCATAAACGGCGTGAAGATGTGGCCATCCACTGTGCGCTCGCCTTCCCCGACATGTATGAAGTAGGCATGTCCTACCTCGGCCAGAAGATTCTCTACGGCATTCTCAACGACCGCGAGGACATCTGGGCCGAACGGGTATTCACCCCCTGCCGCGAAGCTGGCGCCATACTCCGCAGCCACAACGCGCCGCTGTCCACGCTCGAATCGGATACACCGCTTGCGGCCCTGCATCTTGTCGGCTTCAGCATCACGCACGAGCTTTGCTACACCAACATCCTGTACATGCTCGACCTTGCGGGTATTCCGTTGCGTAGCGCAGACCGGGGCGACGACCTTGCTGCATGGCCCATCATCATGGCGGGCGGCGGCTGCACCCTCGCTGCCGAACCCATGGCACCCTTTCTCGACCTCATGGTACTCGGTGAAGGCGAAGAGGTTCAGGTCGAAATCATCGACCTGCTTGCCAAGGCCCGTAGCGAGGGCTGGTCTCGCACACGCTATCTCGAGGCGGCCTCATCCATTCCGGGTGTCTACGTGCCCGCCTTCTTCGCCGATGACGCACAGGGCGCCACGCCTGCCCCGTTGCGACAGGGCTATGACAAGGTCGTGCGACGCATCATCGCCGATATGGACAATGCCAGATACCCGGCGGCGCAACTCGTCCCCTTCGGGGCCGTGCACAACCGTCTCGCACTGGAGATAGGACGCGGCTGCACACGCGGCTGCCGCTTCTGTCAGGCGGGCATGACCTACCGTCCGGCGCGTGAACGGAGCGTCCCGAACCTTCAAGCGTTACTTGAAGACTGTCTGGCCCGCACCGGGTACGACGACGTCTCCTTCCTCTCCCTCAGCACCGGTGACTTCTCCGCGCTGAAGACCCTGTTCATGCAGACCGTCGACCGCTGCGCAGAGGAGCAGGTCTCGGTCTCCCTGCCTTCGTTGCGCGTCGGTTCCATCGACGACGACATCATGCGCCGCATGGCGGGCATCCGTCGTACGGGGGCGACACTGGCCCCGGAAGCCGGAAGCCAGCGGCTGCGCGACGTCATCAACAAGGGCGTCACCGAAGAAGGGCTGATGCTGCATGTCCGCAAGCTCTTCGAACACGGCTGGCAGCAGGTGAAGCTGTACTTCATGCTGGGCCTGCCCACCGAGACCTATGAAGACCTCGACGCCATCGTCGACCTGTGCCGCAAGGTGCGTGACGCAGCGGGACGGGGTGTTCGCAGGCTTCAGGTCACCGCAGCCGTCTCGCCCTTCGTGCCCAAGCCGCACACCCCCTTCCAGTGGGAGGCCCAGATTTCGCTTGAAGAGATTCGGGCGCGCGTCGGCTACCTGCGCGATGCCTTCCGCCGCGAGAAGGGGCTCAAGCTTCGCTGGCATGAACCCGAGATGAGCTTTCTGGAAGGCATCTTCTCACGCGGCGACAGGCGACTCGCCCCCGTCGTGGAGAGCGCCTTCCGCAAGGGGGCCATCTTCAGCAGCTGGATGGAGGGCTTCGACCTTGCCCCGTGGCTGGAGGCCATGAACGAACACGGTCTTTCACCTGACGAATACACCTGCGCCCGCGACATCGACGCCCCGCTTGCGTGGGCTCATCTCGACTCGGGGGTCTCGCGCGAATTCCTGCTGCGTGAACGTGAACGCGCCCTGTCGCTCAAGACAACGCCCGACTGCCGCTATTCCGGATGCCGCGTGTGCGGGGTTTGCGACACCAAGGCCGGCCCCTCGCGCCTCGACAGGCTGCCGGGTGTGGAGGCCTACGCCAATCGCCTCAATTTCGAACAGCGCGACCAGCAATCGCATGAGCCGACACTGGACGATAACGGACAGGTCGTGCGCCACGAGGCCCCCAACCGCCCGCCGAAGCTGTCAGGAGACCTTGTCCACAAGGCGTCCCAGTACCGCATCTGGTACACCAAGGAAGACATGGCCGTGTTCCTCAGCCAGCTGGAACTTCAGACCATCTTCGAAAGGGCGCTGCGGCGTGCGGGACTTCCCCCGGCCTTCTCGCAAGGCTTCCACCCCCTGCCACTGCTCTCGTTCGGCCGCGCGCTGCCCGTAGGCGTGGCCAGCCGCGCGGAGTGGTTCACCATCATCCTGCGTGAACGCTTCACGGCTGACGAAGTGCGGCAGCGTCTTGAAGGGCGTCTGCCCAAGGGGATGCGCGTGACCTTCGTCGAGGAACAGCTTCCCAGCAAACGCCATCCCCAGCCGGTGGTCGAGGTCTTCACGCTTCGCTATCTGGCCCCCGAAGAGATGCAGCCGACGTTCATCGACGCATGGCGAACCTTCGCTGCATGCGAAGCCTTCGAGTGGACCCGAGACACCAAGAAGGGACAGCGCACCGGAGACATCCGCCCGCTGTTCAGGGATATCACGTTCGAAGACGACGGTTCGTTGACATTGCGTCTGGACTGGACGGACTTCTACATGTCGCCCCTCGCCCTTGCACGCGCCGTCTTCCCCGAGGCCGCCATCAACGAACTCGCCATGACCAAGCTGGAACAGCACTTCGAACCGGCCTAATCGCCCTGTCACCCGAAGACAAAAGGCCCGTCTCCAACAGGAGGCGGGCCTTTTTCAGGCAATAGCAGAAGCAAGGAGACAGGACTCACGGATTGTATGCCAGCAGGCGACAGACAGGGTTAACGACCGCCTGACCGGACAGCACGCCTCGCGGTCTCTGCACAGCCCAAGACGCAAGGCGGGCGGCATCGGAGAATCTGTCGTGGCGGTCACGCCGTCACGCACATCAGGCCATGCCGCCGAGGACAGCCTCGAAACCGGCACGCTTCACGGCCTGCGCGTCCAGACCCGCCCTATGGGCCGTCTCGCTCACGGGGGCAGGAACGACGCCGCAGCCTGCAAGCGTCCCGCCCCTGCGCTGCGCCGTCACGACGGCAGCCCGCAGAAGCTGGAAGAAAGTGAGGTCGACTTCGGTCACCCCGGAAAGGTCGAGGCGCACATTCTGATACCGGTCGAACATCTCAAGCAGGGCATCCCGAAAGGCGAGACTCCGCTCGATAGTCAACTCGCCCGACAGGATAAGGATGCCACTCCCCCCGGATTCACGCACATCGAAACCGCCACTGGTGGGTTCAGCCGCCACCCCCGTGCCGGATACCGGGCGAGGTGAAGACGGAACGGACGCGGTGGCAGAGGGCGTGCCTGCCGGGAAGGCGACAGCCTCCGCAATGGCTTCGTCATGGGGCGGCAAGCCTCCCGCCGCCCCCACCGCAGCCATGACGTCAGGGTCGACCAGCGAAGCGTCGAGGCCCATGCCTGCAGCAGCTGGCATGGCTGGCGCTTCCGGAAAGGTATCGACGGCAGGTGCCTCGTCCCCGGCAGCATCATCGAAGCCGAGGTCGAGCATGATGCCATCACCGCCCGGCTTCTCACCACGTTCCGAAAGTGGAAGGTCGAGGTGACTCTGGTCTGGCGGTGGGGCGTCGTCGCGAAAGAAATCAAGATCGGAATCGGCGATGGAAAGCCCGTCGGAAAGGTGCGATGCCGCCCCGTCAAGCGTACCCCCCTCCGCCAGCCCGATGCGATGCGGCTCAACGGCATAGGCATCGGCCTCATCGAGTAACGGTGCATCGAACTCGGCTTCGAGGTCGAGAAGCAGACTTGCGGCGGCATCATCGTCTACTGCGTCATCCCCCGCCAGACTGCCTGAGGCCTCTCCGGTTTCCAGGGTATCCGCCACAGGATGCGGGGTATCGGTCAGAATGCCCACACCGGGAGCGTCATCGAAAAAACCGTAACTACCCGGTGCATCAAGCGGGGGCATGGCATCACCAGCCATGCCGGACGACGGGGCGTCCGTAGCGTACTCTTCGGCTTCTGCCCCGGCTGCCTGATACACAGGGTCTGCCACCGTATCGGAGAGGGTGCCGGATAGAGGCATGGCCTCCTGCCCGTCGAACGACGTATCGGGCATCCCCACGACCTCGTCGAATTCCCCTCCGGCATTCTGCGAAGCAGGCTTCTCATCCGTATCGCTGTTCATGTCGTAGGGCTCGAAATCATCCTGCATACTCTGCTCCCGTAGGCGCTTCATGGCCTCGTCATACTGCAGCAGCAACAGTTCGATACTTCGGCTGTCCGGTTCATCCGGCATCGCCGACTTGCCCGCGTCCGGTGCTGGCAAGTCACGTTCGCGCCAAGCGGCCTCCCCCCTCGCCACTGCGTCCGTATCCACGGCAAAGACGCGGGAGGCGTCTATCTGGAACACCGCCCCCAGCAAATCTGCGTCGAGAATGGACGAGAAGAGCACGCCCACATTCCCCCCGCCTCCACCACGTACGCCGGTGAAGCGGGCGTCCACCACATCGCCGCTCTTCTGCAGGAACACGAGAAGCCCCAGCGGGCTGACGTCCTTCTGGCGCAGGTCGTGCTCAACATCGAAGGCGAGTACATAGAAACGCAACCCTTCTCGCGACGCCCGGCGCAGGTCGTGCCCGCCCATGGTGAATACGGCGTCGACATCCGGCCCCCTGACCACATGCCGTTCGGAGATGCAGCGCGCATCCGCTGGTTGCCGCACCACACCCTGCAAAAGCTGCACGGCCTGCGTCACCTCGGCCCGGCCCGCCGTCCCCCCGGCATCCTGACTGTCGCGCATTCCCTTGAAGCGCGCGGCGAAGGCATCCATCCCCCGCTCGATGGCCGTGATGACCACGGTATCGAGGGGAAGCTTCTCATGCCGGGCGAGGTCGAGCACGGCTTCAAGCACGAGGGCCAACTCGTGCATGGCGTTGAGCCCCAGAAGCCCCGCACCGCCGCGCATTGTCTGCGTGATACGCGAAAGGCGACCAAGGACGGCGTGTTCGACACCATCGCCGCCCACTTCGAGTTCGAGCAGGTCGACTCCCGCGTCAGCGAGCACACGCAACGCCTCGCCGAGAAACTCCCGCTCGAGCTGGGTCCGCTTTTCCTGATCCGTCACCGCTGCAACCTCCCCGGAATCCGGCGCGAAGCGCCTTCGGCCATCATAGCCGAGATGAAGGCGCTTGTCTGCATCGCCCCTTGCCTTGCGGGGCCGGAGTCTTAACGTTACAGGATGCCTCGCACGGCCTGCAACGTCGTGACATGTCATGCCCACCCGGCATGACCGTGCTTCCACAAACAAGGAGATGCCCATGCGCATAGCCGCTCTCTTCACCTGCATCATCGGAGTATTCATGCTCGCCACGTCCGTCCAGGCTGCGCAGCCCGCCGACATAACGCGGCTTTCCAACGGCCTGACTGTACTCGTCCTCAAGGACGACCGTTTCCCCCTCGCCTCGCTTCGCCTCTACGTCCACGCCGGTTCGGCCTTTGAAACACCTGAGGAGGCGGGCATAAGCCACCTGCTCGAGCACATGGTCTTCAAGGGGACGGTGAAACGCCCCAAGGGACAGGTCGCACGAGATGTCGAGAGCGTGGGCGGCTATCTCAACGCCGCCACCAGCTTCGACTATACGGTATACCTCACGGACATGCCCTCGACGCAATGGAAGCTGGGCATGGACGTCCTGCGCGACATGGCATTCGAGCCCGCCTTGGACCCTGCCGAACTCGAATCGGAGAAGGATGTCGTCATCGCCGAACTGCAACGCGGTGAAGACTCGCCCGACAGCCGCATCTTCCAGTCGTTGCAGGCGGGCACGCTCAAGGGCACGACCTACGAACGCCCCATCATCGGCTATCGCGAGACCATCCGCGCCACCACCGCGGACACCATGCGCGCGTACATCCGCAAGCACTACCAGCCCCAGTCGATGCTGCTGACAGTGGTGGGCAACGTCGACCCCGCCGAGGTGCGTGCCGAAGCGGAACGGCTCTTCGGCGGCCTGACCAACGACCAGAACATCACGCCTCCGGCTGCGATCGACGCCCGCGCATTCGCCCACGGGCCCGTCGTGAACGTGGAACACGGCCCGTGGAAGAAGGTGTACCTCGGCGTCGCGCTTCCGGTGCCCGGCCTCAAGGCGCTTCAGGCCGCACAACTCGACATGCTCTCCCAGCTTCTTGGCGGCGACCCCACCGCCCTGCTGTACCGCACCTTCAAGTACGAGAAGCAGCTTGTCGATGACATCTCCGTGGCCAACTACAGTTTCGAGCGGGTGGGGATGCTCTACATCACCGCTGAACTGGATGCGGACAAGGTCGAGACGTTCTGGAAGGAACTCACGACCATGCTGGCAGGCCTCAAGGCCGATGCCTTCACCGAACAGGAGTTCGAACGCGCCCGCCTCAACATCGAGGACGGACTCTACCGCTCCAAGGAGACAGTGGCAGGCCTCGCATCGAAGGAGGGCTATTTCCAGTTCTTCAGCGACGGGCCACAGGGCGAGGCCAACTACCTGCAAGCCGTCCGGGATGTCGAACGCCCGCAACTCGAGGCCCTCATCAGGGACTGGCTGCGCCCCGAGCGCCTGACCGTGTCGGTGCTGCTGCCGGAAGGCACGAAGGCCCCTGCCCTTGCCGCCACGCTCAAGTCCACATGGCCCTCCAAGGGCAAGGCCGCCGAAGAAGGCAACGCCGCTGCGGTGGGCAAGACCGAGACCGTCGACCTCGGCGGCGGACGCAAGGTGGTGCTCATTCCCGACACCACGCTGCCCTACACGGCCCTCGACATGGTCTTCTCCGGCGGCAATGCCCTTCTCGACCAGAACAGGCAGGGGCTTGCGGCACTCACCGCATCGGTTCTGACCAAGGGCACGCTCAAGCATGATGCCCCCACACTGGAAGCCTTCCAGTCCGACCGCGCCGCGTCACTCGGCGCCAGTGCCGGTCGGCGCACATTCACCCTGAGCCTGCGTGAACCCTCGCGCTTCGACGGTGACATGTTCGGGCTGCTGCACGAAGTGCTCACCACCCCCGCCCTCGCACCGGACGAGGTGGCCCGCGAGAAGCGCAATCAGGTCGCCAGCATCCGCGCCCGTGAAGACCAGCCGCTGGGACTTGCGTTCAGGCATCTCACGCCCTTCCTGTTCCCCGGCCACAGCTACGGCTTCTATCATCTCGGCCAGCCCGAGACGGTCGAAGGCTTCACGCGTGACGATGTGAAGGCTTTCTGGGCCAGGCAGGCTGCACAGCCGTGGGTCATGTCGGTGGCAGGTTCGTTCGACCGCGAGGCCGTTCTGCGCTTCGCAAAGTCGCTGCCTGCACCCTCAGGCAAGCCTGTCAGCCTCGACGCCCCCGCATGGACGCCGGAGAAGGCGCTCGACCTGCGCCTGCCCGAACGCAATCAGGCGCACCTGCTGCTGGTCTTCCCCACAGTGGGCCTCGCACACAAGGACACGCCCGCACTGGAACTGCTGCAATCCGTGCTGGCAGGACAGAGTGGTCTGCTCTTCCGTGACATGCGTGACAAGCAGGGACTCGGCTACACGGTGACTGCCATGAACTGGCAGTCAGACCTCGCAGGCTTCATGGTGCTGTACATCGGCACAGAACCCGGCAAGCTCGAACAGGCCGAGGCTGGGTTCCGCAAGGTCATCGACCAACTGCACGCGACGGCCCTCCCCGACGAAGAACTGCGACGCGGCAAGAACCAGATGCGCGGCGACTACTACCGCGAGCATCAGCGTCTTGGCAGCCGCAGTTCCGAAGCGGCCATGCTCACCTCGCAAGGCTATCCGCTACTGTTCAATCGCGAGGTCATCGACAAGGCCGAAAAGCTCGCGCCTTCCGACCTCGAGCGGGTCGCCCGCACCTACCTCGACATGAACAAGGTACGCGTGGTGAAGGTGCTCCCGTAGGCTCTGAAGCCCGAAGGTGCGAGGCAGAGACCCCGCACATGGACAGACAAGCACGACAAGGGCGGGAGGCGATGAAGCCTTCCGCCCTTCATACTGGCGCTCCACTCCATGCCCGCTGTGCCATGCCCGCTGTGCCGTTGCCGCCCCGGGCCTGCACCTGCCATCCGGAGCCGCACGAGGCCATCACGCAGGCGGAATCCTTTCTCGCCGCACAGCCCTCCCACGACAGCCGAACACCAGCGTCAGGGCTCGGGCGGGAGAGCCCCTATCCCTCCACGTTGCACGCCTTTCTGGGGCATCCACCGCCCCCTGCCCCCCCGGCCACAAAACCGGGGCTAGGCAGTCCCGCGAAAAACGGCTATGAAGCCTCGCGCGGCACAGCCGCCCACCACTAGTCTCCCGGAGAACAGCACATGGCTCTCAGCATAGGTATCGTCGGGCTGCCCAACGTAGGCAAGTCCACCCTCTTCAACGCGCTGACCAAGGCACAGAACGCGGAAGCGGCAAACTACCCCTTCTGCACCATCGAACCGAACAAGGCCACGGTCGCCGTGCCCGACAAGCGTCTCGACGCCCTCGCTGAGATCGTGAAGCCCCAGCGTGTGCTTCATGCCACGGTCGACTTCATCGACATCGCCGGGCTCGTCCGCGGGGCCAGCAAGGGTGAAGGGCTTGGCAACCAGTTCCTCGCCAACATCCGTGAATGCGCGGCCATCCTTGAAGTGGTGCGCTGTTTCGATGACGAGAACATCACGCACGTGGATGGGGCCATCGACCCGCTGCGCGACATCGAGACCATCGAGACCGAGCTTCTTCTGGCCGACATCCAGAGCGCAGAGAAGCGCTTCGAACGTCTCCAGAAGATGGCCAAGGGCGACAAGGACGCCAAGGCAGCAGCCGAAGAGGTCGCACGCCTGCTTGAGCACATGAACGCGGGCAACCCCGCCTCCACCTTCGAGGCCCGCGAAAGCGACGCCTTCCAGCTTGCATGGCGTGAGATGGGGCTGCTGACCGCCAAGAAGATCATCTACTGCGCCAATGTCGACGAGACCGGCATCGGCGAAGAGAACGCCCACGTACTGCGGGTGCGTGAGCTCGCCGCCTCGCGCGGAGCCGACGTGGTCAAGATCTGCGCCAAGATCGAAGAGGAACTGCAAGGCCTCTCCGATGAGGAACAGGCCGAGATGCTGGGCTCGTACGGCATCGACGAAAGCGGCCTCGTATCCATCATCCGCACCGGCTACCACACCCTCGGCCTTGCCAGCTACTTCACTGCCGGGGAGAAGGAAGTGCGGGCATGGACCATCAAGCAGGGCTGGAAGGCCCCGCAAGGCGCAGGCGTCATCCACACCGACTTCGAGCGTGGCTTCATCCGTGCCGAGGTCATCGCCTACGACGACTACGTGAAGCACCGTAGCGAGGCGGCATGCCGTTCAGCCGGGGTTCTGCGCGTAGAGGGCAAGGAATACGTCATGCAGGACGGCGACGTCGTCCACTTCCTTTTCAACGTGTAGATTCGATCCGCTTCTCGCGAGGCCACACCTTCAAGGTCGGCCATCGCATGACGTGACAGGAACGGGGGGACGCATCGCGATGCGTCCCCCTTTCACATGCCGTCCACTGCAATTCGCCTTGCATCGCCATGAGCGAGTCATGGACGCAACTTCTACGATGGTGACGACAATCCGCGGGGCATGATAAGAATCCGGCACGGGTTGTGCTTCACACCACAGGCGGGTAGACTGCTGCACGGAATGATCGAAATTGCAAACCACGCAACAGAGAGCCCCGCATGTCAGTCCATCCTCTCGCCGGAGAACGTCCCAGCCACGACAGGCTCGTGAACATCCCCGCCCTCATGGGCGAATACTATACCGGACACCCTGACACCACCGCAGTCGAACGGAGGGTGGCTTTCGGCACATCGGGGCATCGGGGGTCTTCACTGCACGGCACGTTCAACGAGGAACACATCCTCGCCGTGACACAGGCGGTCTGCGACATCCGCCGCGAAGACGGCATAGCGGGCCCGCTGTTCCTCGGCATGGACACACATGCCCTCTCCGAATGCGCCCATCGCACCGCGCTTGAGGTACTCGCAGCCAATGGAGTGAACGTCCGGCTTCAGACTGGCGGCGGATTCACCCCCACCCCCGTCATCAGCCATGCCATCCTTTGCTGGAATGCCCACCGCGACCGGCCCCGTGCCGATGGCGTCGTCATCACCCCGTCCCACAACCCTCCAGAAGACGGCGGCTTCAAATACAATCCGCCCCACGGCGGCCCTGCGGACACGACGGTCACACGACGCATCGAACGCCGCGCCAACGAACTTCTCGACAACGGCCTCGCCGGAGTGAGGCGCGTCGTCCTGCACAAGGCCCTGCGCACTCCCGGAATCGAAGCTGTTGACCTTGTCAGCGCCTATGTGAACGACCTCGCCTCGGTACTGGACATGGACGCCATCCGTGGCGCAGGCCTTCGCATCGCAGCGGACCCGCTGGGCGGTTCATCCCTCGCCTACTGGGACCCCATCGCCGAAAAGTACGGGCTGGACATCACCGTGGTGAACCGCGAAGCCGACCCCACCTTCCGCTTCATGCCGCAGGACAAGGACGGCAAGGTGCGCATGGACTGTTCCTCGCCCTGGGCCATGCGCGGGCTCATCGACCTGCGCCAGTCCTACGACATCGCATTCGGGAACGACCCCGATGCCGACAGGCACGGCATAGTCACCGCACAAGGTCTGCTCAATCCCAACCATTACATCGCGGCGGCAGTGTGGTACCTCTACCGCCATCGTCCCGGCTGGAATACGACGTGCGGGATAGGCAAGACCCTTGTGACCAGCAGCATGGTCGACCGCGTGGCGAAGCTTCTGGGACGCAAGGTCGTCGAGGTGCCCGTCGGCTTCAAATGGTTCGTGCCACTGCTGCTTGATGGCTCATGCGGCTTCGGCGGTGAAGAGAGCGCCGGGGCGTCGTTCCTGCGTAGCGACGGCACACCGTGGTCGACGGACAAGGACGGCATCATCATGAATCTTCTCGCCGCCGAGATGATGGCGGTTGAGGAACGCTCGCCATCCGAAATCTATGCAGAACTCACCGAACGTTGCGGCACGCCGTATTATGAACGGCTGCAGTCTCCGGCGACGGCGGCGCAGCGGGCCGTCTTCGCGGGGCTTACCCCGGAACGGGTCAAGGCCACATCACTTGCGGGCGCACCTATCACCGCCATGCTCACCCATGCCCCCGGCAACGGTGCAGCCATCGGCGGCCTCAAGGTCGTGACCGATGACGGCTGGTTCGCCGCGCGGCCTTCCGGCACGGAAGACATGTACAAAATATATACAGAAAGCTTCGTGAGCCCCGAACATCTGCAACGCATCCAGAAAGATGCTGTGGATATCGTGGCGTCTATCTTCGCTGACGCTGATGCTAGTTCCTGATAATCATTGATGGTTGAAGGCTCACGGCTGGACAGTGGGGACTGTCTGGGCTATGGCTCAATGCGTATAAAACACGTATCCAAGACAACATCGGGGGAAACACTGCAATGAAGTTTCTTGTCGTAGACGACGACTTCGACAGCCGCAGGCTCGTCCAGAAGCTATTGCACCCATACGGCTATGTGGACGTCGCCACCGACGGTGAGGAGGGCGTCGAGGCCTTTCGAGCCGCACTCGGCGACGGCGAACCCTATGATGTCATCACGCTCGACATTCTCATGCCCAATGCCGACGGGCAGCAGGCACTGCGCGAGATACGCGAGATAGAGAAGGAGCATGGCATCGCACCCGAGAAAGCTGCCAAGATCATCATGCTCACCGGTCTCGACGACTCCAGCGAAGTGCATGATGCATTCTTTCTCGGCGAAGCCACAAGCTACATCGTCAAGCCCATACGCAGACAGATTCTGCTGGACGAGATAGAGAAACTCGGCGTGCATCTGTCCAAGAACGAAGCGTGATACCCTCACGACGCGTCCTCTCCAGCCCTCCTGCGGGGGGAGCGCGCAGCCATCACAAGATGCGACAAAAGGCCGGAACCATCCGGCCTTTTGCTTTACGCATCTAGCACTTGCCCCCGCAGGGGCGAGCGGGTATCTACCAACCAAAACCAAGCGTCCACGACCACGGGCCGCACAACAGGAGACAACCCATGAGCATCCCCGCCGAACTCAAGTACAGCAAGACCCACGAATGGATTCGCATCGAAGGCGACGAAGCCGTCATCGGCATCACCCATTTCGCACAGGAACAGCTTGGCGACCTGACCTTCGTCGACCTTCCCGGTGTGGGCGACACCCTCGACGTGGAACAGGAGATGGGCTCCGTCGAATCCGTCAAGGCTGCCAGCGAGCTCTACGCACCTGTCGCCGGAGAGGTCATCGCCGTCAATGACGCCCTCGCATCGGCTCCCGAACTGGTCAACCAGTCGCCCTACACCGAAGGCTGGATGCTGCGTGTGAAGCTTGCCGCAACCCCTGAAGACCTGCTCGACGCCACCGCCTACGGTGAACTCGTCGCCAGCGAAGCCCACTAGGCGGAGGAGCCGTCATGCCCTTCGTCCCGCATTCGCCCGAAGACGTCAGCGTGATGCTCGACGCCATCGGCGTGAACACCATTGAAGACCTCTTCGCAGACATCCCCGCAGAGATGCGCCCCAAGAGCTTCGCCCTGCCCAAGGGGTTGAGCGAGATGGACGTATGCTCGCGTCTTGAAGCCCTTTCCGCCAGAAACCGCACCGACGTGGTGAGCTTCCTCGGTGCCGGCTTCTACGACCACCACATCCCCAAAGCAGTGGACGCCCTCTCCTCTCGCGGGGAGTTCTACACCGCCTACACCCCCTACCAGCCCGAAGCCGCGCAGGGCACGCTACAGGCCATATTCGAATTCCAGACAGCGGTGTGCCGTCTGCTGGACATGGACTGCGCCAACGCATCCGTCTACGATGGCGGTTCGGCCCTCTTCGAGGCCATGATGATGGCGGTGCGCGCCACCAGAAGGCGCAAGCTGGTCATCGACGAGGCCCTGTCGCCCATCTACCGGACGATGCTGGCCTCCTACACCTCGAATCTGCAACTCGAACTGGTGACGGTGCCGCATCGTGACGGTCTGTCCGACATGGATGCCCTGAAGGCCTCCGTCGATGACACCTGCGCCGCCGTGGTGGTGCAGAACCCCAACTTCTTCGGTGCCATCACCGACTTCACCGACCTGTTCACCCATGCACGTGCCCACAAGGCACTCGGCGTCATCTCCGTCTACCCCGTCATGCAGTCGGTGCTGAAGACACCGGGCGAGATGGGGGCCGACATCGCCGTGGCCGACGGCCAGTCCATCGGTCAACCCCTGAGCTTCGGCGGGCCGTATCTTGGCATCATGACCTGCACCAAGCCCCTCGTGCGCCAGATTCCGGGGCGCATCGTCGGACGCACGCAGGATGTCGACGGACGCACGGGCTATGTGCTGACGCTGCAAGCGCGCGAACAGCACATCCGCCGCGCCAAGGCCACGTCCAACATCTGCTCGAACCAGGCCCTGTGCGCCCTGCGCAGCCTCATCCACCTCACGTTGCTCGGCCCCGAAGGGCTCGTCCGCACCGCCGAACTCTCCATGGAGCGGGCCAGATACGCCGCAGAACGGCTTACCGCCCTGCCCGGCGTGGAACTCCTGCACGACGCCCCCTTCGGCAACGAGTTCGCCGTTCGCCTTCCGGTGAGCGCATTCGAGGTTGTGGACAGGCTCACCGCCCGCGGCTACGTGCCCGGCTTCCCTGTCGGACGCTACTATCCCGGCATGGACAACGTGCTGCTGGTGGCCTGCACAGAGAAACATTCGTTCGAACAGGTCGGTATTCTGGCCGAAATGCTCGGAGGCATCCTGTGAAGACCGTATTCGCCAAATCGGTGCCCGGCAGAAGTGCCGCCCTTCCCTCGGCCCCTTCCAGAAAGGCTGCCGACATGCTGCCCGCCGGACTCCTGCGCTCGAAGGCGCCCCGGCTTCCCGAGGTGAGCGAACTCGATGTGGTTCGCCATTTCACCGGGCTTTCCAGACTCAACTACAGCGTGGACGGCAATTTCTACCCGCTCGGCTCATGCACGATGAAGTACAACCCCAAGTTCACCGAGCATGTCGCCGCGCTGCCGGGCTTCACCCGCCTGCATCCGCTCATGGCACAGCTCAAGGGGGCCGGGCAGTACACGCAAGGCGCTCTCGAAGTCATGTGGGAGACGGAGCGGCTGCTCTGCGAAATCAACGGCATGGCCGCCTTCACCCTGCACCCCATGGCCGGGGCGCACGGCGAACTCACGGGCGTCATGCTCATTGCCGCCTACCATAAGGACAAGGGCAACCGTAAGACCAAGATCATCTGCCCCGACTCGGCACATGGCACCAACCCCGCCTCCGCCGCACTCGCCGGGTACGAGGTGGTGAACATCGAATCGAAGGACGGCCTCGTCGACCCCGACGCGCTCGAAGCCGTGCTCGACGACGAAGTGGCAGCCCTCATGATGACATGCCCCAACACGCTGGGCCTGTTCGAGAAGCACCTGCCGCGCATCGTCGAGAAGCTGCGCGCCGTCGATGCCCTGCTCTATTACGACGGGGCGAACCTCAACGCCATCATGGGCAAGATGCGCGTAGGCGATGTGGGCTTCGACGTGGTGCACCTCAACCTGCACAAGACCTTCGGCACACCGCATGGCGGCGGCGGCCCCGGTTCGGGCCCCGTGGGCGTGAGTGCACGCCTTGAACCCTACCTGCCCATCTCGCGGGTCGAGAAGGAACGCGACGGCCACTTCTTCCTCAACTACGACTACCCCAAGTCCATCGGGTATGTGGCCCCCTTCTACGGCAACTTCGGTGTGCTGCTGAAGGCGTATGCCTACATCCTGCGTCTCGGGGCAGAAGGTCTGACGCGCGCCTCCGAATTCGCGGTGCTCAACGCCAACTACATGCGCTGCAAGTTGCGCGGGGTGCTCGACATCCCCCACGACCGCACATGCATGCATGAATTCGTCGCCTCCGCCTGCAATACGGCCGAATGCGGCGTACGTGCGCTGGACATCGCCAAGGCGTTGCTCGACAAGGGCTACCATGCCCCGACCATCTACTTTCCGCTCATCGTCAAGGAATGCCTCATGTTCGAGCCTACCGAGACAGAAAGCAGGGAGACTCTCGACGCCTTCATGGACGACCTTGCCTCCATCGTCGAACAGGGACGGCAGACCCCGGACGCGTTGCACGACGCGCCGCTGCACACTCCCGTGCGACGCCTTGATGAGACGGCTGCAGCCCGCAACATGGTGCTGACCGATGACCTATGATGTCGTGATACTCGGAGCAGGGCCCGGCGGAAGCCGGGCCGCCCTCGAAGCTGCGGCGGCGGGCCTGCGCGTCGCCATCGTGGACAAGGGCAGTTTTGGCGGCACCTGCCTCAATTGGGGCTGCATTCCCACCAAACTGCTTCTCGGTGGAACGGCTGCGCATCCACTCCTTGAAGTCCAGAAGAAGCTCAAGACGGCACAGGGAACCATCGATTTCGACCTGACCGCCCTTCAGGCGCGCAAGACGCGATTCATCAACGGAACCCGACAGGCCCTTGAAAAGCAGCTTCGTCAGGCCGGTATCGAGGTCATCACGGGTACGGCCAGACTCGCAGGCCCGGGACATGTCGAAGTGGTCGACGGTGAGGGAACACGGGAACTCGCAGCTCGTAACGTCATCGTCGCCACGGGCTCGGTGCCAGCCTCCTTTCCGGGCCTCGCACCCGACGGGGAAGCGGTTCTCGACTCCACGGCGCTTCTGGATGTCACCGAAGTCCCCGACAGCCTGATCATCGTCGGCGGGGGAGCCATCGGCCTTGAGATGGGCGATTTCTTCTCACGTCTCGGCACGGCAATCACCATAGTCGAAGGGCTCGACAGACTGGCGCCGACGGAAGACCCCGAGATAGGCCAGACGCTCGGCAAGCTTCTCAAGCGCGAGGGATGGGCCATCCATACAGGACGGCGCGTAGCCTCCCTGTCCACCGTCGAAGGCAAGGCGCAACTGCGTTTTGAAGACGGGACGGAACTCGTGGCCGACAAGGCGCTCATGGCCGTGGGCAGGCGTCCTGCCACAGCTGGCCTTGGCCTCGAGACCGCAGGGGCAACCCTGCTCGGCGCAGGATGGGTGGAGACCAACGACCATCTCCTCGCGGCACCGGGGCTTTACGCCATCGGCGACGTCAACGGACGCACCCTGCTTGCCCATGCGGCCGACCATCAGGCGCGCTTTGTCATCAGCCACATCGCGTCCGGGTCCGCCTCTTCGGCCTCCGGCTACCCTGCCCCTGTGATGCCCTCTTGCATCTACGGGCACACCGAGGTCATGCGCGCCGGTGCCACGGTTGCCGAACTCGTCGCATCGGGGCACGATGTACACGTATCCACCAGCCAACTCATTGCAAATCCCATTGCCCAGGCGTATGGGACAACTGGCGGATTCATACGCGTCTTATGGGTCGAAGGGCAGGTACGCGGGATTTCGGCCGTCGGTCACGGCGTGTCGCATCTCGTTACGCTGGCGACCGTCATCGTCTCGCAACGGTGGCGATGGGAAGATGTGCACGGCATCATCTTCGCCCACCCGACCCTTGATGAGGCCCTTGAAGCCGCACTGCTTGCACCTTCACAGAAGGTTTGAACAGGTAGGGGTCGTTCGCTGTTCCGGGGAGGAACGAATTATTCTCAACCTGCTTGCGCGGATGTATGATTGCAGCTATGTTATTGCACATGTTGTAATCTCATGCCGGAATCAGGCGAAACTTCAGATTTGGAGGCTTATATGAAATTTGCCCGTTATCTCGCACTGCTGGCAGCGCTGGTCTTCGCTTGCGCCTCCAGCGCCCTGGCCGCGTCCCCCGAAAAGGTCCTCGTCCCCAAGATTTCGAGCTTCGACTTCTTCGTGGACTACTCCGGCTCCATGGCGATGAAGCACGCCAAGCTGGGCAAGGACAAGATCGTGGTCGCCAAGGAACTGATGACCGCCATCAACGCCAAGATTCCCGCCCTCGGCTACAAGGGCGGCCTGCACACCTTCGCGCCCTCTTCCGAAGTGATCGCGCAGGGTCCCTGGGATCGTGCCGGCTACGAAAAGGGCATCAAGTCCCTCAAGTCCAACTTCGACATCTTCGGTCGCCTGACTCCCATGAGCCAGGGCTTCGAAAAGGCTCTGCCCTACGTCCAGAACATGCAGCGCAAGGCCGCCGTCATTCTCATCAGTGACGGTGAAGCCAACGTGGGCATGGATCCCGTGACCGCCGCCAAGGCCGTTGCCGCCCTCAAGGACGTATGCATCCATGTCATCTCCCTTGCCGACACCGCCAAGGGTCAGGCCACCCTCGACGCCATCTCCAAGCTCAGCCCCTGCTCCGTCAGCGTGAACGGCGCCGACCTGCTGAACAACGAGAAGGCCCTCGACAAGTTCGTCCGCGACGTGTTCTACGACGAGCAGGCCCCCAAGGCTGCCGCCGCCCCCATGGAAGAAGTCATCGTGCTGCGTAACGTCCAGTTCGCACTGAACTCCGCCAAGCTCGACGCTTCCGCCACCAGCATCCTCACCGAGGCCGCCCGCATCATCAAGGCGAACCCCGGCAAGAAGCTGCTCGTCGCCGGTCACACCTGCAACCTCGGCACCGACGCCTACAACCTCAAGCTGTCCGACGCACGCGCCAAGTCCGTCAAGGACTTCCTCGTGAAGCAGGGCGTTGAGGCCAGCCGTCTTGACACCTTCGGCTTCGGCGAAAGCCAGCCCAAGTACGACAACGGCACCGAACAGGGTCGCAGCATGAACCGCCGCGTGGAACTCTCGTTCCGCTAACGGTACACACCGCATGAATGTGGCCCGGCGGTTATCCGCCGGGCCACTCTTGCACGAGATTACAATGCACAAGCGCATCATTCCGCTCATCATCGCCGGGCTTCTGTTCGGCAACGTATCCCTCGCCTCTGCCGCCGATGCGGCCAAGCCTGCCAAAAAGGCAGCAGCGAAAGCCGCGACCCCTGAAGAAAGTCAGGAAGCCGTGCAATTGAAGCTCAACTCCTATGCGCAGCGGCATGTCCGCACCATGACGGAGTGCCTCAAGCCCGGTGAGAACAGCAAAGCTGTCGAACAGGAAGGAAGCGAGTTCGTAGCCCGCTACCGCACTGTCGACCCGTCATCCGTATCGACCGATGTGCACCCCGGAAGCGCGGGTGCAAAATTCATCGGGCTGCTGGTCTACCACGAAGTAGAATACGAGAACCGTGCACCCAGCCGCGAAGTGGCTCTCAACGGTCCTTTCGTTGCGGTAAAGACGCGCAAGGTGACTGAGATTCTCCGATACGACAGGGGAAAATGGCAATAAAAGGCAAGGGCGCGAAAGCGCCCTTTTTTCTTGCCATCGCGACTGTTTTCCACCAGAGACCTCGTGCCCGACAACAACAGGGCGTCGCGAGAAAACCATGCCTGCACACTGCCGTGGGCGAGGCTCAGAACCATGAGCCCCTCGGGAAGCCCGTTCCCGGGATGCAAGACAGCCTGAAGGCAGCAGCCGCCCCCCCTTGTCAGCTGTTCGCAGGAGAACCAGCGGCAGCCCGTTCCTCTGCCAGCCACGCCAGCATTGCATCACGGGCATCCTGCGCCGCATGAACCACCTTGCCCCACTGGCCGGGAATCTCATCCTCTTGCCTGTTACGACACAGGGCATCGAGCGAGGCGGCGGCAAGATGAAGGTCGGTGGCACCAATCGTTGCCGCCGCCCCTTTCAGACTATGCGCCTGCCGGGCCAGCGCTTCGCGGTCACCGGACGAGAAGTCGGCTGTCATGCGGGACATGCGCCGCTCGAAGTCCTCCAGAAACGTCTCATAGAGTTCTCCGAGAAATGCCCGGTCTCCGTGCAACCTGTCGAGCACGACCTGAACGTCGAGTGTCGCCATAGCGCTCTCCTCTGCGGTACCACACGCCGACGCCGCAAGACCTTACAGGGTGCAGAGCGTCTAGGCTCGTCGTGTCAGCCCGAATTTCTTGAGCTTGTATTGAAGCGTCCTGCGGCTTATGCCCAGAGCATCCGCCGTCTTCTCCCGATGCCCTCCGTGCACATCTAGTGCACGAAGCAACTCACCCTTTTCAGCCTCATCCAGCGAGCAGGGTCGCGAATCATCATCGACCACAGGCCGTTCCTGCTGCATGTCCGCCACCTGCGGTTCATCTCCGAACAGTTGCGGAGGCAAGGCATCCGCAGACAACGAGTCTGTCCTGCTCAGGATGAGGGCCCGCTCAAGGACGTTCTCAAGTTCACGGACATTGCCCGGCCAACTATGCCGCGACAGGGCCTCGAAAAAGTCGGCACTGATACAGCGTATGCTTTTCCTGTTCTTTCTGCAAAGCTTCCCCAACAATTCTTCGACAAGTTGCGGCAAATCCTCCATGCGCTTGCGCAAGGGTGGCGAGACGACTTCAAGGACGTTGAGCCTGAAATACAAGTCCTCTCTGAACGTTCCCTTCGCCACTTCGCGGCGCAGGTCGCGGTTGGTCGCGGCAATGATGCGCACATCCACCGAAACGGGGCGCACACCGCCCAGAGGTTCGACCACGCGTTCCTGCAGTACGCGTAACAGCTTGGCCTGCAACTCGAGCGGAAGTTCGCCGATTTCGTCAAGGAACAGCGTTCCTCCCCGGGCAAGCTGAAAACGTCCCGGCTTGTCTTTCACGGCACCTGTGAAGGCCCCTCTGACATAGCCGAACAACTCGCTTTCAAGCAGATGTCCCGGCAGTGCCGCGCAATTGACCTTGACCAGTGGCTGTCGGGCGCGCGTGCTGGCATCATGAAGTGCCTGTGCGATAAGCTCCTTGCCTGTGCCCGACTCGCCCATGATGAGCACCGTCGCCTCACTCGGCCCCGCCTGTCTGATGAAGTCACGCATGCGGTGCATGACCTGACTCGCCCCCACCAACGGGGCGGTCGGGTCGTTCTCGACGTACCGCTTTCGCAACTCTTCGTTCTCGACCACGAGCCTGCGATGTTCCCATGCCTTCTCAAGCACGGCCACCAGTTCCTCATTGTCGGCGGGTTTGGTGAGGTAGTCGAACGCTCCGCACTTCATGGCTTCTACGGCCGACCCCACGGTGCCATAGGCGGTGAGCATCACCACTGGAAGTCCGGGCTGTATCTCGAGGATGCGGGCAAGCGTCTCCTGCCCGTCCATACCAGGCATGCGCATATCGAGCAGCACGACATGAACCTGCTCATGGACGAGGAGTTCAAGCCCTTCTTCGCCGCTACCGGCCTCGACCACATGCCAGCCCACATCCTCCATGACGGCACGCACCATGAGCCTGTGACCGGGTTCATCATCAATCACCAGAAGATGCTTCACTTGCGAACCTCCACGTCAGGGGAACAGGGCACGACGCCCTCATTGCCCGGAAAAAAGAGTGAAACGGTGGTCCCGCGTCCCATCTCCGAATCTATCTGGGCGCGACCATCATGCTCGCGCATGGTCTTGTGGACGAGCGCCAGCCCAAGCCCCGTCCCTTTCTTCTTGGTGGTGAAGAAGGGCTCGAAAGCCTGTTCGCGTTGCAGGGCACTCATCCCCGGTCCGGAGTCGCCAACGAAAACCCACGTGCCGCCATCGCCCTGTGCAGAGGAGACATGGATCTCGCGTTCGCCGGTCGCCAGTCCCTCCAGCGCGTCGATGCTGTTGAGAACGAGATTGAGTACCGCCTGCTTGAGGGCGTCCTCATCGGCCCATACGATATCCGGTCCGAGACTCACCTTCAGGGCGATATTGCGCTTCTCGAGGTCGAAACGGACAAGGTTGCCGATGTCTGCCACAAGCTGACCGAGGCTCACGGCCCGCGCATCCATGGCCCGCGGCCGCGAGAGGTACAACAGGTCGGTGATGACGCGATTGAGCCTGTCTGCCTCGCGCACCATGGTCTGGGCGTAGGTTTCATCGGGCTGACGCCCCACGAGCTTCTTCGCGAAATACTGGGCGAAGCCGCGCAGGGCACTCAGCGGGTTGCGAATCTCGTGGGCGACGCCTGCCGCCAGAGTCCCGAGCGCCGCCAGTTTTTCGGCCTCACTGAGGTTCTTCTCAAGTTCCCGAATCTGCGTACGGTCACGGATGATGACCAGCCTGTCGTGATCATCATCGCCCTGCCGGATGGGCAGGGTAAGGACTTCAAGGTGCGCCCCCCCGACTGAACGGGTGAACCATCGCCCGGCTGCCGCCTCCGGTTCAGCGGAAGAGCCCCCTTCCGCAACCCGCGCGACAGGGGCGACGATACCTTCCGGCAGTTCGGCTATGGACATGCCCGCCAGCCTTCCGGGGGCGATGCCGAGAATGCCGTGGGCAGCGGGATTGGCGGCACTGATGGTGTCAGACCGTGAAACGGTGATGAGCCCATCGGGAAGGTTGTCGAGAAGACGCGCCTGAAAGCGTTCGAGAACGGCCGCGCGCCCGGCCTGTTCACGTCGCTTGAGGAAGCTCATGGCCAGCGTCCAGATGAACACGGCAGCAGCGAGGATGTAGGCAGCCTGAAACAGGGCATTCTGGCGGAAGCGGTTGTAGACGCCGAGGTGCTTGGTCATGTCCAGCCCGACCACCAGAAAGGTCGGCAACTCGTCCTCATCCTGCGCGAGTCCCCTGCCGGGGACGATACGCTTGCCGTAAACATAGGTCTGACGTGCACCGAACGTCGCCCTGCCATACCACTCGCCCTTCTGGGCAAGCTGCTGCAACGCTTCCGGGGGGAAGGCAAGAGGCCCGGCCTCCTGTGCGGGACGCGACGACAGCACCCGGCCTCCGTTACGGTCGATGACCCCGACGAAGAGTACGTCTCCGGTCTGCTCAAGTTCCCTGAAGAACTCTGCCGTTCCCGGACTGAAGAGGCCGGGCCCCGTGGGACGAACGAACAGCCCCCGGCGGAGTGAACTCTCGACAGCCTGTAGCACGGAGCGCGAGGTCATGGTCAGGTACTGTGTCCCGGCCTCCTCCTGCTGACGCAGGGTCTGCCCGGTGGTGACGATGAGTGAAAGCCCGATGGTAACGAGCGTGAGCACGGCGATGATGATGGTGCTGCGTTCGGCATTCTTGTCGGCGATTTCCATGAAGACTCCGGTGGTGTCTGGCGGGACATGAAAGAACTGTGCCGAAGGGTGACACCCCGGCAGATGCTGATGCCGGGTGCGCCACCACAGGCCAGCCCTTGCACCATGTCGCATCGCAAGGTCTCTGCGTTGCCTCGCAACGCGGTGCCGTGCACCATGAATGTGCAAACGATGGCACACAACGCCACGGCGTGCAATAAGATGCACACCACCTGCACATATCAAGCCTCATGTGAAGGAAAAGGACGGCGGAGTACGACCCGCCCTACGAAACCGGCTGCACTTCATGCACCACACCGACGACAGCCGTGAAAAGAGCGTTCGCCGCGCCCGCCGCACAGAACGTCCGAAGTACGCCCTAGAGGCCTATGACTGACCATGGGGAGAACCCTGCCACGTCAGACATGAAAGCAAGCCACAGACGCGAGGGAGTGCACGGCGCATTGCTAGGGCACGGTCTGGGCAGGTCGCCCGCCATCTCCGCCAAGCGGTGGGGAGACGCTGCGCCCGCCCGTATCATCACCGCGCGCCCCGCCAGCCCCCATAGACTCGAGTACCCGTAACGGGGCTGTGAGCACTCCCTCCAGCAGACCGAAGACTCCCGAACCGATGTTGCCGATGGTACCGGTCACGATACCCAGTTCACGTACCGTCGCCTTTGGCGAATGCAGGTCACCGTGAAACCGGATAGGCAGGTTGGGTATCTTCGCAAGGGTTATGTCCGTTGTATAGTCGATGCGCTTCAGCCCAAGGTCCACCCAGCCCCTTCCGCTCATGGACATGAGCAGGCTTCGCAGGCTGAAGTCGTCGTTGTGCAGCACACCACGCATCATCGTACCCTTCGCCGATGCGCGGGAGAACGGCGTTCGCCCTTCCTGACCGGCGGCACCGCGAAGGCTGTAGAAGCCGTCTCGCACTTCGAAGCCCCATGTCCCGTCGAAGACACGGGGTATATCTGCGCTACTGACGACAAGCCCTTCCACATCGAACGAGAGATGCGCCTTGCCTCCGAGATAGTCTCGATTCCAGTGCCGCATGACCAGAGGGGAAAGGTCGAAATCGACAGCATCGAAACGAAGGCGGGTAGTGAGCCCTGCCCCTGCTTCCGACCGCAGGCTGGACGTGACCCGCCCGCCGCTGAAACCGGCTGTGGCAGGGATGACCTCGAGCACTCCGGCATTGAGGGAGACGGGAATGACCACACGACTCAAGGGCTGCCGCCTGAATACGGCCTCACGAATCCTGATGAGCCCCTCGGCATCGACGCGGCGCATCCAGCTTACATCCCACGGTTCTTCTGAAGGCGGGGAGTCCTGGACGGGCGGGGGAAGGTGGGCGTCGACGTCTAGCCGGTCCAATGACACGTCGAACGTCCATTTGGGCCGTGCAGTATCAGACGTCGCGAAACGATAGCCCATGGTTCCTGTCATGCGGCTGCCGTCGGCCTCTGCCTCAAAGGAGGAAAACTCCCACCCTCTGGCATCACCAGCCAACGTACCTCGTAAGGATACAGGCCCGAAGGCATCAGGGTCTGCCGTCTCGCCCGGGTCAAAACCGAACCGGGACAGAAGGTCGCGCAGACGCGCATGGCGCGCAACGAACGTACCCGCCCATTGCTCAGAAGAACCGCCCCGATCGCTGACACGAGCGTGCCCCGTCACCGATGCGCCTGCGACTTCACCCTTCAGGTCCGAGAATGTGAAGGAGCGCTGCGCGGTATCCGCGGAAAGGTTCCCCTTCAGAAGCAGCTTCGACGTGGCGGCGTTTGCCGTGTCCCCCGACGGAAACCGCATGGACAACATGGCGGGCACATCGGAACAGGACTCCGGCAATCCCGTCGAGGTCGAGAATGCAAGAGGCCCGTCAAAGGTCAGGGAGCCCTCCCAGCCTCCGGGGGCCGCCCATGACGCCTGCCACGCCCCCGACCACCATAACCGTGAGGGCAAGGCGGCGCCCGCCTGCAATCCCGCCCCTTGGGCACGGGAGGAGACGCGAAGGAGTTGCAGCGGAAGCATTTCGGTGTGCCCTTTACGACGGGCCTCGATACGCCCGTCCTTGATCGTGGCATCAAGAGAACCGGACATGGAAGCGAGCACAGACGCCAGCGGCCCGCCCTTCGCCGTCAGCTTCATATCGGCATCCAGCAGCCCGGTGAGCACCTCGCGCCCGGCGAGGATGGATGCAGGCTTCGCGACACGAACCCGGCGCAGCGTGGCGTCGAGGGCATACCCCACGGGGAGGATGTCCAGTAAAGCCCGGATGGCCCCGCCATACGCTTCCGGTGCGTCGAAGAGCAGTGCGGTCCCTGACGCGGAGGGCGAGCACCTGAAGTCGAGACGTCCCACGTCGAAACCGCGCACCCTGGCAGCGTCGGTATGGATGCGGATGTCGTAACCCACGTCGGGGATATCCATCGCAGCAGCACGTGCCGTCCCCGGCACAGGCACTGGCGGCGGCGCGTCATGTCTGGGAGCGTCGGGAAAACGCCCGGTGATCTCCGGCACGATGCGGTTCACGTCAAGCGCCGGGGCTCCAGCCTCGATGAAGATGACGGGGGCGGCGAACGATGTGACGCCGCCACGCCCTCGCAAGACATAGTCCAGCACACGGGCTTCCAGGCGGGAGACTTCCACGCCTTGGGACGTCAGCCTGAAGTCGAGTGTCCCCTGCAGGGCGTCAAGGGCGTGTTGCAAGCCCGGCGGCAACCTGCGCGCGAAGCCGAACCAGCGAGGCAGACTGAGGTGACCGAGACGCAAGGCCCCTTCCATGACGGGGACGTCGCCCTCAAGAGTGCAGACGGCATCAAGACGAGCCGAATCCCCTTCGAGGCGCAACGCCGCATCCTGAACCACGAAGGCTTGCCCCGCCCCGCGATGGAACGGGATATCCAACTCGAAGGGAACGGGAAAACCGCCCAGCGCAACGGTACCCCGCCCTCCCAATTCGCCGGCATCCACAAGCACGCCATGCCCGTGCACAAAACGGACATCGGCGGCGAACAGGACCTCTCCTTCCGCAAGTGAGCCTCCCACCCCCGAAGCGACGCGGACGGCAGCACCTATCCCCTGCGGCGTTGCCTCTGTCACGGGTTCAGGCGTAGCGCCGCCCGGCATGGCAGACAGGAACCGCATGTCATCGATTTCGACACGAACGTCCTTCAGATGCAGCCCGCCAAAAGGTCCAGAGTGTTGCAAGACGCCTCCGGAAGACGCGGCCTCCCCCGATACGGCAGCCCCCGGTACCGCGAAGCCCGCACCCGGTGAGACCACCGACTGTCCGACTCTGGAGACCTGAAGATTCAGGTGGGCAGCCGCCCCTGCACGACGAAAAACGAAGTCGATGCCGTCTGCGACAGCATCCGATACGACGATACGTCCTCGAGTGATGCGGATGAAATCGCAAGGCAGGTCACGCAGAAGAAAGGCGGCGACTCCCACGGGCAGGTCTCTCCAGACCGGCACCCCCGGCGCCTCCGGTGACCCCGGTGAATCCGGTGAGCCCGGCGCATTGAGCACACTGTCGCCAGCAGGCGATACCGGAGTCGCCACGGCGGTGCCATTGCCACCCGTACCGCCTTGGAGGGCTGGTGCCCTGCGCATGGTCTCTGAGGCTTCACGGTATGCGCTGCCCGCCACTGTTCCAGAAACAAGGCCATCCGTTGCCAGCGCCATCTCAAACTCTATGACGGCATCTTCCAGTTCAAGCCCGGCTAGCAGCAGTCTCCCTTCAAGCAGGCTTCGCCATGAGGGACGGCAGACGATCACGCTGGCATGCCCCTTCGCGGCATTGCCGAACATGGATTCGGGTACGGTGGCTGTCACGTCGCGGAGTATGACAGCGGGCTGCGGCAGCAACGAGAATGTCACGCCCCCCCTGCTGTCAAGTACAACGCCCGTGCGTTCACGCACCAGCGCGCGCACCTCTTCAGCAAGCCTCTCGGGGGAAACCAGACGCGGCAGCAGCACACCTCCCACGACCAGCAAGGACAGCAGGAGACAGGCGACACCAATGAGGAAACGATTTCGATGCATTTGCTACCGGGGGAAAGCGGACTTGTGATGCCCGCCTAGGCTACCCCAGTCGAGACGGAAACGCCATAACCCGCGACGGCTGCCTCTCTGAGACAAACGAAAGGGGGTACCCGTTCAGACAGGAGAGGCTTCGCGTAAAGGAAGCCCTGCCCGTAGCGGCAGCCCATATCGCGCAGGAGCACGGCCTGTTCTTCGGTTTCCACGCCTTCCGCCACGACCTCGAGTCCGAGATGCAGCCCCAACGTGAGGATACCCCGGACAAGGGCCCTTCCAGCCTCGTCCTTCTCCATGCCCCAGACGAAACTCCGGTCTATCTTGAGACTCTCCACGGGCAGACGACGCAGGTACCCCAGCGAGGAATAGCCGGTACCGAAGTCGTCCAGACACAGTCGTATACCGAGTTCGCGCAACTGGTGCATGACGGAGACAGCCAGTGTGCCATGTCGCACGAGAACGCTCTCAGTGACCTCGAACCGCAGGCACGACCCGGCGATGCCATGGCGCCGCAGGATTTCGTCGACCATCTGGGCGAAGCCCGGACGCATGAGCTGGCGCCCCGAGATATTGACGTGGACGATGCCGCAATCGCACGCCGTGTCCTGCCACGCCGCTACCTGCCTGCAAACGTCCTCGATGACGAAAGCTCCGATATCTGCGATGAGCCCCGCATCCTCCGCGACCGGAATGAACTCCGCCGGAGAAACGTCCTCGTTGCCCCGACGCCATCGAAGCAACGATTCAAAGCCGTGCAGGCTACCGTCTTCGAGGTCGACGATGGGATGATAACGGAGCGACAATTCACCCCGTTCGACAGCGAAACGCAAATCGGTCTCCAGCGCCATGAGACGGAGCGTATCTTCACGCATACGGGCATTGAACACCTTGAAGCGCGACTTGCCCATCTCCTTTGCCCGGTACATGGCCGTGTCGGCATCGCGCAGGATGTCTTCGGGCGTGAGGTAGTCCCTTGTCTGCAACACGATGCCGATGCTGGCCGTGGTGAACACCTCATGTCCGGCGATGTTCACCGGCTGGGCGAGGCTTTCACGGATACGTCGCGCGATGCGCACCGCCCCGGCGCAATTGCCCGTGTCTTCGAGCAGGATGGCGAACTCATCGCCCCCGAAACGGGCCACCGTGTCCACATCACGGACGCAGCGGCGCAACGTACAGGCGACCTCGCGCAACAGGGCGTCGCCGATGCCATGCCCCAGGCTGTCGTTGATGATCTTGAACCTGTCGAGGTCAAGATACAGCACGGTGAACATGGCGTCTGTCCGTCGCGCCGCCCGCTGCATGGCCAACTGGAGATGGTCGAGGAAAAGCAGCCGGTTCGGAAGCCCGGTGAGAGGGTCGTGGTACGCCTGATGCGCCAGTTGCTGGCGTGAACGATGGCTGATGGTGATATCGGTGAGAAACCCTTCGTAGAACAACGTGGCATCATGCGCGTCGGCCACACGGCGCGCATTGACTCTCAGCCACAACTCCCGGTCTTCCCGATGGCGGGCCCGGAATTCGAACCCTGACACGTTCCCCGTCATTTCTAGCTGGTGAAAGAACACGTCCGAGGAGGTCGCCTCGGCGAACATGGCCTCCGCCATGCTGCCCACCTCACGCAACGACTCGATGTCGGAGTACCCGAACATCTCCGCCATGGCGGGGTTGCCGCGAAGGAGCATACCGTCCGGCGCAATCTGGAAAATACCCTCGACGGCATTCTCGAAGATGCCCCGGTATCGCTGTTCGGCCCGGCGAAGCGCCTGTTCCACGCTCCGGCGTTCGGCGTTCTCGAGCAGCAGTTGCGCGTTGGCCCGACGAAGGTCTCGGGTGCGGCTGGCGACCTCGGCCTCAAGCTTGTCGTAGGCGTCGCGAAGGGCCTGCTGTGCCTCGTTGCGGGCCGTGACATCCTGCACAAGACACACGATGCATGGTTTTCCGCCGATGGTCACAGGCTCTATGGTGCACCCGACCCAGCGCCGGACACCGTCGCCGCAAATGAACGGATACTCGCCGGAATGGCGTGCGGCTTCGCCCCGGGCCATTGATTGCAAGGCATCTTCAAGCACGCCGCGCAAACCCGAATCATCCTGTCCGGACAGGGGCAACAAGGCATCAAGCGCGACCGGGCACCCGAAGGGTTCAAGGCAGAACAACGAAGCGAACGCCTCATTGGAACGAAGCACCAACCCTTCGGCGGAAACGACAAGCAAGCCCTCCCCCATACCCCCGACGATGGCCGAAAGCTCACCCAGGGCAGTGCGCAACTCACCTGTAGACCGTTTGACCTCCGCCTCAAGCCCGCCGACGAAGCGGGCAAGGTCAGCCGCCATGAACCCCATCACACGTGCCAGCGTTCCGATTTCATCGCGACTCTTCACTTCGACCGGCGCAGGAAACTCGTGCGCCGCGACCTTGCGGGCATAGTCGGTCAGGGCGGCAAGCGGACGCGATATGGACTGGAGGAAGAACCATGAGGCGAACGCCGCGACGCAGAAGAAGACGAGGGCAAGAATCTGCTGACTGCGCACCACGTGCCCCACATGGCTGTCGAGGGAACTACGGTCCATCCCGATGTGCACATACCCGCCAAGCCCCTCGTACACAGGCATGACGCAGTGCAGGGCCGCCGAACCGTCAGGGAGGTCCACGTCGTATTGCTGGAATGTGGAGTCTGCCTTTCTGGCATCGGACAGGGAGCGCGCAAGTGCACGGACGTCCTCCGGAACGACCGGTGCAAAGGTATGGGCGACGATGTCCCCCGAAGAAGCCGTCACCAGGGCATAGCGGACACCGGGAACAGACAGGTACTGGTCGATGCGCGACTGTATGGTGATGGGGTCGAGGCCGTAGAGGCTGTCCATGCTGCTGCCGGCGATGCTCTGCGCGACAGCCCGCGCCGTGGCCTCACTCTCGCGCATGAGCTGACGGCGCGTGAAGATGTCGGACCCCGCCGAAACGGCCAAGGCATAGAAGCCGAAAAGCACGAGCATACCAAGAAGGGTACGCCTGAAGAGACGCGAACGGATCATGCCGCCCCTCCTGAGACACTCCCTGCCCGGCTCATCGGCGCCACCGCTCGAAGTCGTCCACCGTCTTCTCGTCAGCACCCTCTATGGTCACGAAGCGCACATAGGGCCGTGCTTCGTCATGGCCCTGAAACTGGGTACAAAACCTTGAGAACACCCCCCGTGCACCCCCGAGCCTTGTCCATGCCGCGCGAAGGGCTTCGAGGTCTGTACGCGGGGCCGCCTCACCGAACAGAAGGACGGCGGCACGTGCCGCGAGATACCCTTCGAAGGCCACTTCATCCAGCTTGCTGGCATGAGACGAAACGGTCCCGCTGTGCACTCCGTCCGGCTGCGCCTCACGGTCACCCGCGGGTGCTCCCACGGCGTACCGGGCCATGGCGGCCTCGAACGCGGCTGCAAGCGCACAGGACGGTGACGCGCCATCCCCTGCCCGGTCTGCCGGGCTGGCGCCATATTCCGGCATGACCTCGCAGAAGAGAAGGTTGTCAGGAAGGGTCACCGGGCACAATGCGTTGAAGCGATCCTTGAAACCTCGGTTCACGACAAAGGAGGGCATGATGATCGGGCCGACAAACCCCACATTACGAAGATTGCAGGCAAGCGCGGCGCACGAGACATCTGTTCCCATGCAGAGGACTGCCTCGGGATGAGCATCGACGAGGATGCCGGACTGAACCGAGATATCCTCGACGCGGAGGACTCCATTGCGCTGGAAGGCCGCATCGGCGACCATGTCCAGCCCGTACCTCCGCAACGACTGCCGCAGATCGTGCCATCCCTCTCGACCATAGGCGTCAGCCTGATAGGCGATCGCGAAACGACGCACCCCCACCCCGACAAGACGCTCGACCACGGCATCGATCTCGTCAGCGTAACTGGCACGGAGAGAAAAAATATGCGAGGCTTGCGGTTCGAGTGAAAGAGGATAGGCCCCGGTAAGGGGAAAGAGCATGGCAGACGCCGCAGAACGCCCATGCACGAGCAGGGGCAGCACTCTTGTGACGGTCGGCGTTCCGGTGAAACCGAAAAGCTGATCGACCCTCTCCTCCTCCACAAGACGGATGTAGTTGTGGATGACCCTATCCGGGTCGTATCCGTCATCAAGGGCGACGAGTTGTATCTTGCGCCCCCCGACGCCCCCGGCCTCGTTAACCTCTGCAAAGCCCGCCCTGACGCCGGCGAGGTACGAAAGGCCCAGGGCGGCAGTAGGGCCCGTCAGGGCTGCCGACATGCCAAGGCGCACGGGCTCGTAGCCTGAGGCCATGACCGGAAACGGGAACACGGCGAGTATCACAAGATAGACTGTCGCCACGAAGAACCGCATGTTCCCCCCTGTGCCGGGACTTTACCGGGCAGTTGCGGTTACGTACATTTATCGAGTCAGTAATCACATAGTTCGCCATCCCAATGCAACTGCAAAACGTTAACGGAGAAGCCATGCGCATCGTCGCCCTCGACGGCTACACCCTGAACCCGGGTGACATTTCATGGGCCCCCATCGAAGAACTGGGAGAGCTTGTCGTCCATCCCCGCACCCCGTCAGACAAGATCATTGAACGTGCTGCCGGGGCCCATGTCGTGCTCACCAACAAGGTGCCCCTCGACATGAGCGCACTGCAGGCATTGCCCGGGCTGCGTTTCGTCTCCGTGCTTGCCACGGGCTACGACAAGGTGGATGTGGCTGCCGCCGGTGTACTGGGCATCCCCGTCTCCAACGTCCCCGGCTACGGCACCGACTCGGTGGCGCAGCATGTGTTCGCCCTGCTTCTTGAACTCTGCCGCAGAACGGCACTCCATGACCATCGTATCCGCGCCGGGGCATGGACACAGAGTCCCGACTGGTGCTTCTGGGACTCTACGCAAGAAGAGCTCACGGGCAAGACCATGGGCATTGTCGGCTTCGGCAATACGGGTCGGCGTGTGGGCCGTATTGCCAATGCGCTGGGCATGAACGTTATCGCGTATGCTCCACGCAGTCGTTTCGACCCGGATTATCGCCCCTTCGAACATGTGGGGCTTGACGAACTGTTCACCTCCGCCGACGTGGTGAGTCTGCATTGTCCGCTCACACCCGAAACAGAGGGTCTGGTCGATGCCAGACGTCTCGCATCCATGCGCCCCGGCAGCTACCTCATCAACACCGCACGCGGCCCCCTGCTGGACGAAAGGGCCGTTGCCGAAGCCCTCGACAGCGGGCGTCTCGCCGGTGCCGGACTGGATGTCCTCTCGCAGGAACCACCCGCGGCAGACAATCCGCTGCTTTCCGCAAAGAACTGCCTCATCACGCCGCATCTGGCTTGGGCGTCGCGCACGGCGAGACGGACACTCATGGACTCGACCGCAGCCAACATCCGTAGCTTTATCGAAGGAACCCCGGTCAATGTCGTGAACGCGGCACACCTGCGGACGAAGGGATAGCGGGTAGCCGTGACAATGAAGCGCCCCGGCCCGCGGGAAAAGACGGAGGGGGAGGCGGATGGCTGCCAGAGGGGCCCTGTGGGGGAGCGTGACTCAGGAGGCTAGCGCAAATCCATCCACCGGAGGAGCGAACCTGCCCGCCACCAGACGTCTCCAGCCCCGGCACTGCCAGACCCGGCCCTGCCAGTCTGTGAACATGAACGCACCCCTATCAACCAAACAGAGAGGGAGCCCCGGTGGGGGCTCCCTTCATCATCGATAGCAGGCCGCATGGCGGCAACGCCGCCCCTGTCGCCTCCGGGGCACGGACGGACGGTCGGCCTAGAACGCGCCCTGCGGGTCGTCGCGCAGCATCTTCACTGCGCAGAACTTGCCGCACATGGCGCATTCCTCTTCGTTGCGATGTTCGCCGCGACGCTCATCCACCATGGCGGCATCAAGCGCATGGCGCTCCATACCGGGCCAGTCCAGAGCCTTGCGGGCCTTGCCCATGCCGAGTTCACGCGCAAGGGCATGAGGACGACCGAGCGCGACTTCGCCAGCCTGAGCGGCGATGCGCGACGCAATAACCCCAGCGCGAACATCCTCTCTGGTGGGCAGCGTCAGGTGCTCCGCCGGAGTAAGATAGCAGAGGAAATCCACACCGGAACGCACGGCCAGCGCCCCGCCGATGGCTCCGGCGATATGGTCGTAGCCGGGGCAGGAGTCGATGACCAGCGGCCCGAGCACATACAGGGGGGCACCGTGCGTGAGCTTCTTGATGCCCACGATCTGCGCCTCGACCTCGTTCATGGGAACATGCCCGGGGCCCTCGATCATGCACTGGACTCCGGCTTCAAGGCCTCGCTTGGCAAGTTGCCCAAGCACCATGACCTCTTCCCACTGTGCGGCGTCACCGGCATCAGCCCCGGCACCGGGACGCAGCCCATCGCCAAGCGACAGCGTGACGTTGTACTTGCGGGCGATGTCGAGGATGCGGTCGTAGCCGGTGAGAAGCGGGTTCTCCCGGTCATGGCGGAGCATCCAGCGAGCAAGGATGGAACCGCCGCGAGAGACGATGCCGAGCAGACGGTCGCCCTTGGCGGCCCATTCCGCGCCTCGGCGCGTCAGACCGCAATGGACGGTCATGAAGTCGACGCCCTGCTGAGCCTGCTTTTCGATCTCTGCGAAGATTTCCTCAGGATCGATCAAAGCCGGGTCCTTGCCGCATTCGATGTACTTCTGCGCCACGGAGTAAAGCGGCACGGTACCGAGAGGCAGCGGACAACGGGCCAGCATCTCGCGCCGGATGGCGTCGAGGTCTCCTGCGATGGAGAGGTCCATGATGGTGTCGGCACCGGCCTCGACAGCCGCGTCCACCTTCTGCATTTCGCATTCGGGATGGTTGCGCATGGGCGAGGTGCCGATGTTGGCGTTGACCTTCACACGCGCAGGCTGCCCCACGAGGATCGGGCGCAAAGAAGGGTGGGACGGATTGCCGAGCAGCACCATGGTGCCCCGCTCGATGGCGTCCCTGATGGTTTCGGGGGCGAGCCCCTCCTCGCGCGAAAGGTCGGCGAGGTGCTGGTCAAGCAGGCCGCGCAAGGCGGCGTTGCTGTTGAGAATGGACATTATGTACCCCACGAGGTGCGGGGAGTGGCCTCTGACGACACACGACGACCTTCGTCTAGCAGCACGCGCATGGCTTGGCAAGCACCGCCTTCAGGAGTCCGGCAAGCGGGCGATGGCGAACCCTCCGAAGCACGCTACGCGGTGGGGTGGCATGAAAAGTCGCGCGTACCGCACTCCGCAGGGTCTCTCACATGCGTGAAAGAACGCCCCGCGCACCAGCATCGGGCCCTGCCCTCCGGCCGGGCACCCCATCTCCGGGTGTCCCCGTCATCCGGCCCCGTCATCCGTGGCGACACGGTCATGCGTTGCCCCCGTCCGGGCACTGGGCTATAGCAGAAGCCGGAGGTCACATGCCCCGTCTGTTCTGGCTTGGTAGCCCGTTCTTCTCCAAGGCACTCGAAGGACACGGATACGATATCCGCAGTACCGACTTTCAGGAGATGGCCGTCTTCGGATGGGACGACATCGTCCGTATGGCGGGCTTCGAACCTGACGTGCTGGTGGTTGCCGACAAGAGTCGGCCCCCATTCGTGACGGGTGTCGAGTCGTTCCCGTGTCTCACGGTCTTCTACTGCGTCGACTCGCACATCCACAGCTGGTACCCATACTACGCTCAGGCTTTCGACATCTGCCTCATGAGCCTGCGCGACCATATCCCCGCCATGCTAGGCCGGAGGCTGACACAAGACCGTGTATGGTGGACTCCCGCCTTCGCCAAGGACGACGACAGGCCTCGCCCGCAGACCTTCCAGTGGGACGTCATGTTCGTGGGGACCGTGGATGCAACACGCACACCCAAGCGACATGCCTTCATGTCCGCATTGCGTGACCGGGTGCCGGGTCTTGCGGTTCGCACCGGAGACTATCGCAGTCTGTACCCAGAAGGCCGCATCATCCTGAACTATTGCGAACACGGCGACCTGAACTTCAGGGTCTTCGAGGCATTGGGCTGTGGAGGCTGTCTGGTGACCCCCCGCATAGGGCATGGGCTCCTCGACCTGTTCCCGGAGGGCCAAGCCCTTGCCACCTACCCGCCCGACGACATGGACGCCCTCGTGCGCCTTCTCGAAGACCTGCTCGCCTCGCCGGAACGATGCGCAACCATGCGACGCGAGGGACTTGCGCTTATCGACGCCGCACACAGGGCGCAGCATCGTGCCGCCTCTTTCATGGCTTCTCTCGAACGCCTGCCCGACGGCATTGTGGAACGGCGCCGTGCGAAGGCACGGGACATCCACAGCCAGTGGCTGCGCATGGTCTACCTGCTCTTCGCCGAACAGTTGGCCCCCCCGTACCTCAAACAGAAATACCTCGAAGCAGCCAGAACCGACGCAAGGCGCGTCTGACGACTCCCCGCCGAGTCGTACCGCGCAACGAAGGGTGCGTCTGGGCATTGCAGAAAGGGGGTCGTAGCGCCATCTCCATCTGCTCCTGCTCAACCTGGTCAGGCCAATGCCCCGGCCCGCCCACCGGGCAGGGCGACAGGCCGCCACGACGCGCGCGCGTTCCGCGCACCCCATGACTCCCCGGTCCTCAGGCACTGTCCGGGCGCGGCAGGCAGACGCAAGCAGCCCCCGCCACGATGTGCCGGGGGCTGCCTGCAAGATCATAAAGACGATCCGTCACACCTGCTGGCGTCCGAAATCGGCCTTCGCCCGCCGCATGACCTCGGCGGATATGTAGTCGAACATGACAAGAAGCTCTTCCGTCGGCAAGTCGCTGCCACTACCCTGCCGATAGGACGCCACCTTCTCAAGCTGTTCCTGCGAAACAAGCCCGCGCCGGACCAGGTGTTGTTCAAATGTCTCGGCCCGTGCCATGCTACGCCGCAACTGTTTGTCGAGATTCACTTCGACGGCGTTCACGGCGGCTATCGTGTGGGGCTGCAACCGCGCCTGCAACGACGTTACGCTTGTCTGCAACCGTTCCTGCTCTTCGCGAAGGCCCTGCAACTTGACTTCGATGCGCGCCATCTCGCCCTCAAGGGCAGCCATGCTATGCCGAAAGAGACGCCCTCGCCGCCCCTCCCCCTTGAAAATAAAGACAAGGGCGAGGCTGATGACGAGAGTGATGGCCATGGTCTCCATAGGCACACCTGCAACGGCTATTCACCAAGCTTGAGTTCCGGCAGACCGGAAGAGGAACCGGCCCCCCGGGGAGCACGTGCACCGGCAGCAAAGCCGAGGTCGAGCACATCGTCCGCCTTTGGAGTGCTGGCAGCCTCTGGCAACACGACCCCCTGCAAGCGCAGCCCTTCACGCACATTGGCGTCGAGCGCCTCGACAAGGGCGGTCAGGCGTTCCCTGTCGGCACGGATGGTTCTGGAAAGTTCATCAAGCGATCTTAGAACGAAGAAGAGCATGACACATAGGGCTGCAAAACCGAGCAGCATGAAAACCATGAACATGAGTTGGCCCGTCGATACCATGAACAGGTTGACCTGCGACGAAGGGGGAGCTAACCCGTGCCGCCGCAGAACGACACGCCTCTTGCCGACGCTCCCGGCTTACTTTACCTTCAAAGACCTAGCACAAACTCCATACCCCCACAACACGAGACATATCATGGCTTCGGCTCATATCCGCCCCCGCCTCGTCGTCGCCGACGCCGAAGGCAACATCTACGATCACCCCGACCTTCTTCTCGTCTGTCGCCGCGGTCACGAATTCGCACTGCCCCGCCCGGACGAACTCATGCCGCTGCCTGAAGAGAGCGACATCTTCCTTCTGCCCGGACGGCGCGCCGTGGGGCTAGACCCCGAAACAGGCGAAGCAGAGGCGCTTGAAGAGCTTGCCGTCTCTGCCTTCGTATCACCAGCCCATACCCTCACGGGGCATCCCGCCTATGTCAGTGACAAGGACGCCCCCACACTGCCCCTGTTCGCGTATGGCGCCATCGGCTACGCACGCGGAAGGTTCTACGTGTGCGCCAAACGTGTGGACGAAGACAAGCGACAGGTATTCAAGGGCATTCCCCCTGCGCGCATCAAGAAGAACGCCCACGCCATCATGCAGCGCTACCCCGACAACCGCCTCATGCAGCATCTCATGGCCAACTGCGCCCTGACCTACTCCTGCCCTGCCGCACGCAATCTCTGCCTCGGTCGCCACGAAGCCCCGCTGCCCACGTCGCGCGCCTGCAACGCGCGTTGCGTGGGCTGCATCTCGCAGCAGGAGAAGGGTTCCAAGGTCTGTGCCACGCCACAGAACCGCATGAGCTTCACCCCCACGGCACAGGAAATCGTCGAGGTGATGCAACACCATTCCCGCAACGAAGTGGAGAAGCCCATCTTCTCGTTCGGGCAGGGATGCGAGGGCGAACCCCTCACCGAAGCCCGCCTCCTTGAAGAGTCCATCCGCACGTTCCGTGCGGGAGGCGGACGCGGGACGGTGAACCTCAATACCAACGCCTCATTGCCGGACGCAGTGGCTGCCCTCGCCGACGCCGGTCTCACCTCCATGCGTGTCAGCCTCAACAGCGCCCGCGAAGAGACCTACGGGCGCTACTACAGGCCGCATGGCTACAGCTTTGCGGACGTGAGGCAGAGCATCGTCGAAGCGCGAAAACGTGGCGTCTTCGTCTCGCTGAACCTGCTCTTCTTTCCCGGCATCACCGACACCGAACCGGAGACCGAAGCGCTGGTCGAACTCGTACGCGCCACGGGAGTGAGCTTCATCCAGTTGCGCAACCTCAACATCGACCCCGAGATGTACCTTGAACTGCTCGAAGGCATCACCTTCGGGCCGTCCATGGGGCTGGTGAACTTCCGCAAACGGCTACGCCGTGAATGTCCGTGGCTGGGCTTCGGCTATTTCAACCCGTATGTGGGTGACAAGGCTGAACTCTCCGCTCCCATGCCCGGAGCATGGCAACCACCGTCGCTCTCTGCCGCACTCGCCGAGAGCGCCGAAGCAGAACCTGAAGCCGAAGACTTCGACGATGCGGATCTGCCGGACGAGGCGCTCCCTGAAGAAGCGGGACAAGACGGCAGCCATGATGACGGACCACCGTCGGAGAACCGTTGCAGCTGTGAAGACTGACCTCGCCTTCTCGGCAACCTGAGCGGAAGCGCGGGCAGGCGGGTTCAGATACGACCTGCCCGCGACTATCGGGCGAATAGACTTCAGGCGTGAAGTACAGAAGGAGACGCGGCTATCCCGGGCTCGACCTTTTCGGGTTACGGTCACCCATGGCTTTCACCCTGCAACCTTTCCACAGTGCCGCCACTGCCAAGCCAGCCCAACCGTCCCCGATCACGACATGGGGCACACCCGCACACTTCCATGCATGAACGGCAAACGGGCCGGAACCCATCGGTTCCGGCCCGTTTCAGCTATCAGGCAAAATGATTGCGGGCTAGAAGAGCACCTGCACCTGCTCGGACTCCTTGTCCTTGCGGCGCTCGATGGAACCGATGACCCACGAAGGCATGTGCATGGCTTCGAGGCGGTTCATGATGTCTTCGCTCACCTCACGCGAGACGATCAGCACATAGCCGATGCCACAGTTGAATATCTGCAACATCTCGGGCCAGGTGAGACCGCCCTGCGCCAGCAGCCAGTTGAAGACGGGCTGCATCGTCCACGACCCGAAGGTGATATGTGCCTCGACCGTGGCAGGCAGCACACGCGGGATGTTGTCATAGAAGCCGCCGCCGGTGACGTGCACCATGCCCTTGACGTCGAAGTCACGCATGATGTTGCGAACCACGTCGACGTAGATGGCGGTGGGTTCGATGAGGACATCCTGCACCTTCCTGTCCGTGCCGGGCAGCAGGTCGTCGGGAGAGAGCCCACTCTGTTCGAAAAGCTTTCGCGCGAGGGTGTACCCGTTGGAGTGCAATCCGGTGGAACCGAGACCTATGAGCACGTCGCCCACACGGATGGAAGCCCCGTCGACGATCTTGGCATTATCGACGATACCCACGCAGAACCCGGCAAGGTCATACTCGCCGGGGGCGTACATATCGGCCATTTCGGCGGTCTCGCCGCCAAGCAGGGCGCAACTGGCGCGGCGGCAGCCTTCGGCGACTCCGCTGATGACCTGTTGCGCCTTTTCGACATCGAGCTTACCCGTGGCGAAGTAGTCGAGAAAGAAAAGCGGACGGGCACCCTGTACGAGGATGTCATTCACGCTCATGGCCACGAGATCGATGCCGACCGTATCGTGCCTGTCGAACTGGAACGCCAGCTTGAGCTTTGTGCCGACGCCATCGGTAGAGGCCACGAGAACGGGCTCTTCCATACCGGCAGTGTCGGGCTTGAACAGCCCACCGAAGCCGCCTATGTCAGACAGCACGCCGTTGGTATGCGTTCTGGAGACAATGGACTTGATGCGGGAAACGAGGGCATTGCCAGCGTTGATATCGACCCCCGCCTCGGTGTAGGCTCTTGCACGATCCTCAGACATCAAAAGCTCCTTGCGTCATGTACCCTTGGGATTTCCGGAAGCCCTTCATAGGCTTTTACCCCTTGAAGCGCAAGAGGAACAAGACATGATAGTAGCCTCACCGCACCTGCCGTGCAAGCGTCCTGTAGTAGCCGCCACAGCGCGGATGGCCCGACTCTGTAACACGACCATCTGCATGGTCGTGGTGTTCGCGGCGACCTGCCTCCCGGTCGCCACCGGAGACCTCCATGCGGCCACGGCGGTCGAGCGACGCGACACGATACTCGGCACCGGGGGCGATGTGCAGACAGGGCGCGAGCCTGCGACCGGCGACACCATCATGCAGGTGACCCCGCCGCCGCCTCCATTGCAGCCGCAATACCAGACGCCGCTCATCATCGCCCCGGAGATACGTCTCGACGGCACTCCCTACGTCCCTGCGCCTCCGTCCCAGGGCACCAACCCTCCTGACCGCATCAGGGAAAGGGGTATCCCCCATGACCTGCCCCGCCACGACAATGACGCCATCCGCTGACATACGCAGGGCAAGCCTCTGGAAGCCACTCTCGCAACAGCGGGTGCACTGCCGCCTTTGCAGCCATTATTGCATCGTGCCCGAAGGCCGCAGCGGACGCTGCGGAGTCCGCCACAACAAGGGGGGCACTCTCTACACGCTCGTCCACGACAGGGTCGCGGCCCTCCATGTCGACCCCGTGGAAAAGAAGCCCCTGTTCCACTACCTTCCCGGCACAGCCACACTCTCACTTGGCACCGTGGGTTGCAATTTCACCTGCGGCTTCTGCCAGAACTGGTCACTGTCCACAGCGGCGCATGACGACGGGGTTTCCAGCCCGACGACAGTCACCTATGTGCCGCCGCGCAGCATTCCCGGTCATCAGGTGACACCGCAGGTACTCGTCGAGGAGGCCGTCTCCTGCGGGGCAGCCAGCATCGCCTTCACGTATTCCGAACCCACAGTCTTCTATGAACTCATGGCTGGTACGGCAGACCTCGCGCTCGCATCGGGCCTCGGCACCATCATGGTCTCCAACGGATACCAGAGCAGACGGTGCCTTGAAGCGCTACGACCGCGCATCAAGGCCGCCAACATCGACCTCAAGGCATTCAGCGACCGCTTCTACCGCGACGTGTGCGGGGCACGCCTCGCCCCGGTACTCGACAACCTGAAGCGCATGGTGGGCTTCGGCTGGTGGGTCGAGGTGACGACGCTCGTCATTCCGGGTCTCAACGACAGCGACGACGAACTCGCCGCCATAGCACGCTTCATCCATGACGAACTCGGTGCACATGTGCCATGGCACATCTCGCGCTTCCACCCCGCCCATGAACTGGGGCACCTGCCCCCCACGCCTCTGGAAACACTGGAACGGGCATGGAAAATCGGACGTGCATCGGGACTGCACTTCGTGTATCTCGGCAACCTGCCGGGGCACACCTCCGAATCGACCTTCTGCCCCGGATGCGGAACCTTGTTCGCCGAACGTTTCGGCTACAGGACACAACTTCCCAACGGCCCGGAATGCCCCCGCTGCGGCGCGCACATTCCGGGTGTCGGCTGGGGGCACACGACACGGAAGGGACATGCTCCTCATCTATACAGGTAACGGCAAAGGCAAGACCTCAGCATGCGTGGGACAGACCCTGCGCGCCCTCGGGCAGGACATGCACGTCGCGTTCGGCCAGTTCATGAAGAAGGATGGACAGGCCGGTGAACAGCGCATGCTGTCGCGACTTCTGGGAGACGGTTTCCGCGCTGGCGGAAAGGGTTTCCTGCGCAAGGAGGAAGACAGGCCCGCACACCGCGAGGCCGCCCTCGCCATGTTCGACTGGGGCATGCGGCAACTGGAAGACGTGGACATGCTGGTGCTTGACGAGACTCTCTACGCCCTCGGCTGCGGCATTCTCGAAGAAACCGAAGTCCGCGCACTGGTCGACAAGGCCCGCGAACGCGGGGTGCATCTCGTGCTCTCGGGACGTGGACTTCCGGAATGGCTTGCCGCAGAGGCCGACCTCATCACGGAAATGGGTGAAGTGAAACACCCGTGGCAACAGGGTGTGACCGCCACCAAGGGTATCGAATACTGACGCATCAGAATGACCCGCGGGCCGGAGACAACCCGCCCCCGCCAAGACACGCCACCCCGCCCCGTCCGGCGATGTAGGCAGCCTCACGCGACTGAAGCCACGCATCCACGTCGGCATCACGTCGCATCTCGTCGACCAGCCACTCCCTGAAGGCTGCCACACGCGGTCGTTCGGCATGGGCCTCCGCACAGCAGAACCAATACGGACGCGGCGCGACCATGGTAAGCGGGACGGGAACGCAAAGTCGTCCGGCAGCAAGGTCTTCGGCTACGAGAAGTGTCCGGCCCAGCGCCACGCCCGCACCATCAAGCGCGGCTGCGAGGGCAAGATAGGAGAAGTCGAAACGAGGCCCGAACCGCAACCCCTCGTCACCTAATCCCGCCTTTTCGAGCCACGCCTCCCACAGCCCCATGCCGTCACGGGCGTGGCGCAACAGAAGCTGCCCGCGCAGGAATGAAGCGGCCTCACCACCGTTGGCGTCAAGCAACTCCGGGCTGCACACCGGAAAGATGCGTTCCCCCATGAGCGGCATACTGTAGGTACCCGGCCTGTCACCGATGTCGTGATAGATGATGATGTCAACGCCACGCCCCAACTCGGGAGCGACCGGCGCAGGGCCTATCCGCAGGTCGATGTCGGGATGCCGCTCATAGAACCGGTTGAATCTTGGGACAATCCAGCGATTGGCGAAGCTCGGCGCCGCGATCACGGTGAGCACGCCCGACGTGTCTTCGGCCATGAGCGCATCCGTAGCCCTGCGAATGGAGGCAAGCGGGCCTGCGATGCCGTCCAGATAGCGTCGCCCTTCATCGGTGAGCCGCAGCCCCTGCCCGCCCCGGGCGAACAGGGCAAGCCCGAGATGGCCTTCGAGCCGACGCACCTGCTGACTCACAGCCGCCTGTGTCACACAAAGCTCGCGTGCCGCCCGCGTGATGCTGCCTAGCCGGGCGGCAGCCTCGAAGGCGACCAGTGCGTTCAGGGGAGGCAATCCGTCCTTCATAAGTTTTCCTTATGACATCCCTAGTTTTTGCAGCTTGCGACCCGGAAGGAGCAGACCTATCTTCCCACCGTCGCGGTATCCATGCTGGCATCACAGGCGATGCCAGTCAATGGCTGGACGTCTTTCTCGCCACCGCCGCGACCGGAGGAACCATGTTAACCATCGCTAATACCCTTCTCCCTGTCTTCGCCCTCGTGGCTCTGGGCATGGTCATCGAACGGATGCGCATCATGCCCGACGGCACAGCCGCCATACTCAACCAGTTCGTCTTCAACATCGGTATGCCCGCGCTCATCTTCATCGCCATCGCCACCAAGCAACCGGCCGAACTGGCACGCATCGGCTACATCGGCGGCACGGTGGCGGGCATGTTCGCCTCGTTCGTGCTCGTCTACGGGCTCTTCTCCGGCGGATTCAGACGGAGACATGGCGAAAGCGGCATGCTCTCCCTCCTCGCCAGCTTTCCGAATACGGCGTTCCTCGGGCTTCCGGTGCTGGTGGCACTCTTCCCCGGCAACGAGGACGCCGTTCTTGCCAGCAGCATCAGCACCATTCTCGGGCTTCCGCTGCTCATGCTGGTCATCGGGCAGCAGGAGTACAGGCGCAGTGCCGACGGCACGGAACAACAGGGACTGGCCCGCAAACTTGCGCGCTCCCTCGCTACCAATCCCATTCTACTCTCCACTGTGGCAGGCGTTGCCGTTTGCCTTGGGCGCGTTCCCCTGCCTGCATCCATCGAAGGCATGTTCCGTATGCTTGGCGGCACGGCATCGCCTTGTGCGCTCTTCGCCATCGGCATGGTGCTGGCGAACCAGCTTGTAAGTCGCAAGGGTGACGGTGCGGGTTTGCTGCGCCAGATACCGGTCAATGCCGTGAAACTGCTTGGACAGCCGGTAGTGACCTTTCTGTGCCTCAAGGCCCTCGGCGTCGACGGGGCATGGCTGGCCATGGGCGTCATCCTCTCCGGCATGCCCACCGGCACCATCGCGTACGTGCTGGCCGAGAACTACGGCACCTGTACCGGAGAGACGTCACGGGCCATTCTCGCCAACACAGCCGCATCGATGCTCACCATCCCGCTCACCATCGCGGCCCTGCAGCACATGCACCTCCTGTGATGCAGGCGTGTCGCCAGACGGCATGGCGCTGACAGAAGGCGATGAAAAAAGTCCCCGGCAGGCTATCCTCTGCCGGGGACTTTTTCATCGTAGACCACTGCGTCCTGATATGCGGTTGCTGAACGGCAACAGCAGGACGACAGTGCCATTGTGCGACAGTCTGTGCTACGCCTGCTGCATCTCCGTGATGATGGACTGCAGCTGTTGCGCCTGTTCCGCAAGTTCACCAACGGCCTGAGCCGATTGCCCCATGGCGTCGCTGGTTTCGGATGCGATGCGGTTGACCTCTTCAATGGCACGGTTGATCTCGTCGGATGCAGCCGACTGCTCTTCGCTCGCAGTGGCGATGGAACGCACCTGATCGGATGCCGCCTCGGCAAGGCGGACGATCTCATGCAGGGCGTTGCCCGCCTCATGCGCGTGCTTCGTCGCCGTTTCGATCTCGCGCACGGTCTCGCCCACATGTGCGACGTTGGTGTGCGTGCCCTTCTGGATGCCGACGATGGCCTCGCCGACTTCCTTGGTGGCATTCATGGTCTTTTCAGCGAGTTTGCGAACCTCGTCGGCGACGACGGCAAAACCCCGCCCCGCGTCACCGGCCCGCGCGGCTTCAATGGCCGCATTGAGGGCGAGAAGGTTGGTCTGGTCGGCGATGTCGGAGATGACGTTCATGATTCGCCCTATCTCTTCGGCACGCTTGCCAAGGTCGTTCATGCCTTCCTGCAGGGTCTCGGAACGCCGCTGTACCCCGGCGATGCCGTCGACAACGGACTTGACGATGCCCGCCCCGGCCTCGGCCTTGTCTCGTGTGGCGTCGGAACTTGCCGCGGCTTCGGAGGCGCTGCGTGCGACCTCGAGCACCGTGGCGTTCATCTCCTCCATGGCGGTGGCGGTCTCGCCCGCACGCTGACTCTGCAACAGGGCCCCGCGTGAGGACTGCTCTATCTGCGCCGAAAGCTGTTCCGAGGCGGCACCGACGACATTGACGATGCCCGAAAGCCTGTCAGCCGCCTGAAGCATCCCCTCTCTGCGTGCGTTCTCGGCCTCGCGCCTCGCCTCATCGGCCTCCCGGGTCGCCTGCTGTGCCCTCACCGTCTCTTCGGCTGCACGTTCAGACTGGGCCTGCGCCTCGGCTATCTTCTCCTTGAGGGAGGACACCATCGTCCGCAAGGCGTCGGCAAGCTGCCCGACCTCGTCATTCGAATGCACATCGAGGGTCTCGTTCATCTGACCGGCCGCCACCTTGCCGGCGAAGGCCGTCGTGATGCCGATGGGGCGGGCTAGTGACCGGGCGAAGAAGAAGGCGGCAGCAGCCATCACGAACATGATGCCAAGCGACACCCCGACTGTGGACTGCTCTACCTTGGCAATGGCCGCCTGAATGGAGGCCAGCGGTACGCCGATGAACCACATGCCGACCACGGCACCGTCGATATCCTTTATGGGCCAGTAGGCCGTCTGGTACTCCTTGCCGAGGATGGCATTGCGCGCGAGGAACTGCGCGCCACGCTGCAGCACGGTCTCAAGCACCTTGGGATTGTCCATCTTGGTACCGATGGCACGCTTGCCGTCAGCCTTGATGATGGTGGTCATGGCCCTCGTGTCACCCTTGAACACGGTGAACTCGACGCCGGAATAGCCCTTGATGCTATCGGCGAATGCCTCGGTGACCATGGAGCGCCCGAGGGAGACCGAACCGACGACACGCCCGTCGAGCATGACAGGCGCAGATGCCCGCACAGAGAAGGGAACGACCGTTCCCGACACGACGCCTACCGATGTCTGTCCCTGAAGGGCCTTGCGCGCCGTTGCCTGATTGCTGATGTCGTCCCCCGCCTTATCCGAGTGCCCGCGCCCCACGACCTTGAGGCTGGCGTCACTCACCGTCATGAAGTCGGCGTCGGCATCGTGCATGTACCGTTTGGCGAGTGCCATGACCTTGCCATGATCACCCGCCACCACAGCCTGTGCGAGTTCGGGCTTTTCTCCGAAGAGCTTCGCCGAAACAAGGTAGGCGCGCATGCTATCGTCAATGTCCTTCTCGATGACATTGCGCATTCCCTTGATGTTACGGACGGCCTCTTCATCTGGAGTAGCCCCCAATTAGGCCGGACCTCTCTGCCAACCGAAGAGGTAGTGCTAGAGGTATGTCCAGACAGAGTGCTAAAGAGATTTCCACGGTCGAGGTCGTGACCATGGTTCAACGTCGTCGTTGGACCATTGCCGAGAAGCTACGGGTAGTTGAAGAGTCGTCTTTACCCGGAATGAGCGTCTCCTTCGTGGCTCGCAAATACGGCATCGCTCCGAATCTTGTCTTTCGATGGAGAAAGCTCATGAGCGATGGCGGAAAAGTGGCTATTCAGGCCGACGACCGAGTGGTGAGCGTGGCAGAGGCGAAGGCTTTGAAGAAGCGCATTCGGGATTTGGAACGGCTTCTCGGCCGAAAGACGATGGAAGTCGAAATCCTGAAGGAAGCTATCGACATTGCACGCGAAAAAAAACTGATCTCGCGTTCGCCGTTGCCATTCGAGGACGGTTCCCTATGAAGCGTGTAGCGGACTCCCTGCAAGTCTCCCGTTCGCGTTTGGCAGAGCGGCTTGACGGTCCACATCGTACCAGAAAGCCTCGTTACGTGAAGGCGCAGGATGAGGAATTGCTTCGTCTCATCCGTGCCATTCTTGATGAGCGGCAAACCTACGGCTATCGGCGGATACAGGCGTGCCTCAATGCCCATTTGAGAGCTACAGGGCAATCTGAAGTCAATCACAAGCGCGTTTACCGCATCATGCGGATGAATGGCCTGTTGCTCACCCGTCATAACGGCAAACGTCCAGACAAGGCGCACGAAGGCAAGATTGTTACTCTGCACCGCAATACACGATGGTGTTCTGATGGGTTTGAGATCCCATGCGATAACCGGGAGGTCGTGCGTGTCGCGTTCGTCCTCGATTCGTGCGACCGGGAAGTCATCAGCTACGTTGCGACGACCAGGGGCATCTCAGGCTCTATGGTCCGCGATCTGATGCTGGAAAGCGTGGAGCGCCGATTCGGCAATGCGCACACGTCCCATACAGTGGAATGGCTTTCAGACAATGGATCTTGTTATACTGCGAAGGAAACAGTGGAGTTTGCCTCGTGGCTAGGCCTGCGAAGCTGCTTTACCCCGGTGCGCAGTCCAGAGAGCAATGGCATGGCAGAGGCATTCGTGAAGACATTCAAGCGTGATTACGTTGACTGCAACATCTGTCCCGACGCACCGAGCGTTCTGAAGCGCCTTTCCGAGTGGTTCGAAGACTACAACGAAAATGCTCCACACAAGGGATTACGGATGCGCTCGCCAAGACAATTCATCCGACTGTCAGCAACCGCAGGGTGTCCGGTTTAGCGGGGGCAACTCCATCATCGAAACCAAGCGACATGAAATAGTGCGATGTCAGAAAGATGGAAACGCCTGACAATACGACGACAGCAACGACCATCGTCAAAAGTTTCGCCATGATGGATAGCTTCATCACCGCTCCTAGCGTTATGGTTCGCTACGCCCCCCAGATATCCTATCGGCGACCGTAAACGAATCTTTACACACTTGCCATACACAACAGCCATGAAACATGGACAATTCGGTAATTATACTCTGACTTTCCAATTTCAACACTGCATGGCTTGACACGTGGCCTGCCATCTTAATACTAGGTTATAGTGGATTTCTCACGCAACACCGTGCTTCAAGGTACGGCAAAACTGTCCCGTTCGGCGGGGCGTTCGAGAGGAGCCAGACCAATGACAACAGCCACTGACAGGGAACAGCGCAAGGCGAAAGTCATCGAAGTGCTGAACAAGGCACGTGCCATGGAGCTTTACGCCATCACACAGTACATGAACCAGCACTACGGTCTCGATAGCATGGACTACGGAGAACTTGCCGCCAACGTGAAGCTCATCGCCATTGACGAGATGCGCCACGCGGAAATGTTCGCCGAACGCATCAAGGAACTGGGCGGCGAACCCACCACCGACCCCGAAGGTGCCATCATCAAGGGGCAGGAAGTACGCATCGTGTTCCCCTTCGATGCAGACCTCGAAGACGACACCATCGATGCCTACAACCAGTTCCTGCTCGTCTGCCGTGAATGTGGCGACAGCGTGAGCATGAAGCTCTTCGAGACCATCATCGATGAAGAGCAGGCCCACTTCAACTACTTCGACAATGTCGGCGGTCACATCAGAACGCTCGGCGACACCTACCTGTCCAAGATTGCCGGGACTTCTGCCTCTACCGGCCCCTCGACCAAGGGCTTTCTCCTGAACAAGGGGGGCTAGCAGGGAGCGAGCGACCTTTCGGTCGACGGGCCGCCTTCACAGGGCACAGGAATGAATGCAGACGCATGACCCTGCTGCCGGGCATCTCCAAGCGGACGGGCCGTCCGCGTATGGGGCACGAGACGTTGCCTCTGGATTCTCCCGGCAAACCGAAAGAGGCCCTTTCCCACTCCATGCAGCCTCTGGCACGACCTTCGTGCCGCTTGATTGACCCTACGACAAAAGCCCTCCATGCACGTCGAGTGCAAGGAGGGCTTTGTTTCGGCTGGATTGCATGGGCCCCGGCCAGCCTCCTGCGCGGTTTCGACAACCGCACAGAGTAGAACCAGATGGCCCCAGATGAAGCACCGATGTCGCTTGGGGGGAGTCCGGAGACCCAGATGACGTGGGACTTCAGGCCACTTCAGCGCATGTCGGGGTCTTTCGCGGCATTACCGCGGATGCAGCCTCAGGCCCCTTCCATCTCTTCAGCGCATTCGCGGCACAGGCCGCACCCCGGAAGCGCCTTCACCCGCGCTTCGGGAATGACCTCGCCGCATTCACGGCAGCAAGGTTTACCGTCAATCCACTCAGGCCCGGGGCCGGAAGCAAGCCTGTTGCGGGCAGCACTTATGGCCGCCTCGCGGTCGCGCGCCTCATAGTCAGAAGCCTGATCGAAAATATCGGCCATGGAACCTCCAGTCATTACGCTTCGATGAGTACCGGGAGCATGTCGTGCTTTCGCCGTTCGTGTCTGGTGACGCGCGAAAGCCGTTCACGATGAAGGCGGGCGAGATACGACGAAAGCGCATGAGACGCAAGAGGCAAAAAGCGCACCCGGCATAACGCAGTCCACGGCATCCCCATTCGCTTTCGTACTATGCGTTGCGGGCCGGAAGAACAGTGCACGAAAAAAGGGCACCCAAGGGTGCCCCATCATGATTGCAGCGTGTCTAGTAGCGTATCACCCGACGCGCCCCCGCCCACTGACGTTGCCACACTGGCTCGTCAAGCCGGGAAATCTTGACGGTGTCGCCGGGGGAACTGCTGTGGATGAACTTGCCGTCTTCGAGGTAGATGCCCACATGCGATATTCTGCGCTTCTTGCGCTGGAAGAATACAAGATCACCTGTCTGCAACTGAGACTTGTTGATCTTGCGCCCTTCAAGATACTGGCTTTGTGAACTTCTGGGGAGATCGATCCCCATCGTGCTGTACACCCATGAGGTGAACCCGGAGCAGTCGAAGCCCGTCCGGGGTTCGGTTCCACCCCTTCTGTAGCGTGTTCCCAGTTGGCTGAGCGCCAGATTCACAAGCCTGTAGGCGGCGTTTCCGTCGCCGAACTCCATCTGGTTGGCCGGTACGGGGCTCATGCCTCCGGCGATGAGGTCGCTCTCGTCTTCTGTCCCCTCGGCGAGAAGCTCATCCAGCTCGGCGATATCCGCGAGGACATCATCGGCGAGCGTGGCGTCCTCTTCTGCCGCAGCATCGAAGATGGAGGCATCACCGGCATCGTCAGCATCGGCAAGGGATGCAGAGGCAGACACCGCCTTTTCGGGGGAATTGCTCGATGTCGGCTGCCGCACGCAGCCCGTGGAAAGAAAGCAAACGCACAGTGCCAGAAGGCATGACGTGAACAGGCAGGATGATGAGTAGCGCGTCTTCTGCATAGGCGATTCAGGGGCCAAAGGTTGAGCGAACCACGATGTACAAGCCACATGCACTAAGCCTTTCCATTGATGCCAAGACATCTCATTTTTTGCAACCCCTCCCCCTTGCCGACACGGAACGGGCCGGGTATCTGTCTCCTACTGTTGGGTATCGACATACGGAGGGCAACCCCACGTGTCGTCCTGTCGCGCAGCATCGGCACTGCGACCATCCGCCAGCCAGCTGCGCACCCTGTTTTCCGGGCCAATGCATCTTTCCACGCCACAAGGTAGACCCGCACATGCCAGACAATTACGCGAACATTGCTGCACGCCACGGGCTTCTCGGCATCCTCTCCGGGCAGGTCATCTGGAATCTGGTTGAGGACGCGGGAGCCTCTCCCGATGAAGTCGAACAATTCATGGACTGGTATTTCGCATGGCGGGAGCACCTGCTTGAAACGCTCCAGCGCATTGACGAGACCCCTTCGGGCTTTGTGGCTTTCCGTGTCTGCAAGGGGGCGCACGCGTGTGACGCATGTGACGCCCTCGACGGCATCTGTGTGCCGGCGTCGCTGCCCGGCCTGATGGAAAAACTACCACCCTATGCAATCGGATGCCGCTGCCTCCCCGAATCCTGCGATAGCGTTCCGGCCGACTGCACGCTCACGACGGCACTTCCCGACACGTTGCCCACTCCGCGTCCTTGCTGTCGCTCACTGCCCATCACCGAGATGCTCCACCTCTTCCAGACGACAGGCCGATTCTCCCCTGCTCAAGTCGGGTGATGCGAACGCCCCCACTACGGCTCATGCCGCCCCTTGTGCAGGATGGCTAGCCGGATGATAGCCGGAGACAGGGACGGGAACGCGGGCGCCCCTCCCCCTGGATACCAGAACGTTGCTCCGTACACCCGTTTGAGGTCACAAGGCAGTTCTTCAGCCTCTCAGACCGGACCTTTTCAGAACTACAGCTCTTCCCCGTTGGAAAATGAACCTGTGAGGTCTCCATGGAAATCCTCTCCTACATTCTCTCCATCACCGGCATGGTGCTCACGGCTGGTGCCGTCTTCAATCTCGTCCTGCACCGCAAAGGGCATCCCACAGCCATCTGGCGCTCGCGAAAGATGATCATAGGCGGCATCGCCTGCCTCATCGTCGTCTCCTTACTGCCTGTCGAACGCCAGCCCATGCCAGCAGCACAGCCACAAACCGAGGCCCCCGCCCCATCCATCCCTCTCCAGACACGCGAAAGCGTCCTGAAGGCCGTGGCGTCCATCGAGCATGTTGCCAACGTCACGTGGTCCGCACCGCAACAAGGCCCGCTGGAACTCTCTGTCAGCAGCAAGTCCGACGTTGCCGACGCTTCGGGCATGTCCGAGCGTATCTGCCGGGAACTGGCGGCTCACGGGCTCTCTGGGACGGCTGTGACCATCACGGATGCCAAAGGCACAGCTGAAAGGAACGTCTGCCGCTAGGTCCAGCCTACCCGGGATTTTAGAAGCGGCGCAATGAGCCGCTTCGCGCCATGCCCGGACGCATTGCCCGGACGCATTGCCCGAAGACGTCCACACGGGTATCCTGCGAGGATACGCCGAAACGGGTCCACAAGGCACAATGCCCGTGCAAGGCATCCGCGTGTCCATAGGGAACGGAGCCCACATGCCAAAACTGCCCAAAGTCAGCCTGCCCCGCATCAAGCTGCCAAGCCTGCCCTCAATCCCCTATGACAAGATGCCGGGATGGGTCACCCCGCAGCTTCTCCGGCGCCTGACCGTTGCCCTCGGGGCGTGCGTCTTCACAGGCATCGCAGCTGCTGCAGCATGGCACGGCTATACGGCCTCACAACCCGAATACACGCTTCGGCAGATCGAACAGGCATTGCGTGAGCACGACACGAAACGTCTTGCCGAAGCAGTGGACCGCGACGCACTCACAGGCGGACTGGTACGTGAGCTGACAAAACGGCAGGCCTCTCCAACGGCGAATCCTGTTCCCGATGAGCAGGAACTGACGAAGGCGGCGCTGGCAGTCCTGCTGCAACTGACGACGCCCCCTGCCGAAGCACCCAAGGAAGAATCTCACGCCAGCAGCGGTGCGAGCACCGCGCATGCCAGTGACAGCAACACGCTTCCGCCCCCCCCGCCGATACCGGGCCCTGTGCCCGAAGACCTCGGCCCGCAGATTGCCAGACACGGTTTGAGGCTCTTCGCCCGGGATGGTGAAATCGCCATTGCGGCGACCGAAGTCGCCCATGAGAAGCTTGGGGTCGAGTATCCTCTGCGGCTTGCGATGAGAAAGGGGTTCTGGAAGTGGCGGGTCACTGAAGTTGCCAATGCGGAAGAGCTTCGTGACATCTATGGTCAGCGGGTCGCGGACCTGAAGGCGGCCTATCGGCAGTCGGTAGAGGCCTTCAATGCCCGTACACGCTCCCAGATGGCTTCACGCCTGTCCATTTCTGCCGCCTATGCAGGGCTCGACACCCTGACCGAAGCCAACGACAGGGTGCTCATCCTGCGCGTGGAGGGGCTCCTTGGCGAGATGCCTCCCCGCAAGGTGGGGTTCACGTTCCGCATCCTCGATGCCGACGGCAGGCCGGTGCACACGCTGCGCCTCGTCATGGGAACACCCCTTTCGCACGATGGACGGTTCGTCGAATCATGGCCCATCTCGCTGGACATGAGCAGGGCCGAAGCCCGGGCACTGGCACAGGCGAAGACCCCGCTACGTTGCGAGGCAGAAGTGCACATGATGCTGCTCGACAACGGCACCATTCTCCAGGTTCGTGACATGTAAACGACCCGCGGCGCACTGCCCGGTTTTTCACTGGCAAGAACGTGTGGCTATATGAGGCCCCGTCGGGCCCCGGCGCTACTTCGGGGCAGAAGCGGGCGCAAGGCGCGTTCGGAGAATCACCGGCAAAGCGGGAAAAGGCTCACCCGCAATGGTGACAGCCCCAACCGCAAAGAGGCGTGACTCCCTGCCGGTGTCAGCATCGTGGATGCTCGAGTGCGGAGGGCACAACCGCCTCGTCAGCGGGAACGCCATTGTGGGACGAACTTGCGCAGAATCTGGTCATAGGTTCCGTCCTGTCGCAGATGGTCGAGCGCTTTCTGCCACCTTTCGACCTCAACCCATGCCATGTCACGTGAGAACCCGATGTACATCTCGGACCTGAGCAGGTGGATGTCCGTCCGTTCGAACGAATCCATGGAAAGTCCGGGGTAGTTCGCTATCTGGCTGGCTGCCGTAAGTTCCCCCATGGGCACAAGGTCGACACGCCCTTGGGCGAGCTTCCGCAGCCCCTGTTCATGGCTGGTGCCGAGGTCAAGATTGGTGAACCCCATCTCCTGCAAACGCAACTGGTAGAAATCGTCACGGACGACCCCGATACGGGATACGGTGCGAGCCTCATCGAGCGTCGCAGCGGCAACGTGGCTACCCGCCTTCTTGTAGAAGTAGTCGTCTTCGACCCAGATGGGACCGACGAACCAGACCTTGTCCTCGCGCTCCATGGTTCTGCCCATGAAGAGGATGGCATGACGCGGTCCACGCAAAAGAAGGCGGTAGGCCCTGCTCCACGCCATGAACGTCACATCCGAAGGCGGCAGTGCCAGCCTCCGTTCTAGTTCGTGGAACAACTCCACGGCAAAACCGCGTGGCTGCCCGTCTACACTGTATGACAGGGGAGCATACTCTTCAGCCAGCACCGTCATCGCCACGGCAGGACGGGGATATGAGAGTACGGACAAAAGGAACAGGAAACCGAGCAGCCACCCGCAACGCATATCGCCCCCCGACACAAAACCTCAGGCATGAAATAGCCACAGCTATACACACGAATACACGAGTGCATCGCCGCGTGCAACAAGTAAGGGAAGCAGATGGAATGACACGGCTGTCCACCCTCACCGCAGAACGCGTGAAAGGATAGACAGCCTATTGCGGGTCAGCTCAACATCAGTCGGTCACACAGGAGAGCACGCCCCCCTGCGCGAGGCGTTCCATGATGGGGATGCACCTGTCTGCAGGTATGCCGATGGCCTCCGCGATGCCAAGAACATCTGTCTGACCATCGCAATAAGCCAAAGAATCTATGGTGATACGTACGGCGTCACCATAGCCGTTCTTGACCGATGTCGTGGGATAGAGACCGCGCTTGCCGAGTTGCGGTTCACAGAGACAGTTGCATTTGTAGGTCTGATTGCCTTCCATGATGTCGATGCAGCGCAACATCGTCTCGAAAGAATGCTGCAACCCTTCGGGAGAGATGACGGAAAGGTCATCAAGGGATGTGTGGTATTCGGGGTAGCGTCTGTACAGACTTCTTGCAAACGGAATAACGGGCAGGTCAACACCGGGGCTGTTGTACTGCCGCTCATCACTCGCCCTGTCGAGAAAGGTATAGCGGCTGTAACCCGGATGGTAGGCGTCGAGTACGTGTCGCAACACCCTGTCTGCGAGAGTGTTGCCTCGACGTGATGGCAGGTACGAGTAGTCGCGGTCGTCACCCACGCAACTGAGTACGAACCCGGCGATGACAGTACGCTTGAGTTCTTCTAGATGTCTGCTCAGATAGTAGATGGTACCGATGGTCTCCGGCACCAGAATGAGACGGTACGTCAGCCTGTTTTCACGCGACCGCAACAGCCGTGCAAGGGCCGCCAGCAGCACGGGACCGGAAAGTTCGTTATTGGCCATGGAAGGGTGACAGACATAGCTTGTCAGCAGCACCGTCTTTTCTGAACGCCCCGGGATGACGACATCACCGTAGGTCATGAATCCGGGCGCAAGCGTGCTGTCGATGACCACACGGTAGTTGCCGGGGCGCAACGCCATACGCTCGTTGTGGCTGAGACAGAACCCCCATGTACGGCGGTAGTAGGATGTCACATAGGGGATGGCATCGGGCTGTTCTTCGAGCGAATGAAGATGCTGCTGGAGTTCATCAAGAGAGAGTGTGACATCCACAGGCTCGGAATAACCGACGACGTGCAGGTTGTTGCGGGCGAAATCGATGACCTTGTTCCCGTTCTCATCCATGACGAATGCTGAACGGATGTTCCATTCATCCGGGACATTCCAGTCGAAGCATGCAGCTCCTGAAGGAATCTCATGCAACCCGAGCCCACCCATGACATTTCCAAGGTAGTCCAGCGTCGTTCGGACACCATCTCCGGTGAGACTTCTGCACACCGGAAACAGATCACACGCCCACTTGTACATATCCTGGCCGGGATTCGAACCTGTCACTACTTGCACCTCTTGCATCGTATGGGCATCCGTCATGAGAACAACGTCAACTGGCCCTCTGAAGGCTACAGCGCGACCTTTCCATCACGGGAACACCACTACAGCAGCCAACCGACAGGCTTCTACGCCAAGCCGTTTCGCGCTGCAATCGGTGAATGATGTCTTTTTCATGAATATTACATCATACAGCATCCCCCCCTTGCCTCACCGGGTGAAGAGCGGTTATCCATCTCCCACCGACGCCACCGGGTCCGACTACGCGTGGCCTTTCAGCCAGCGTTCAATGCCCGCCCGCCATCACCTTCTGCACGGGAAAGCTCCAGCGCATGAACAGACATCTCCGCTCTCTCGGGTCGTTCGTCGTTCTCTGCATTTTCGCCGGTGCCGCATGGCTGCTCTACCACGAAGTTCGCAAATACCATCTTGCCGACATCCGACAAAGCATTGAACTCATTCCCGACCTGAGGCTTCTTGCCTCTTTCGGGCTCATGATCGTCAACTACCTCATCCTCGTGGGCTATGACGCCCTTGCGCTCAAGGCCATAGGGAGACCGCTGCCTCTCGGGAAGACGGCGCTGGTATCGTTCGTGGGCTGCGCATGCAGCTACAATTTCGGCGCACTGCTGGGCGGCAGTTCCGTCCGCTACCGCTTCTATTCGGCGTGGGGTTTCACCATCCCCGATGTCGTGCGGCTTGTGCTCATGCTGGCGGTCACCTTCTGGGTGGGCGCCCTCGGACTGGCGGGTCTATCATTCGTCATCGAACCATTGCCACTCCCACCGGGGCTTGGTCTGCCCATAGATGACGTGCGCCCTCTCGGTTTTGCCCTGCTTGCGGCGACGACAGGCTATCTTCTTCTGACATTCTTCGTTCGCAAGCCCCTGCATTTTTTTGGCAGGGAGTTCGCGCTCCCCTGTCCGAAAATCGCTTTCGCGCAGACACTGACGGCATGCGCCGACCTTGTGGCCGCCGCGGGCTGCCTCTACATGCTGATGCCGAGCGACCTCGGACTCGACTTTCTCACGTTTCTCGCCGTGTATCTGCTGGCCACAGTCGTGGTGGTCCTCACCCACGTTCCCGGCGGGGCGGGAGTCTTCGAACTTGTCATCCTCAGCCTTTCACAGACAACGCACCCGCAGGCCGTCATCGCGGCACTTCTGGCGTTCCGGGTCATCTACTACCTGCTGCCGCTCCTGTTCGCGGCGCTTCTGCTGGCGGGCTACGAAGTGCAGGTACGACGCCATCAGGCTGAAAAGGCATTTCGTGACGCAGGACGCTGGATGTGGGTACTCTCCCATATCCTGCTTTCGTATGTGACATTCGCGGCAGGTGTCATCCTGCTGCTTTCCGGCAGCATTCCCCCGAACAAGCTGCTCATCGCCCAGTCGCCCCTTGTCGTTCCGCCTGCAGTGCAGGAGGCCGCCCACATTCTTGGAAGCATGGCCGGGGCCGGACTCTTGCTGCTCTCACGCGGTATCGAGCGCCGCCTTGCGTCGGTATGGAAGGTCGTCGTCACCCTGCTGCTTACGGGCATGGTGTGCGCCCTGCTCAAGGGCTTCGACTGGCACGAGGCTGTACTCCTGTCGTTTGCCCTTGCAGGACTTCTGGGCTCACGCCGTCGGTTCTACCGGAAGTCTTCGCTCATCCGGGAAGAATATCCGCTTCGCTGGTTCTTCGCCTCCGCCGCCGTCATCGGTTGCGCTGGCGCGGTCGCACTCTTTGCCTTCGGCGATGCCGGTACAGGCATAAGGGGCCTATGGGAAGCCATCAGTGACGATGCCGGTGCTGCGCGTGCGGTGCGTGGCATCGCCGCCGCCTGTGCCGTCATGGTGGCCTTCACCCTGCGCCGACTGTTGCTGCCGCTGCATAAGCAGTAGCCCCCTCCTCCCGCTGTCATCTTGGCGATGAGGCCCGCCCCGCTTCGCTGAAGCAGGCATACGGCGACTCGGCCCACCGGGAGTAACGCCAAAAGGCGAGTGCCCCCGCAGGAGACACTCGCCTTTTGGCTTGTTGATTCAGGCAAATCCGGCACCGTCAAGAGGCAATCGTCACGACGACAGCCAACGGAGAATGCATAGCCACGGCATGTCAGGGCTTGCAAGACCTGAACAGGGACACCGAGTGCACCCGTTCCACAGGGTGCCGGGAGTACGTCACAAGACGGGGGTGGCCTACGCTCGTGCCGTGTCTGCGCCCAGCCAGAGGGAGCTCATGCCATATGCGACAGACGCACCTCGTCGCATCCATCGTGCTCGGCGAGCAACACATCCACCTGCTCCGTACGCGAGGTAGGAACGACCTTGCCGACATAGTCGGCATGGATGGGCAACTCACGATGGCCTCGGTCGATGAGCACGAGAAGCTCGACGCGCCGCGGTCTGCCATAATCGAGAAGGGCTTCGAGTGCCGCCCGAATGGTGCGTCCAGTGAAGAGCACATCGTCGACCAGCAGCACATCGCGCCCTTCAAGGTCGCACGGCATCGACGACTGACCTATGGCGGGCTTGCCTGATAGGGTCGTCCAGTCATCGCGATAGAGATTGATGTCGAGAGCACCTTCTGGAGGCGCACAACCGAGACGGTCGGCCAGCACCTTGCCAAGGCGCCCGGCAATGTCGACACCACGCCGCCGTATGCCCACAAGCATCAGAGAGGAGCAGTCGCCATGCCGTTCGAGGACCTGATAGGCGAGGCGTTCGATGGTACGCCCCATGGCGTCGTGGTCGAGGATAACAGTGGATTGCATAGTCCTGCACCTGTGTTGACTATAGTGTAACGGACTCTGTACGATAGCCTCTTTCAAGCAGCAGGAAAAGCCCCGGCAACACATGGCAATTCGGGCTGGTCTCTGCTATCGGTTCAACGTGCGGCAACGCCGCAGGGAGAGAACCATGATCACCATCGAAGAATCGGCAAGGGCCATCCTCGACGAGTACTTCACAGAAAACGAAGTGCGCCCCATCCGCGTCTACGTCTCCACGAGGTCGTACCACGGCCCCCGCCTTGCCCTCGCCCCTGACGAAGCCAGCGACCACGACCGTCACTACCCGTGTGGCCCCTACATGTTCATCATCAGCGAGAGACTTGAGAAGCAGGTCGGCGACATCATCATCCGGGGCAAATGCTCGGGTTTTGAGGTCATTCCGCAGCGCCCCTTCCCCGTGCGTCGAGACGCCACCCCTGAAAATCATTGATACAACTGATTGCTCGGCAGTTCATCCATTGACAAAGACGGGAGCCGCACTTAACTCTGGCTTTCCGTATACCAACCGTGGAGGATTGCATGTTCGAGCTTACTGATAACGCCCGCAAGGAGCTTGAAGCCTACTTTGCGGACAAGCAGAAGACCCCCATTCGCGTCTATCTCGCCCCCGGCGGCTGAAGCGGCCCCCGGCTGGCATTGGCTCTGGATGAGCCGAACGAGAGCGACAATGTTTTCAAGGAAGGCGACTTCACCTTCTGCGTGAATAGCGATCTGCTGAGCCAGATTGAATCTGTCCGCATCGACCTCACCTACATGGGTTTCCAGGTCGAACCCGGAAAGCCGCTTGCAGGCGGCGGTGGAAGCTGCGGCGGATGCGGCAGCTCAAGCAGCTGCTGCTCGTAGATATCCCGGACAACAGAACGCGGCCTCCCCAACGGGAGGCCGCGACATTCGTGAGTACGCATGGTCTTCAAGGAATCGGTCATACTCGCCATCAAACTCGCGCGCAAACAGCAGCGCGAACTCGTCGTGGGACGTCAGGAAGGACGATGGGAAATCATGCCCCTTGACGACTCGCGCTCCGACCAGTTGTCGCCCAGCCTGATTGTCACAGGCGACGGCATCAAATATCCTGAAGACGAAGACCTCTTCGCGCGTCTTGTCGCTGAAGGGGCTTGATCACACATCGGTCCCGACCACAGCCGCCAACTTACCCGCGGCATGCGATGTCTCTCCCATCTGGACGCTGGCAGGTATTGCCCGTACTGCTGACGGCAATGCCAGTATTTCGAGAGCGATACACCACTATGCTGCATGCACCGCATCGAGCCTGCCAGAAGGCATCCCTTGCTGCCGCCACACCGCAGAGGCTGGTGCTCTTTCTGCGTGAACGGTCCCCACTTTTGTTCTTACTTGCCCGACGATAAGGGACAAGACGTGTCGAGAAGCCCTCTGCGGGCATAGTGCAGCCGTACCTTCCCGCAGATGTCGTGGCCTTTCTGCGGGGCGTAAGGTTCAAGCCTTCCCCTTGCCCCGGCACGTTGAAGGACAGTCGATGCACGAGTGGCCACCCTGCCATACGCCAAAGTCGGATGACAAAAGAAAAGGCCACGCCTGATGGCGCGGCCTTTTATCAATCATATGCCCTACGGCTAGACCTTCTTCTTGAGCCACGGCATCATGCCGCGCAGTTCACCACCGACCTTCTCGATCTGGTGTTCTGCTTCGAGACGACGGGTGGCCTTGAAGCCGGGGTATCCGGCCTTGGCCTCAAGGATGAAGTTACGCGCGAACGTACCGTCCTGGATGTCGCGCAGAACCTTCTTCATCTCCTTCTTCGTCTCTTCGGTGACGATGCGCTTGCCGGTGACGTAATCGCCGTATTCGGCGGTGTCACTGATGGAGTAGCGCATCCGCTCAAGGCCGCCCTCGTAGATGAGGTCGACGATGAGCTTCACTTCGTGCAGGCACTCGAAATAGGCGATCTCCGGCTGGTAGCCCGCTTCCACGAGCGTCTCGAAACCTGCCTTGATGAGCGACGAGAGACCACCGCAAAGAACGGCCTGTTCGCCGAAAAGGTCGGTCTCGGTCTCTTCGCGGAAGGTGGTCTCGATGACACCGGAGCGGCTGCCGCCCACGCCCTTGGCGTAGGCGAGGGCCTTCTCCATGGCCTTGCCCGTGGCATCCTGATGCACCGCCACGAGGCAGGGCACGCCGCCACCTTCGGTGTAGGTACGACGCACGAGATGGCCGGGGCCCTTGGGGGCGATCATGAACACGTCCACGTCCTTGGGCGGCTCGATCTGACCGAAGTGGATGTTGAAACCATGCGCGAACAGCAAGGCGTCTCCCGCCTTGAGATTGGGCTTGATCTCCGCTTCGTAGACGGCGGCCTGTACCTGGTCGGGGAGTAGGATCATGATGAGGTCGGCCTTGGCGGCGGCTTCGGCGGCAGATACGGGTTCGAAGCCGTGTTCCTTGGCGAGCGCATAGTTGGCGCCGCCGGGACGCTGACCGACGATGACGCTGATGCCGGAGTCGCGCAGGTTCTGGGCATGCGCGTGACCCTGGCTGCCGTAACCGATGATGGCGACGGTCTTGCCCTTCAGGGCCTCCAGATTCGCATCCTTCTCGTAATAGACCTTCATCTCTACTCCCTGCCGCGCACGCGCGCGGCTCCCTCGATGTTGTGTCGGGGTTGCATATTATGAAAAAACCCCGCTTCCACCCCTTCCGGGGCTCGGAAACGGGGAGCCGACCGGGTGGTTGCTAGATTTCGGGCTGCATGGAACGGCGTAGGGCTACGGTGCCCGTGCGCGCAACTTCCTTGATGCCGAACTTCTGCAAGAGGCTGATGATCGCCTCTATCTTGCCATGGTCGCCCGTTGCCTCGAGGGTCAGGTCATTCAGGCTTACATCCACGACCTTGCATCTGAAGATGTCGGCGATGCGCAGCACTTCTGCGCGCCGCGTATCTTCTGCCTGCACCTTCACGATAACCATCTCACGCTCTACGGTGGCAAGCCCCTCGAAGTCAACCACCTTGATGACGGTGACCAGCTTTCGAAGCTGTTTGACTATCTGTTCCTTGACCTGCTCGTCGCCTCTGGTCGAGATGGTCATGAGCGACACCCCACGGTCGAGCGTGGGGGCGACGTTGAGCGATTCGATATTGAAGCCGCGACCGCTGAAAAGCCCCGCCACGCGGGAGAGCACACCGGGTTCGTTTTCGACGAGGACGGAAAGGACGTGACGCACGAAAGCCTCCTACACCAGCAGCATTTCATCGAGCGCCGCGCCTGCGGGCACCATGGGGTAGACATTCTCCTCACGTTCGACGCGGACATCGATGATGGCCGGATGCGGCGACGCAAGGGCCTCGCGCAGGGTGGATTCAAGGCTTTCCACCTCGGTGATGCGATAGCCTTCAGCCCCGTAGGCTTCGGCCAGCTTCACGAAATCAGGCTGCGCATCCATGCATGTGGAACAGTAGTTGCGCTGGTAGAAAAGCTCCTGCCACTGGCGCACCATGCCCAGATAGCCATTGTTGAGGATGAGTATCTTCACCGGCAGCTTGTTGCATACCGCCGTGGCGAGTTCCTGGATGTTCATCTGGATGGAACCGTCTCCCGCCACGTCGACGACAAGCTTGTCCGGAAAGGCGAACTGCGCCCCTATGGCCGCGGGAAAACCGTACCCCATGGTACCGAGTCCACCCGAGGTGATGAGCGTACGCGGCTTGCGGAAAGTGTAGAACTGCGCCGTCCACATCTGGTTCTGCCCCACCTCCGTGGTGATGATGGCGTCACCGCGAGTGATGGCGAAAAGCTGTTCGATGACCTGCTGGGGCTTGATGCCCCCCTCGCGCGAAAAGCCGAGCGGCTGTTCGACACGCCACGAGGCAAGCTGCTCGAGCCAGCGCGCATGGGCCGCCCCCCAGTCCTTCTCCTCAAGGCGCGGCACGAGTATCTCGCGTATGTTGGCGAGCGACTGCCGGCAATCGCCCACGACCGGAATGCCCACCTGAACATTCTTGCGGATGGACGTCGGGTCGATGTCGATGTGGATGATGCGTGCCTTCGAGGCGAAGGCTGACAGGCGCCCCGTCACGCGGTCGTCGAAACGCGCCCCCACCGCCACGATGAGGTCGGCATTGTTGACGGCCTTGTTGGCGGCATAGGTGCCGTGCATCCCCAGCATCCCAAGCCACAGGGGGTCATCGCCCGGAAAGGCGCCAAGCCCCATGAGCGTTGAAGCCACGGGAATACGCAAGGTGCGCGCAAACCAGCCGAGTTCCTCGCTGGCGTCGGACATGACCACGCCGCCGCCTACGAAAAGCAGAGGGCGTTCGGCCTCGAAGAAGGCGTCGGCAGCCCGGCGAATCTGGTTGAGGTTGGGCTTGTACGTCGGGTTGTAGCTTCGCATGGACACGTCTTCAGGCCAGACGAAATCCGTCTTCGCCTGCATGACGTCCTTGGGAAGGTCGACAAGAACGGGGCCCGGCCTGCCCGTACGGGCAAGGTAGAAGGCCTGACGCACGACCGTTGCGAGTTCCTTCACGTCGCGCACGAGATAGTTGTGCTTGGTGCACGGACGCGTGATACCCACGATGTCCACTTCCTGGAAGGCGTCATTGCCGATGAGCGGCGTTGGCACCTGCCCGGTAAGGATGACCACCGGGATGGAGTCGCTATAGGCTGTGGCGATACCGGTGACGGTGTTGGTGGCACCGGGACCGGATGTCACGAGGCAGACGCCCACCTTGCCCGAGGCTCTGGCGTAACCGTCTGCCGCATGGACCGCTGCCTGCTCATGGCGCACCAGCACGTGGTGCAATTCGGGGTGGCGGGGAATCTCGTCATAGATGTCGATGACAGCCCCGCCGGGGTAGCCGAAGAAGACGTCCACGCCTTCCTTCTTGAGACATTCGAGCAGGATCTGGGCCCCGTTCAGTTGCATTTAGACCTCCGTGGCTCTGTACCTTTCAAGCATCGACAGCAGGCGTGTCTTGCCGTCGAGCTTCTGCTTCTTGAGTTCCTTGACGGTCTTCTCCTCGACAGGGGTCAGATACGCCTTGGATTCGAGCTTCGCGAGCTGCTTTTCAAAGAGAACGTGGTCCTCCCACAGGGCCTTCAGTTCGGTGTCCTGCGCTGCATACTTCTCTACCAAGCGAAGTTCGTGCTGTTCCATGGGAACTCATCTCCTGGAGGCTAGAGGTTGCGTTCTTGCATTGTCTCATACAGCGAAGCCCAGTCCGGCTCCGCGTCCGATTCGATGACAACCCTCTTTCTGCGACTTGTCTGCCCGGATGCGACCGACACCCTTGCCGGTCTGACCCCGAGCAACGAAGCCATATATCTTTCAAGCCCTCTATTCGCCTTGTTGTCAACTGCCGGGGCACTGAGACGCACCCGCAGCCTGCCGTCCGCCACTCCCGCAAGGCCGTCCTTCTTCGCGCCGGGCTGCACCCAGACGAGCAAGGCCCAGCGGCCGTCACCCATGGCCTCGACGTAGGCGGGGCGGTCAGCCATTCTCACCCCTGCCCCGGGCGGCTGCCCGTGCTGCCGCGGCATCAAGGGCGGCATCCTCACGGGCGCTCATGTCGAGAAGCGAAAGATGCTGCTCGACCACGGCCCTCACCCGCATCTCGAACTGGGCCTTGAGCTTGCGGGCAGAGGCTATCTCCTCTTCGAGGCGTGCGAGGCGAAGATTACCCTGATTGAGCAGATTCTCCGCCTTGGCGTGGGCCGCATCGATGATGAGCTGCGCCTCTCGCTGTGCCCCCGCCTTGATTTCCGCGCTCATCTTCTGCGTGGTCATCAGGGTGTCGCGAAGTGCCGTCTCCCGCTCACGAAACTCGGCAAGCCGCGCCTCGAGGTCGGAGACACGCGCAGCAAGCGCAGCCTTGTCCTCGCTGAGGGTGCCCACGGTGTCGGCCACCTCCTGAACGAAGCGGTCGACCTCTGCCGTGTCATACCCCCGCAGGGAGCGCGCGAACCGCTGGTTGAGGATGTCGATGCGACTGACGGCCATGCCCGCTCCTAGTAGAGTCTCACGGCAAGCTGGTACAGCGACTGCACGAGCACCGAATTGATGATCTGAATGCCGAGAAGCACCACCAGCGGCGACAGGTCGAGTCCGCCCACATAGGTGAAGGGCAGCCATTTGCGCACACGGTAGAAGACGGGTTCGGTGAGATTGCGAACCACGCGCACCACGGGATTATAGGGATCGGGGTTCACCCACGACAGTACCGCTGCGGCGATGATGACCCAGAAATAGAGATTCAGGATGGCGTCGAGGATTTTGGCGATGCCTACGACGATATTGGCGACGACGAACATGTATCCTCCAGACTTGGGGTACCCGGAGTGTGGAGTACCCGTTGTGGCGATATTTCCATTGGTCGGCCTCCGGAATCAAGCGAAAACTTCCGGGGCCTCGGCCCTCAGTCGCAGTCGCGCGCGAGCACTCCTCGCAGCGTCTGCGAAAGCGACCAGTAGTCCGTGACATGCACCTGTGCCGTCAGGGTCGGGCTACGGTACGCCCAGAAGGGCACACCGGCTGCGCGTGCTGTCTCCTCGTCGAGGCGTGTGTCGCCGATGAAGACGATGCTCGACGGGGCGACCCCCCACGAACGGAGGATGACATGCAGTCCTTCGGGGTGGGGTTTGGCACGCACACGCCCTGCCGTCATGACCGGAAAGAAGAAGTCCGTCATGCCGAAATGGTCTAGGACGTACTCCATGGAGTCTGTCCTGTTGGTATGCACGGCAAGCTTCACGCCCGCATCACGCAGCCACCACAGCGTCTCGCGCAGCCCCGGTTCAGGCTCGAGAAGCGGCAGGATGTGCTGCCGATAGCGGATGCGCGACCGTGCCTCCGGCAGCCTGTCACGGTAGTCCGTCGGCACGATGTGGTTGAGCGACTCACCCACGGTGTGCATGTGCACGTAGTCCTCTTGCGAAGGCGTCATGCGCGGCAGACCCAGCGCATCAAGCAGGAGGTTGTAGTAATGGATGTTCGAGGCGCGCGAATCGAACAGAACACCATCGCAATCGAAGACGATGCCCCGTATCCCCTCGGGGAAATGCCTGTCGAGGCCGTACCTGATGCCTTGCATGACTCCCCCGCTAGGCCCCGGTCTGACAGGCGGCGCACCCGATGAACAGTGCCTCGCGGTCAAGCCACGGACGCTCGGCCTGCGGCCCCGAAAGCCCTAGAGCCTGCCACAGGGGAACGCACGCCTGCACCAGTTTGGGCGCGAGTGCGGCATCGAGCCCCTCGAAGCGGCGCAGCGTCTCGACCGAGACAGGCTCGAAAACGACCCCGGCGTCACCCAGGGCGGCAAGCATGACATGGTCGCAGGTGAAGAGTGCCGCGTCTTCCGGCAGGAAGCAGGCCATATTGTCGAGCACCACCCGCCATGAGGGACGCAGCACGTCCATGCCGCTACCGGGCAGGTCGGGAGTGAAGGCGTCGAGTGCGGGCAGGTCGATGTCGTCATCGCCGTCCTCTACGCCGATGACCTGCGCCAGACCTTTGCGCCCATCGGCAAAGCGGGCCTGAAGCGCATCCAGTTCACGGGCACGTTCCTCAAGATAGGAGGCGAGAAGCAACGTCTTCTGCGCGTTGCGAAGCCTCTCTCCGGGCAACGCTTCACCGGCGGAGGACGCGGCTTCGGACTCGCCCGTATCGGCGAAGCGAGCCAGGGCCCTCGATTCGGCGCGTCGCGCCGCGACGGCTTGCGAGTCATCGGCGGCGGCAGTCAGGGCGTACAGGTCGCCTTCACGCCCCACAGAAAGACCGTATTCGAGCAGGTCGCGCAGGCAGGCACGGGCCTCTGCCGGTGTGTAGGGCAATCCGTCGGGGAGCAACTCTCCGGCAACGGACCTGTCCGTCAGGCCGACGGAAAGGAACTGCACAACCTGCGGCAGACATGCCGGGGCACTCTCGCGGTGGAGGTGCGGGACATAGACGAGTCGTCGAGTATGGGTCTTCAGCATGACATCCCTGGGTTATCCGTTTCGCCCGTCTCCGGGGGTGTCTGCGCGTCGGAAGCGTTCGCACACACCCTCGCAAGGGGGCAGCAGCAAAAGGCATATCCCGTCGCGGAAGCGGATGCAATCGACCAGAACATCGTGCATTCCGCCTTCCGCATCGGGCAGGTCTCCGTCCGCGGCGTCATCTGCGCCTTCATCACCCTGCGCCTCGTAGTTGCCGCACAGGGCTCCCACGGGCGGAAAACGCTCCATACGGCGCGCCCACAGGCCCGCAACCTCTTCCGGCGGCAGGTCGAACACGTCGACCCGTTCGATGAAGCCGTCATAGTAGCCGAGCAGCCGCTGCTCTTCAGGGCAGCGCCACGCATCGTGAAGGCCGGGGTTGAGCATCTCGTCGTAGGCGCAACGCCCCGTCAGCCAGAAGCGACATGCGACTCCCGGCAGGCGCGTCACCTTCGCCGTCACGCCGTCTCCAGTTCGTAGTCCCAGCAACGCATGCCGCCATCGAGCACGTAGAGGGCCGTGGCACCAAGCCCGAAGAGCTTGCATGCGACACTCCACGCGGCGTCGGACGTCCGGCTGACGAGTACGATGGGCGTGAAGCGCGGCACTTCGTCCTGCAAACGCTTGGCAAGCTGCGGCAGGGGGATGTTGTAGGCCCCGGGAATGTGGCCGTTGCGCCATTCGGGCATGGCACGCAGGTCGAGCAGAAAGAACTCGGCCCCTGCCTCGCGGGAGGCACGCAGTTCATCGGCGGTGATGCCGTAGAAGCGCCCTTCCATCTTGTTGGCGAGAATGCCAGCCACCTTGCGCACGACTGTGCCCACAGGGCCGGGGCAGTCGGATGCGGCAAGCTCGTCCACCGTTGCAGAACGGCCCACTGCGAAAGAAAGCAAAGGCGCAAGCAGGTCGAGCGATTCGCCCGTCCCGGTGGCCTGATACCCGATCACCTGACGCGAAACCTTATCGGCCACCAGCTTGAGCAGTCCGCCATCCTCAAGGGGCAACAGGGCGAATTCGCCCTCCAGCCCACGGCGCACCGCTTCTTCGAGGGTGACACCGGCACGGCTCACGGCAAAGCCGGGGCCTTCGGCGTGCACCAACCCTGTGCAGGGAGGCATGGTCGTCGTGGCGTCGCCCGCGAGATGGTCGGCCAGACCGCGTGCAAGCCCCGCAAGGTCGTGCTCACCCACGTGGAGAGGTGCCGAACCGCAGCCACAAGCCATGGCGACACCGGTTCCGATGAGGTACACGCCCTCCTCCACGGTGGCGAGGTTGCCGTCGACCTCGATACGCCCGTGGGCGTCGAGTGTGATACCCTCCTGCGCGACGACGGGATGCTGCACGACAGTGGGCGCCGTCCAGATGAAGACATCGCCCTCCACGCGCAGGTCGTTGCCGCCTTCGAGGGCAGCCACCAGCGCAGCCACTCCGCCGTGTTCGTCAGGCCGCGCCCCCATGCGTTCCATGGGCACGTGACTCCAGTCGTGGACTTCGACGCCGCCGTTGGCAGCCAGACGCTCGACCATGCGCCACGTGTCACCGTCAAGGATATCGGGGCCCACATCGCCGAGGCGCAGCCATACGGGCACCTGTCCGGAACGGGCCACAAGGCGCAGGGCCTCCATGGCAGCCTGCCCCTGCCCGACAACGACGACGCGCACCTCGGCAGTGGTGGAGAGCATGGCATCGAGCGTAGCGGCACCTTCACCCGGCCAGCCGATGACGTTGGGCGCACCGCGCAAGACCCTGGGGATGCGCGGCTGTGCCTGCACTTCGAGCACCAGCACATTGTAGCGGATGGGCAGGCTGCCACGGCTGGATGTGGGCAACACGACGCGAGCGTCGAAATCGACACTCAGGTCCGAAGCCTCTACCACACCCACCTCACGCGAACGAAGAAGTTCGGCGACGGCGTGCCGTTCGGCCCGTGCCTTGTAAAAAACACCGTCCTTCACCGACTCCTGTCCGGACTCCACCGCGGGAACGATGATGTTGACCTCGGAGGAAGGATCCTTGCGCTTCAGGCGTGTAGCCACCTTGGCCGCCGCCAGACTGCTGCCGACTATGATAACGCGCCGCATATGATTCTCCTGTTTCCCCGTGTTACGGGGGCCTTGCCTGCTCCGCGTCGCCTTGACCTGTCGTTGGGCGCTGTGTATAGCCAGCGACAAGACACAACGCGGAGGCATGCCATGTTCGGTATCGGTTTTCAGGAACTGCTGGTCGTCCTCGTCCTCGTCCTGCTCGTCTTCGGAGCCAACAAGCTCCCGGAGATCGGGGGGGGGCTTGGCCGGGCCATCCGTAACTTCAAGCGGGCCGCGTCGGAACCAGACGAGATTGACGTCACCCCGACCGACAAGAAAGACAAGAACGACGACAAGCAGGCCTAACTGCCGCGTCAGACGTTTACAACAGAGAATCCCGGCAAGACCGGGATTCTCTGTTTACGCCCCTAGGGCGCAGAAATCTCGAAGCGCAGCTTGCGCGGGGTGGCGTATTCGGCCAGCCGACGCTCAAGTTCCGCCCTGTCCACAAGCTGAACCCGCCAGACACCCGCCATTCCGTCAGGACGCATGGAGACTTCGGCCAGTGCAGCCCCGGTCAGGGCCCTGTCCCAGTCACGCAAGGTCTTGTCGAAGACCTCGGTACCATCAGGGGTGAGCCAGCCCCAGACCCGCACGATGGCCTCCTGCGTGCCGGATGCCGTAGCGGGCATGGTGCGCCGTGCCAGATAGTCGGGCCAGAGTCTGGCCCATACCTCTTCGGCTGTGGCGCCAGATGCGGACGAAGCCACGCCAGCGTCGTCAAGAGTACCATACCAGCCCTTGCCGGACGGCTTGATGACGCAACGCAGGGACGCCCCGGGCCGGGTGACGATGCCCGCCACCAGTTGCAGCCGCTTCACGCGGGCCTGCGAATCGGCATCGCCAGACACCTGAAGATTGCAGGGAATCTCGGAATCGGTCGTGTAGTAGATGCCCGCCTGCTTCAACCTTTCCTTGAGATGCTCCCGGTTGAGGTCGACCTCGACCGACATCCGGTAGCCGCCCCCCTCGACCTGTGTCATGCCCTCTTCATGGTACGAGCGCACGAATTCGCTGGAAGAGGCGGCAAGATACTCCTGCAGGGCGACACGGCGGGCTTCGGGCAGCGAGACCCGAAGGATGTCGAGCGACTCGTCCACGGCGGCAAGGGCGAAGGCCTCGCCCAGCGCCTGTGCGCGGGTCTTCACGGGGCCGGAATCCTGCCAGCCCACATCGACGCGGCGGGCCTCGCACACGTCAGGGGCGATGAACGACAGGGTGCAGGCGCAGACGAACGCCGCGCCGAACATGTTCAAAAGATGACGAAAACGCATCGGCATATGCTCCGCTTGAAATCGGGACTTCGGCAATGACTACCGGATTTTGCCCCGGAGCGCCAGCGGCAGGCCCGCTGCCGGATGCCAGCCGGAAGTGGCGCCCAAGCGCCGCACGACCTGCAAAGACACTGGAAAGGAAAGGCCGCAACCGATGCCGTCAGTCGTCGAGGGCCGACACCGCAGCCGTCAGATGGTCAAGCCAGATGTCGACGAACCCCTCGTACTCCGCCGTACCACGCAGCACGGGAATACAGCGAAGCCCTGACGCCTCAAGCCGCGACTTCCACGATTCCGGGTCGGTGCCTGCCATGTCCTCTGTGGCATGACGCCCCACCACAGAAAGCAGGGGCATGAGCCATACCCCTTTCACCCCGCCCTGCTGCAACTCGGGAAGGATGTGGTCGAGTGTGCGTGAACCGCCCATGGTGCCGATGTGCACATGCGGGTCGACACGTCGCACCAGCGCCGCAAGGGCTTCGTAGCTGGATTCGGCAGGATGCCGCGTTCCGTGCCCCATGAAGACCACGGCCTCGTCGGGCTTGCGTCCGGCAGGCAGATGCGCCAGCAGCGCTGCGGCAGAGCGTTCCATGTCACCGCTTCCGGCAAGGAGGGGGGCACCCACGGTGGCAGCGGTGAAGCCATCGTCCCTGCGCATGGCCTCCACATCAGCCACGAGGTCGCCGTATTCGGCACCGGGAATGATGTGCAGCGACTGCACGGCCACATGCGTGTATTTCTCGAACCACATCTTCTGCAGGGCCTTGAGTACCGAATCGGTCTTCTTGCGGGCTGCTGCGAGACGCCTGCGCATGATCACGGACGTGAAGGCCCATCGAACCGGAACCCCCGGAAACCGTTCGCGTACGCGCTCGTCGAAAAGACGCAACGTCGATTCGCCCTGCCTGTTGCCCGAACCGAACGCGGCGAGAAGTATACCCTTTTTGGTCATGGGAAGATGCTGTTGCGGTTTCAGTGAATCGAGGCTACCCCAACGGGGCGGAACCATAGCAAGCCCTGCCCGCAAACCGTGCGGGCAAACGCGCGCGCAAGTCCGCAGCCTGATTGTACAGGCTATCTACCATCTTCACATTCTGCAAGTAATTTCTGCACCATGCGCACCCTCGCGCACATTGACCGGCGGTATGCATGGCTGTAGAATCATCGCTCATCACACCCATGCATCAGGAGTTTTCATGCGTCTTCTCGTCACCGGCGGCTGCGGCTTCATCGGCACCAATTTCATCCGGCACGTGCTCGCCGTCCGCCCTGAAGTCTCGGTCGTCAACTTCGACAAGCTCACCTACGCGGGCAACCCCGCCAACCTCACCGACATCGAAGGTGAACACGGCGGCAACCGCTACAGTTTCGAACATGGCGACATCGCCGACGCCGGACGAGTGCGCGACATTCTCGAACGCCATGCCATAGACGCCATCGTCAACTTCGCCGCCGAGACCCATGTCGACCGCTCCATCAACGACTCGACGCCCTTCATCACGACCAACGTGCTGGGTACGCAAGTCCTGCTTCAGGCGGCCCTCGACAGGGGAATACCCCGTTTCGTCCACATATCCACAGACGAAGTCTATGGGACCCTCGGCCCTGAAGGACTGTTCAGGGAAGACACCCCCCTTGCGCCCAACAGCCCCTACTCCGCCTCGAAGGCGGGGGCAGACCTCATGGTGCGCGCCTTTCACGAGACCTACGGCCTCGACACCGTGACCACCCGCTGTTCCAACAACTACGGGCCCTACCAGTTTCCCGAGAAGCTCATTCCGCTCATGTACCGCAAGGCGACAGCGGGCGAACCGCTACCCGTATACGGCGACGGCGGCAATGTCCGCGACTGGATACATGTCGAAGACCATTGCCGGGGTGTTTTGCTGGCGCTGGAGAAGGGACGCCCCGGCGGGGTCTACAACTTCGGGGGTGCCTCCGAAAGGACGAACCTTGACGTCGTGCGCCTGATACTGAAGCTGACCGGGCGCTCCGAGGAACTCATACGCTTCGTGAAGGACAGACCGGGGCACGACAGGCGCTACGCCATGGACTTCACCCTTGCTGCCCGTGAACTTGGCTACGCCCCTGAACACAGCTTCGAAAACGGCCTTGCTGCCACCGTAGACTGGTACCGCGCCAACGATGCGTGGCTTGCCAGTGTGGAATCCGGAGCGTACAGGGAATTCATGGACCGCTGGTATGGAGACAGACGATGACCGCGCGGCCGCGTGCGGTCGTACTGGGGGGACGCACCGGGCTTCTGGGGCAGTCCCTCGTGCTTGCGTTGCGAAACGGCGGCTGGGATGCCGTGCCCGTCGGACGCGACGATGTCGACGTCCTTGACGCAGAACGCCTGGCCGACTTCATCGACAAGGCTTCGCCACAAGCGGTCTTCAACACCGTGGCGTGGACGCAGGTCGACCTTGCAGAAGAGCATGAGCAGGAAGCCGCCCAACTGAACCGGGCGCTGCCCGCCTCTCTTGGACGCATCGTTCGTGGTACCGGCATGCACCTTGTGCATCTGAGCACCGACTTCGTGTTCAACGGACGCAAGACGACGCCCTACTCCACCGACGACACCCCCGACCCGGCTTCAGTCTACGGGGCGACCAAACTGGCTGGCGAAACCGCCCTCCTGTCCATCGCCCCCGACAACTGCTGCGTCGTCCGCACCGCATGGCTGTTCGGTCCCGGCAGACGCAACTTCGTTCAGACCATTCTGGGACTGTGCGCCGCCAAGGACGACATACAGGTGGTGCACGACCAGACGGGGTCGCCGACCTACACGGTGGACCTTGCCGCCGGTTGTGTACGCCTTGCCGAATTGCGGGCAACGGGTCTTTTCCATGTGGTCAACGCAGGGCAGGCAAGCTGGTGCGAACTGGCCTCCGAAGCCGTGCATCTGGCGGGCCTGCACTGCAAGGTGCACGCCATCACTTCCAAGGACTGGCCTCAGAAGGCCGCCCGCCCTGCCTACTCCGTACTCGACACGTCACGTTTCACAGAAGTCACCGGCATCGTCCCCCGCCCATGGCCACAGGCCTTGCGGGACTACATCTACAAGGATTGCATCCCCTCCGGGAACTGACCCGCGGCAACGCCGCACCCCCGTGCCATGCCCCTGCCCCCGCTTCTCTCCCGTGTTCTCGGCGCGGCGACCGGTTCGTTCCGTGACGCCATCCATGTGAGCCTTGGCCTGTTCAGGGTCATGGTACCCATCATCATCACGGTCAAGATACTGGCTGAGCTCGACCTCATCCGCTACCTCGCACTGCCCCTCGAACCCGTGATGCGCCTTGTGGGTCTGCCGCCGGACCTCGGCCTTGCATGGGCCACCGGCATGGCTGTCAACATCTACAGCGGGCTGCTGGTGTTCGCCTCGTTGATGACCTCCATGGAACCGCTTTCCGGCGCACAGGCGACCGTGTTCGCCACCATGATGCTCATCGCCCACAGCCTGCCTGTCGAAGGGCGCATCGCGCAGCAATGCGGCGTACGCATGATGCCGCAACTCGCCATCCGCATCGTCTGCGCCATCGTCTGCGGCTTCGTCCTGCACAGGGTGTACTCCGCCACAGGCTGGCTTGCCGACCCTGCCACCATGCTGTGGGAACCCCGCCGTGTCGAACCGGGGCTGGTGCCGTGGGGGCTGAACGAACTGCGCAACCTCTTCTCGCTGTTCTGGGTCATCTTCGCGCTGATGCTGTTCAAGCGGGCCCTCGACCATTTCGACGTCACCCCGCTGCTCAACGCCGCGCTGCGCCCCGTACTGCGCCTGCTGGGCATCGGCCCCAACGCCGCCACCATCACCGTGGTGGGCATGTGCATGGGCATCATCTACGGCAGCGGCCTCATCATCCGCGAAGTGAACAAGGGAACGCTCGACAGACACGACGTCTTCTGTTCCATCACCCTCATGGGACTCGCCCACGCGCTCATCGAAGACACCCTGCTGATGGTGCTCATCGGCGGGGACATCAGCGCGACATTGGGCGGCAGGCTGCTCTTCGCCCTTCTCTTCGTGGCGGTCATCGGGCGTCTCACCCCACGCCGGACGTCTCCCGCAGCGGCCAGGAGCGCGTGACATGCCCCCTTCCATCTGGATCAATACCGGTGAACTTTCGGGCGACATGCACGGGGCCGCCCTGCTTGAGGCCTTGCGCGCCCTCGCCCCGGACCTCTCGTGTACCGGCATGGGTGGCCCCTATCTGCGGGCGGCGGGACAACAGGCCATGCTGCGCGTGGAAGACCTCTCGGTGATGGGCATCACCGAGGTCATCGCCTACCTGCCGCGCATCTTCTCCATGCTGCGCGACATACGCGCCGAACTCGCCCGTACCCGCCCTGACGCCGTCGTGCTCATCGATGCCCCGGAATTCAACTTCCGTGTGGCGAAGGCGGCGACCGACCTCGGCATTCCCGTCTACTACTATATCAGCCCCAAGATATGGGCGTGGCGCACCGGAAGGGTGCAGTTCATCAAACGTCATGTGCGGCGCATGCTCTCCATCCTGCCCTTCGAGGTGGATTTCTACCGCCGCCACGGCATGGAGGTCGACTATGTGGGAAACCCGCTGGTCGACATGGTGGATTGGCCCGCACTTGCCGCCATCGCACCCGTCGCGGGGCGCATCGGCCTCATGCCAGGCAGCCGTCGCAAGGAAGTGGAGTCGCTGATGCCTGCATTCGGCGACGCGGCGCGGCTCATGCTCGAACACCGTCCCGGTCTCGAATTCCACTGCATGCGCGCCCCCTCCACCACGGAAGCGGCCCTGCGCGCCCTATGGCCACAGGACATCCCCCTGCACATCGTGGCCCCCGAAGACCGCTACCACGCCGTGCGCTCGTGCCAGATGCTCATCGCAGCATCCGGCACCGCCACCCTTGAGACGGCACTCATCGGCACCCCCACCCTCGTCACCTACAAGGTCTCGCCCTTCAGCTACTGGCTTGGCCGCAAACTGGTAAAAGTGCGCTTCGCCGCCTTGCCCAATCTCGTTCTCGACCGCGAGGTCTTCCCTGAACTCCTTCAGGAGAAGGCCACCGGCCCTGTCATCGCACAGCACGCCGCAGCATGGCTCGATGCCCCCGAGGCCCTTGCCGCAGTGCGCTCCGAACTTGACGTCCTGCGCACCATGCTGGGTGAACCCGGTGCAGCGGGGCGGGCTGCACGCATCATCATCGACGACCTGACGGGCCGAAAGCAGCAGGATTGACAGACCGGCGGAACCTCAGACACGAAAGGCCCCGGACGTTCGTTCGTCCGGGGCCTTGTGCTTTGCGACTTCATGCGCGCATCAGTATCGCGGTTTCTGGTGCCAGCGCCACGCGGAATCGATGATGGCGTCGATATCCGTGAACGACGGCTTCCAGCCCAGTTCACGCTCTGCGAGGGTGCTGTCAGCGACCAGCCACGCCGGGTCGCCGGGGCGGCGCGGGGCCATGCTATGGGGCACGTCACGACCTGTCACGCGCCAGGCGGCCTCCACGACCTGCTTGACCGAGAAGCCATTGCCGTTGCCGAGGTTGAAGGCATGGGCTCCCGGCTTGAGTTGCATGTAGGACAGGGCACGCAGGTGGGCGTCGCACAGGTCGGCCACATGGATGTAGTCACGGACGCATGTGCCGTCGGGCGTATCGTAGTCATCGCCGAAAATCTTCAGTTCAGGCCCGGTGCCAAGGGCAGCGCGCAACACGTTGGGGATGAGGTGCGTCTCGGGCTTGTGCGACTCGCCGATGTCGCCAGCCTCATCGGCCCCTGCCGCATTGAAATATCGCAACGACACAGACCGCATCCCGTAGGCGTTGGCGTAGTCGCGCAGGGCCTGTTCGATCATGAGCTTGCTGCGCCCGTAGGGGTTGACCGGCTGCCGGGGGTGGTCTTCGGCGATGCGCGCCGTCAGGGGATTGCCGAAGACCGCCGCAGAAGACGAGAACACCAGACGGGAGACGCCAGCCTCACGCATGGCCTCGAGCAGATTGATGGTGCCGACGACGTTGTTGACGAAGTAGATGCCGGGGTCGGTCATGGACTCCCCGACGAGGCTCTTTGCCGAAAAATGCATGACGGCATCGAACGAGTGCTCTGCGAACAGCCTCCGCAAGGCCTGCCTGTCGAGCAAGTCGCCACGCACGAGGTCGACATCCCCCACCGACTCTGCATGGCCCGTTGACAGGTTGTCGAAGATGATAGGCACATACCCGTGCTCGACAAGAGCCCGCACCATATGCGAGCCTATATATCCCGCGCCGCCACAAACCAGAACATTGCTGCAACAGCCGCTTACGGTCATGTTTCCCCCTCCGGTCAAGGTGGCGAGGCCGCTATGGTCGCAGCGGTTGCCCCCACAGGCCGTTTTCCGTACAGATGTCGTGAGAGGTTTCTATCATATGCCCACCATGATGCAACATTGCTCTCGTACTCCACGAGTGCACATCCGGCCGAATACGGCAACAGCCACCGCGGTACGCGCCGTGCTCTTCCTTCTCGCACTCTTTGCGGCGTCCGTTCAGGCTCACGCCGCGCTGCCCCTCACCCCGGAAGACCTCACCGCCATGGGTGACGCTCTCGTCCGCACCCCCGTACAGCGCGACGAAATCCCGGCACTCTATCGCCCGCGCTACGTTGAAGCCATAGACGCCTCGCTCAGTCTGGACGACATCGACCCGGTATTCATCGTACCCCTTCCGGGGGGCCCGCGCATCTATCCGCAGCGCATCATGGTATGGCATGAGGTGGTCAACGAACTACTCGAGGACCAGCCGTTCTGCATCACCTACAGCCCGATCACCGGGACGGCGACAGCCTACCGCAGCCGCACCGGGCGTACGCCCCTCATCTTCGGGGTCGAAGGCCGGCTTCTGTACGGTAACACCGTGATGTTCGACCGCACCACCGAGAGTCTGTGGTCGCAGATGCTGGGCCTTGCGTTCGAAGGCCCCCAGAAGGGGAAACTGCTCGAACGCATTCCCCTGTACCGGACGACATGGGGCCACGCCCGTAACGCACTGCCTCGCGCGCTCGTCCTCTCCTACCCGCTGGGGTCGCGCCGAGCGTACGGAAAAGACCCCTACGGCTCCTATCTGAGGCCCGGAACCTACTACGACAACGACCAGCTCATCTATGCTGTTCCGAAGCGGGACAAGCGTCTGCCGCTCAAGAAGCGGGTCATAGGCATCGATTTCGAAGGAGCACGCGCCGCCATCGAACCTGATGCGGTGCGCAAGGCGGGCGTACTCAACCTGACTCTGGGCATCACCCCCATCGCCGCCGTCTACGCGCCGGGGGCGGGCATCATCCGCATCTTCGACGCCCGCATATGGGGCCGCCCCACGACCTTCGAGATACGCGAAGGCAAGCTGCGCGACCGCGAGACCGGTAGCGTATGGACGCTGGAAGGCAAAGCCGTCGAAGGCAAGCTCAAGGATGCCGTACTCCCCGAGATTCCCGGGGTCGAGTCGATGTGGTTCGCGTGGTTCGCCTTCCATCCCGACACCGTGGTGATGCCCGGCAACGACCCGCTGTCGCTCCCCTTCGCAGGCCAACAATGACGAAGCCACCACTTCTGCCGGGAGGTGCTCGCCTCGGGGCCGTGGTCTTCGACTTCGACGGGACGCTCGCCCGCCCTGAACTCGACTTCGGGGTCATGCGACGTGCCGTCTCCGAAGCTGTCGTGCCGTTCATGCCGCAGGCCGAACCACGCCCCGACCTGCCGGTGATGGAATGGCTACAGACCGTGCACGACGCACTGGCCGCGACAGCACCCCAGAAGGCTGACCGCGCATTCGCGGCAGGTCACGACGCCATCCGCGCTGTCGAGGTCGAAGCGGCACGACGTACAAGCCTCTTTCCGTTCGTGCGCCCCCTTCTTGCCGCGCTGACGACAGCCGGTGTCGCAACCGGCATCATCACCCGCAATTGTCCGGAAGCTGTGCGCACCGTGTTCCCTGACGTGGACGAACACTGCGGCTGCCTGCTCACCCGTGATGACGTGAAGGTGGTGAAGCCCCATCCGGGCCATCTGCTGGAGGCATTGGCACTGCTGCAACGGGGCCCGCACGAGACGCTGATGGTCGGCGACCACCGCATGGACGTGGAGACGGGAATACGGGCAGGGGCTTTCACCGCCGGAGTGGCGTCGGGCGAAACGTCACGCGAACTGTTGCACGAGGCGGGTGCCACCTATGTGGCCGACGATTGCCACGACCTGTTCACCCGGCTCGGCTTGTTCACTGCCTGAGGGGCACGAAGGGGGAAGGCCGTTACCTGTCGGCACTCTGCCTCGCGGCGAATGACCATCCCCGAGGAGACCGGACACGGCAGCATGCCCCGCCCCGCACGGCCGAACGGCCGGATGGTCGCCGTTGCAGAGGACGGCTTGGGCGCGAAGGCACCGCTGCCTTCATTGGTGCATTTTTCGCGGGGGCTACCAACCGGGAGACGTCGCCCCGTCCCCGGCTAGGACGGCCTTCTGGCCAGCACGAGCGCTCCCGCCCCGGCCCACAGGCGTTCGCGTCGCACGACGGAAAGGCCGTGTCGTGCCACTAGCCCCTCCACACCACCGGCACGCATGAACGCCCTGAAGTTGCGGTAATGCGCCCCGCCCGCGATGCGTTCAGGTACATGTACGAACAACGCAGCGGGCAGGTCGATGTTGCGCTCGGCCATGCGGTACTCCGCAAGCAGCACCTGCGGGGCGACCCGCAACGCTTCGCATAGCACGGCATCAGCCACTTCACGGTCCATCTCGTGCAACGCGAGAGAGACGAGAGACAGGTCGAACGCATCGTCCGCAAAGGGCAATGCTCCCCCATGCGCCCTGACGATGTCTCCCCCTTGCCCCTGCGAAAGCATGGCAGCGGAGACATCCGCACCGTAGGCACGTACCCCGGCAGCACGCAGCAGCGCCAGTTGGCGCCCGGTGCCGCAACACAGGTCGACCATGCGCCCGACGACGGCCTCACGGCACAACGCCACCACGGCCTCACGCATGGAACGCAGCGGCCAGCCCAGCAGGGGTTCATACCAGCTGGCGACACGGGCGTAGGGGTCGCGGGCATCAAAGGTGGATGCGGGGGGCGTCATGCTCCCCCCCTGCCCCGTGCTGCATCGGCGAGGTCGGACAGGATGCGGGTACGGGCGCGGGCGATGTCGTCCGAAGCGGGCAACGCGGAAAGGATGTTCTCCACAAGGCCTGAAGCCGCCAGCATCCGGCGCGATGCGGGGAAACGAAGATCACGCACCCATGTGCCGAGAAGCAGCCTGAAGTCATTGACATAGCGAAGGTCTGCATAACTCGCCACGCGCCCCGCCAGCACATCCGCCACGATGACGGGTGACCACTTACCGGGCGCATCCTCCACGTGCAGCACCACGACCTTGTCGCGCTCCGCACCGGGGGCCAGATGCGGCGCCATGACCCTGAAGATGTCGAGTTTATCGGCATCGCGCACCACATCGGTCACGGTCCGGGCATCGTCCGGGATGCCTGACGGCACACGAAAGCGGTTGTGCATGACCACCGCGCCAAGCACCAGTCGCCGCACTTCAACAGGTTCGTCATCGAGCGCCCCGGCTTCGCGCAACGTCCGCCCGCCAAGCAGGGCATGGTTGACCGAACGCGGGTCGCTGAAGGTGCGCCAGCGCCTGTACTGCGGAAAGCGCCCCGTGTCGTGATACAGGGCGGCAAGAAGGGCCGCACGCTGCACCAGCGGCGAGAAGTCCTCGCTGTCCACTATGCTGCGGGCATTGGAGAGCACATGGTGGGTGTGCTCTATCTTGAGGCGCACAGGGCCTACATGTTCCGGCCCCTCTTCGAGATACGGCGCAGTGAACGCGCCGAACCACCGCTCGTGGGTCGTGATGTCACAGGTGGGGGTACGCATGGACGTATCAGCCATCACGCTCCGCCTCTGAACCGGGCTGGCTCACCTTGACCGGGGCGACCGACCCCGGTGCGGCATCAGCAGGCACGACCTGCCCCTCTGCCACAGACGACACCGCCGCGGTCTCGCCTCGCACCGCGGCCGCAGATTGTGCGGCGTCTTCCTCCTCCTTGCGAAGGGCCGCCTCGTTCCAGCGGTCCCACTCCGGGTCGCGGAAGAAGCCCTTCGGCCCGTACAGCACCCTCAAGAAGGTGATGACGAGGCCGAAGAAGGTGATGATCATCGCATACTGGCCCCAGCGTGAGGCGAAGAATGCCCCGAGATTCTCAGCAGATAACATGGTGTCGATGGAGGCGGTCAACTCTGGCAAGGGCACGTTTCACTCCCTGTGGGGTCGGTTCATCCCGGCTGCGCCGCGCCAAGGGGCGACAGATGAAACAACATCCGCGCGAGGCGGGCATTCCGGGTACGCCATGACGGCGCACGCAAGCCTGTACCGCGCACGGCTGCACCGCGCAAGGCGTCGGGCATGACGGCGACCATGTGCAGGACGAAGGTGCCAGACATAATGCGGGGCATGATGCGGGTGCACGCGCCGGGATATGGATGCAGGGCCATGGCATAGCGACTCGACCCGGGAACGCCATGCCGGGGCATGACGATTTTGAGACGGCAAGGCTACAACGAGACGTCACGCATCAAGCGGCCGTCACCGACAGTGGCGTGCCGCAGTGCACACTGGAGTCGCCGCGACCACACCTCAGGGCACACTACCACACGCCAAGGCCACTCATTGTGGCAGGGCCCGCCTTCTGCTACGATGCCGCTTCACCTTTCACGCACAGAAGAGAACATGTCAGATTTCGTACACTTGCACTGTCATACGGAATACAGCCTCCTCGACGGGGCCATCCGTCTGAAGGACCTCGGCGCACGCGCCAAGGACTACGGCATGACCGCCGCCGCCATCACCGACCACGGTAACCTCTTCGGCGCGGCCTATTTCTACACCACCTGCAAGTCGTTCGGCATCAAGCCCATCATCGGCTGCGAGGTGTACGTCGCCGCCACCGACCGCACCGACAAGACCTCCGAATTCGCGCGCACCCGGTACCATCTCGTGCTGCTGGCGCAGAACAACGAAGGCTACCACAACCTCGTGCGCCTTGTGACACGCGGCTTCACGGAGGGCTTCCACTACAAGCCCCGCGTGGACAAGGAACTGCTGCGCGAATACAGCGACGGACTCATCGCCCTTTCAGCCTGCCTCGCAGGTGAAGTGCCGCGCGTGCTCATGAAGCAGGGCATGGATGCGGGCATCGCCACCGCGCAGGAATACGCCTCCATATTTCCCGGCCGCTTCTACCTTGAACTGCAATCCAACGGCATCAAGGAACAGGAAGTCCTCAACGAGAAGCTCATCGAACTTGCAGGCCACACGAACCTGCCCCTTGTCGCCACCAACGACTGCCACTACCTCGACGCCACCGACGTGGAGGCGCACGACATCCTTCTGTGCATCCAGACGCAGACCACGGTGGACGACCCGAAGCGGATGCGCTTCGAGACGCGCGAACTCTACTACAAGTCGCCGGAGGAGATGGAAAAGGCCTTCGCCCATGTGCCGGAGGCCATCGCCAACACGGGGCGCATCGCCGAGATGTGCAATATCGAGATGAGCTTCGGGAAGTACTTCTTCCCCGTCTATGAACTGCCAGAGGGCATGACCCTCGACACCGAATTCCAGCGCCTCGCCGAAGAAGGCCTGAAGAAGCGCCTCGAAAAGCACCCCGACCGCGACACCATCGACCACAAGGCCTACTGGGACCGCCTCGAATGGGAACTCAAGGTCATCACAGACATGGGTTTTCCGGGGTACTTCCTCATCGTGCAGGACTTCATCAACTGGGCCAAGAACAACGGCATCCCCGTCGGGCCGGGGCGTGGTTCGGCTGCCGGGTCGCTGGTGGCATGGTCGCTGCGCATCACCAACCTCGACCCCATCCCCTACGACCTGCTGTTCGAGCGCTTTCTCAACAACGAACGCGTCAGCATGCCGGATATCGACGTGGACTTCTGCGAACGTCGTCGCACCGAAGTCATACGGTACGTCGCCGAAAAATACGGTGAAGATTCGGTTTCGCAGATAACCACCTTCGGCAAGATGAAGGCCAAGGCGGTGGTGCGTGACGTGGGACGCGCCCTTGGCATGTCGTTCGGCGAGACCGACCGCATCGCCAAGCTCATCCCCGAAGACCTCAAGATGACCATCAAGAAGGCTCTTGAGGCGGAACCCGACCTTGCCACGCTCTACCGGGACGACCCGCAGATACGCAAGCTGCTGGACGTCTCCATGCGCCTTGAAGGGCTTTCGCGCCACGCCTCCACGCACGCGGCGGGGGTGGTCATATCCGACAAGCCCATGTCGGAGTATCTGCCGCTGTACAAGGGAAAGAAGGGTGAAACCGTCACCCAGTTCGACATGAAGATGGTCGAGAAGGTCGGCCTCGTCAAATTCGACTTCCTCGGCCTGCGCACCATGACCCTCGTGCAGGATGCGCTGGACGAAATCACACGACAGGGCAAGACCCCGCCCGACCTCGACACGCTCTCTCTCGACGATGCCGAGACCTATGAGCTTTACTCGCGCGGCGACACCGACGGGGTGTTCCAGGTCGAAAGCTCGGGCATGCGGCAGTATCTGCGCATGCTGCGGCCCACCTGCTTCGACGACATCATCGCCATGCTCGCCCTCTACCGTCCCGGCCCGCTGGGTTCGGGCATGGTCGACGAGTTCATCAAGCGCAAGCATGGCGAGGTGCCCGTTACCTACCCCGTGCCTTCACTCGAAGCGTGCCTGCAACCCACCTACGGCGTCATCGTCTATCAGGAACAGGTGATGCAGATCGCCCAGATAGTGGGCAGCTACACGCTGGGCGGCGCAGACCTTCTGCGGCGTGCCATGGGCAAGAAGATCGCCGAGGCCATGGCCGAGGAGCGGACGAAGTTCGTACAAGGCGCGCAGAAGAACGACATCCCCAAGGAGAAGGCCAACGAGATCTTCGACCTTATGGAGAAGTTCGCGGAATACGGGTTCAACAAGTCGCACAGCGCGGCCTATGCCCTCATCTCGTACTACACGGCCTTCCTCAAGGTGCATTTCCCGGTCGAGTTCATGGCCGCCCTGCTCACCTCGGAAATGGGCAACCAGGACAAGCTGCTCAAGTATGTCGCCGCCTGCAAGGACATGGACATCGAGGTGCTGCGACCCAACGTGCAGGTGAGCCGACGCGAGTTCACGGTGCATGAGGGACGCATCGTCTTCGGTCTTGGCGGCATCAAGAACGTGGGCGACGAAGCCATTCGCGAAATCGTCGACGCACGCGAAGAAGGCGGGCCCTACGCCTCGCTGCTCGACATGTGCGTTCGCGTCAACCTGCGCAAGGTCACCAAGCGCGTCATCGAGAATCTCATCAAAGGCGGTGCGTGCGACTGTCTCGGCTGCACACGCGCCGGGATGCTGGCATCGCTGGACACCGTGGTGGCGCGCGCCCAGAAGAAGCTCAAGGAACGCGACTCGAATCAGGTCTCGCTCTTCACCATGATCAAGGAAGAGCCCAAGGTCTGCCCCGGCATCGGCTTCGATTGCGAGGAACAGACCGCCCCCGAATGGCCCGACGACCAGAAGCTGCGCTTCGAGAAGGAGGCTCTCGGCTTCTTTCTCACCAGCCACCCCCTTCAGCCCTACCGCAAGGAACTCTTCAGGCTGCGCCTCACCCCTCTTGAAGAGGCCCGCGACATGCCCCCCGGTGCCGAGATACGCACGGCGGTGCTCGTCACCACGCTCAAGGAGTTGATGACCAAGAAGGGCCAGCGCATGGCGTTCGCGGGTGTGGAAGACCTCACAGCCTCTGCCGAGGTGGTCTTCTTTCCCGAACCGTTCGCCGAGGCGCGCGAGTTGCTCAAGTCGGACCAGCCCCTGCTTCTGGAGGGCACACTCGACAAGAAGGCCGACGATGGCAACGGCGGGCAGGGGCAAGGGGGTGATGACGAGGAAGCCGCGCCGCGTGACATCAAGATCATGGGTGCCAAGGTCATGCCGCTGGCGATGGCCTGCTGTTCCAGCGATGAGCCCGTCATCGTCGAGCTCGACACCCGTCGCATGAGCGCGGACTATCTCGCGGGCTTGCGCGCCATCCTCGAAAAGCATAAGGGCACCGTTCCTGTGAACGTGCACATGGTGGTCGACGAATCGCTGTGCCTCCTGCAGCTAGGCCCGCGCTGGACAGTCCAGCCCGGCCCCGTGTTCGAGAACGACCTCAACAAATGGACCCACGGAGGAATGTAGGATGGGCAAGCCTGTCTGGCGTCTTACGGTACGCTCCGAGTTCTGCGCCTCGCACGCGCTGCGCCACTACGAGGGCAAATGCGAGAACCTCCACGGGCACAACTTCGCCGTCGAAGCCGTGGTCGAAGGTGACAGGCTGTCACCCGGAACGGAAATCGTGCTCGATTTCAAGGTACTCAAAGGGGAATTGAACACGGTGCTCGACCTTCTCGACCACCACAACCTCAATGAGGTGCCCCCTTTCGACACCATCAACCCGTCGTCGGAGAACCTCGCCCGCTTCATCTACACGGCCCTTGCACCACGCCTTGCACCGCACGGTGTGCGGATGCATGCCGTGACCGTGTCCGAGAAGGCCGTACAATCGGCCACGTACATGGAATGCGACTAGCCCCGAAGCGCCACGTCCCTGCGCTTTGCCACGCGCCAGCTTCGCCCGTCATGCCTTCATGACGTGGAGGCTGACACCCCGGCAGCCCTGAACCTTTCACCCAACGCACCCATGTTCCAGACCTTCTCCATGCAGGACGCCTTCGAAGTGGCCCTGCCCCTCTTTCTCATCATGGACCCGGTCGGCAACGCCGCCGCCAGCCTCGCCATACTCCGCGAACACACCCCGTCGCGCCAGCGGGCCATCATCCGCCGCGAACTCGTGTTCGCCCTCGCCATCGTGCTGCTCTTCCACTTCCTCGGCGATGCGCTTCTGGGGCTTCTCGACATCGAGCAATCGACGCTGCGTCTTTCGGGGGGCATCATCCTGTTCATCATCGCCATGAAGATGGTCTTTCCCCCCGCACAGGAGAACGACCCCGAAGCCGTCACCCGCGACCCGTTCATCGTGCCCATCGCCGTACCGCTCATCGCCGGGCCGTCTCTTCTGGCGGCCGTCATGGTCTATGCGAGGCAGGCGCAGGCGGGCATGATGGGACAGGCGAGCGTCCTTGGCGGCGTGCTCATGGCATGGGGTGCCACTGCGCTCATCATGGCCTTCACCCCCGACCTTGCCCGTATTCTCGGGCCGCGCGCGATGCGCGCCATGGAACGGCTGATGGGCCTCATCCTCATCCTCATGGCCGTGCAGATGCTGGAGAATGGCATCCGCATCTTCGTGCAGAGTCTGTGACCGTGTCGGAAAGATAGCAGAAAGGCCGGAACCTGCCACAGGTTCCGGCCTTTTCGTTTCATATCACTGCAACACGCGGCATCGCCGCCCGATGTGCGAACCTTCCTCTACCGAAGAGCCTCAACCCGTGCGCCCTCTGGCTTCCGCCTTGGGCCAGTCTTGGGGCCAAGCCTTGAGCCTAACCGTGCCCCGCGCAAGGCGACAGGAACCCGTCACGGACGGGGCAATCCGCTTGCCGCCTGCTATGAAGCGGTCGCGTTCCCCACGGCGGCAAAAAGCTCTTTCAGGGCCTTTCCGACGCCGTCCATACAGAGGCCCAGAGAGACCCGCAGTTCCTTCTGCGTACCCTGTTCGACGAATTCGTCGGGCAACCCGATGCGACGGATATGCTTGCCTGAAAGAGCGTTCCGGTCTGCCAGCAGTTCGAGGACCGCAGACGAGAAGCCACCGGCGAGGGCATTCTCCTCCACGAAGAGCAAGGCGTCATGGCGGGCGACGATGTCCAGAAGCTGCGCCTCCGGCAAAGGTTTCACCCATCGGGCGTCGAAGACGGTGGCGTGTCTGCCCGTCTCCTCCGCCAGCCTTTCGGCGGCCTCCAGTGACGGATGGACGCGGCTGCCGACGGCGATGACGGCTACGCCTTCGCCTTCCTTGAGCACTTCACCCACGCCGACAGGCAATGGCGATGGCGACTCCGCCAGCGGAATGCCGAAGCCCACGCCACGCGGATACCGTATCGCCAGCGGGGCATCGAGATGCAGCGCCGTGTACATGGCAGCCTGAAGGTCGGCCTCGTCACGCGGTGCGATGATGCTCATGTGCGGGATGTGGCGCAGGAACGACAGGTCGAACGCCCCATGATGGGTCGGCCCGTCCTCGCCCACCAGTCCGGCACGGTCGAGGCACAGCACCACGGGCAGTTTCTGGATGCACACGTCGTGCACTATCTGGTCATAGGAACGTTGCAGGAACGTGGAATAGATGGCGACGAAGGGGCGATAACCCTGAATGGCGAGACCGGCGGCGAAGGTGACGGCGTGCTGCTCACAGATACCCACATCCACGAACCTGTCGGGATGCCGCTCGCGGAAACAGTTCGTACCCGTCCCTTCCGGCATGGCTGCCGTGATGGCAACGATACGCTCATCCATGTCGGCAAGACGGCACAGCGTCTCGCCGAACACATCGGTATAGGTGGGCAGCACGGGAGTGTCGCCGGGCTTGCGTGCCCTGCCCGTCTCCGGTTCGAAGCGGCCCACACCGTGGAAGAACGCAGGGTTGGCCTCGGCCGGGGTATAGCCCTTTCCCTTGCGGGTGAGCACATGCAGCAGCACGGGCCTGTCGTTGGTCTTCGCCAGTTCGAGGTTACGGACCAGCGCCTTCACATCGTGCCCGTCCACAGGCCCGATGTAGTTGAACTGGAACGCCTCGAACAGCATCCCCGGGGTGAAGAAGCTCTTCAGGCTGTGTTCGCTGCGCTTGGCGTAGGCGACCATCTCGTCGCCGATGCCGGGAATGGACTTGAGGGCCGTCTCCACATCGCGTTTGACGCGACGCGCCCACCCCTTGGACAGGTTGCGGCTGAGGAACAGCGAGAGCGCCCCCACGTTCCTCGAGATGGACATCTCGTTGTCATTGAGGATGACGATGAGCCGCCTGCCCATGTCACCAGCCTGATTCAGCCCCTCGAAGGCCAGCCCGGCCGTGAGCGAACCGTCACCGATGACGGCCACCACATGATGATCATCCCCGGCGAGGTCACGCGCCAAGGCCATGCCCAGTGCCGCCGAGATGGACGTGGAGGAGTGCCCCACCCCGAAATGGTCGTACTCGCTCTCGCACGGCTTCGGAAAGCCGCTGATGCCGTGCCTGCGGCGCAGGGTGTGGAAATCGGCCGCCCGGCCAGTGAGAAGCTTCCATGCGTAGGCCTGATGCCCCACGTCCCAGACGACCTTGTCCTTGCCGGGGTCGAATGTGGAGAGCATCGCCAGCGTGAGTTCCACAACGCCGAGTGAGGGGGCGAGATGCCCGCCGTTCTTGGAAACCGTATCGATGATGGCGGTGCGCAGGTCGGCCGCGAGGGTACGCAGGTCATCTGCGGAGAGGCCCGCCACGTCGGTAGGGCGCTGGATACGCGCCAGAAGGCCTGGAATGGTGCTATCGGTCATGTGCCATCCTGTCAGTGCGGAGGAAGCCCCGCCGCTGCGTCAAGAGACGCGATCAACAATATACTGGGCGAGAGCGCGAAGGAAGTCTGCATCCTCGCCCTCGAAATCTGCGAGACACGTCACGGCAATGTCTGCCTGTTCCTGCGCCAGGGCCCGGCTGCGTTCGATGCCGAGCAGCGAAGGATAGGTCACCTTGCCCTGCTCCACGTCGCTGCCCACGGGCTTGCCGAGTTGCGCCTCGTCGCCCGTCTCGTCGAGGATGTCGTCGACGATCTGGAACGCCGCGCCGATGGCGGCACCATACCCCGCGACCTGCTCTACGGCGGAAGCCGGTGCGCCACCGAGCAGCGCACCCGCGACGCACGAACAGCGGATGAGAGCCCCGGTCTTCATGGCGTGCATGGTACGCAAGGCGGCTAGGTCGATGTCATCCCGACCGGTATAGTCCATGTCGAGAGCCTGCCCGCCAACCATGCCGGACGACCCTGCGGCAGACGACACTTCGCGCAAGGCTGCGAGCACGTGCCCCGCGGGGATGCCCCCGCCCACCGAAGCCATGAGGTCGAAGGCATCGGTCAGCAGGCCGTCACCAGCGAGGATGGCGGTCGCCTCATCGAACTGGCGATGGTTGGAGGGACGACCTCTGCGCAGGTCGTCATCGTCCATGGCAGGCAGGTCGTCATGGATGAGCGAATAGGTGTGGATGAGCTCGATGGCTGCAGCGAACGGCATCACCGACATGGGGTCGAGCCCGGTCATGCCAGCCGTCGAGAGGCAGAGCACAGGCCGAAGGCGTTTGCCACCCGCTAGAAGGCTGTATTCCATGGCACTTTGCAGACGAGGGGGAATACCCCGCCCTGCAAGGCAAGTGGCAAGGTAGCCTTCGACGCGCGCCGCCTGCATCCGCAGACGGGCCTTGAGGTCAGCGGTCGTCGCCATCGTCCCCTTCCTCCGGATCGAAATCCCTGACTTCGCCCTCGGTGAACAGGCGTATCTCGTTACGGGCTTTCGCCAGCTGCTCTCGAGAAGCGCGGGCGAGCCCAAGTCCTTCCTTGTAGAGGGCGACGCTCTTCTCCAGCGGCAGGTCACCGCCTTCAAGGGCATCCACTATCTCTTGCAGGCGGGCGAGCTGCTGCTCGAAATCCGCCGCCTTCTTGCGTCCTGCCACGGGCAGTCTCCCTAGTATACGCCGCCTTCAAGCAGCGGTAAGGGGGCGATGCTCTCACCGAGTACGGCGAGACCGAAATGCAGATGCGGCCCTGTCACGCGGCCCGTCTTGCCCACCTTGCCCACCTCGTCCCCGGCGGAGACCATGTCACCGGGACGAACCGAGAAGGCGGAAAGATGCATATAGCTGCTCACCACGCCGAGACCATGGTCGATGTAGACCACGTTACCGGAAAAATAATGCTCTTCGGCAAGCATGACACGCCCTGCGGCGCACGCACGAACGCTGTCGCCCTCGCCTCCGCGCAGGTCGAGACCTCGATGCGGCGCACGACGCTCACCGTTGAACTCGCGACGTAACCCGAAGTCGCTGGAGACCTCGCCGGGTACCGGACGCTTGAAAGGCAGACGCCAGTGCACCTCGGGCGTGAACCGCCCCAGAATCTCGCGCACCCGCTGGCGTTCGGCTTCATGGCGTGCCAGTGTCGCCTTCGGAAGGTTCACGTACCGCCCGGCAACAGTCAACTTCTGCACCGGGTACTCGACACGCTGCACCTGCACCTGACGACGCACGGCCCAGCTTTCGGCCTCGTCACCTCGACGGACGGAGAACGAACGCACACCGGGGGCGGCGTCAAGCGCCACGGGAAGCAACAGCTGCGCCTTCCATACGGATGCCTCCACAAATGCGGGAACCACGAACGTCCCCTTCCCCCATGTGAAGATGAAGTCCTTCACCGGGCTTGCACTTGTGACGACGACATGCACGGCGGTTCCATCGCCGACCGCATCGGGAAGCGACACCGTCAGCGCATCGGCAGCGCGTACCCGCTGGGACGTGGCGGCTAGGCAACAACACACGACGAACACCAGCGCAGCGTATGCCGCCCTGCGAAAGCCGCAAGGCCGGTATCGCCCGGCAGACATGAAGAGGCGCGGCACCCCTGAAAGCAGGCTATACATCATCGCGCTCCCTGACCGACGTAACGACAGTACCCACCTCGCCATCATGAAGCACGATGTCCAGTCTCTGACCGGGGGCTGCTTCACGTATGCTCTTCAAAAAACGCCCATCGGGGCCGCGAACAAGACTATACCCGCGCTGCAACGGGGCTTCGGGGTCGAGCGCTGCAAGGCGCACTCCCAGATTCTCTACCCGCCGCTCAACGGTGTTCAACTGCGTCTGACCGGCATGGATGAGGCTGGCGTGTAAAGTCTGCAACCGCGCTTGCCGTTTTTCAAGAGCCTCCGGTCCGAAGCTGTGCCGAAGAGCGGCGACAAGTTGCTCTACACGCTGCGAGCGCAGACGGGAACCCGCTTCCCACGCACGTGCCAGTCGCGAAGCGGACTCCGCGAAGCGCTCATCGTACCGGTCGAGAGCGCGTACAGGGGAAAGCCAGCCAAGGGCGCGCTCCAAGGCCGCGAGGCGGCCCTCTCCGGTCGTGAAGGCACGGTCGAACGCACGCGAGAGGCGCATCTCCAGTTCATCCAGTCCCTGCACGAACTCGCGGCGTTCACGCCACAACAGCTGTGCAGCATGGGAAGGCGTCGCCGCACGTACGTCGGCGGTCATGTCCGCCATGGTGAAATCGACCTCGTGCCCCACCCCGGCAAGCACGGGAACGGGCGATGCGTAGATGGCGTCGGCCACGGCCTCGTCGTTGAAGGCCCACAAATCCTCAAGGGAACCGCCGCCACGTATGACGACGATGACCTCGGCACAGCCAAGCCGCCCCGCCTCGGCGATGGCGGCGGCTATCCGTGGTGGTGCTTCGGCACCCTGTACCGGGACGGGGTGGATGCGTATCTCGCAGCCGACCCCACGCTCTCCGGCGATGCGCAGGAAGTCGTGGATGGCGGCCCCGCGCGGTGCGGTCACCACCGCGACACGACGCGGGCTGCGCGGCAGGGGGCGCTTGCGTTCGACGGCGAAATAGCCCTTGGCCGAAAGGCGACGCTTGAGTTCCTCGAAGGCAAGGTGCAGCCTGCCGAGTCCTGCGTCCTGCGCCATCTCGACCACAAGCTGGTAGCCCCCGCGAGGGGCATACACCGTGAGCCTGCCCGCACAGAGCAGTTCCTGCCCGTTGCGGACCGTACGCGAAAGTCCGGGGCGCGGCCCGTCCTCGAACACTTCGCCCGTGAGCGGGTCGAAGGTCTCGGCATCGCGCTGGCTACCACGGAACCAGACGCAGTTGAGGGCCGCCTCTTCATCCTTGAGCGTGAAATACAGATGGCCCGATGACGGGCGGGAAAGGTTGGAGACCTGTCCCTGCACCCATACATAGGGAAAACCGCCCTCTATGGCGTCGCGGATGGCGCGGGTGAGTTCCCGCACCGTGAATACCCTGCTCATGGATCAGGAAAGCGGGTCGACGCCGTAACGCCGACCCGCCACATGGCTAGAGTCCCCAGCCCTTGAGCACGCCGGCGCGCCAGTCACGGAACGCTTCGGCGAAGCCCTCGACAGGGAGTTCGGTCTTTTCGCCGGAACGACGGTTCTTGGCCTCGACCACGCCGCGGGCAAGCCCCTTGCCACCCAGCACAAGCTGGTAGGGTGAGCCTATGAGGTCGGCGTCCTTGAACTTGACGCCGGGGCGTTCGTCACGGTCGTCGAGCAGCACGTCGTGCCCTTCGGCTTCGAGGAACGATTCGATCTCGGCAGCCTTGGCCGCCGCCTCTTCGTTCTTGGGGTCGAGCAGCAACAGGGCGACCTCGTAGGGGGCGATGGGCGGCGGAAAGACGATGCCGTCGCCGTCGTTGTTCTGCTCGATGCACGACGCCACCACGCGGGAGACGCCGATGCCGTAGCAGCCCATCACCATGACCTGCTCCTTGCCGTTCTCGTCGAGGAAGGTGGCATTCATGGACTTGCTGTACTTGAGGCCCAGCTTGAACACATGGCCCACTTCGATGCCCTTGGGCAGTTCGACGGCCCCGCCGCAACGCGGGCAGGGGTCGGAAGCGGTGATCATGCGCAGGTCTGCGTAGGCTTCGATGGCGGCGTCGCGGGTGAGGCTCACCTCACGAAGATGCGTATCGGCCTTGTTGGCACCGACGATCCAGCCCGCGTCACCCTTCAGTTCGGTGTCTGCGAAGACGCGCTTGACGCCATGCAGGCCCACGGGCCCGGCAAAGCCGACGGGAGCGCCCGTCCATGCCTCGACCTGTTCGGGCGTGGCGAGTTCGAGCGAATCCGCACCCAGAAGGTTCTTGAGCTTGACCTCGTTGAGTTCGCGGTCGCCACGCACGAGAGCAGCCACGGGCTCGCCATCTGCCACGAAGAGCAGCGTCTTCACCAGCATGTCGGCGGGCACGCCGAGGAAGGCGGACACCTCTTCGATGGTATGGGCACCGGGGGTGGGCACTTCTGCGAGCGCTGCGGCGGCGGGACGAGTGCAGGGTGTGCCCGTCACTTCGGCACGCTCCACGTTGGCGGCGTATTCGCACGCCGTGCACACGGCGAGCGTGTCTTCGCCCGTATCGGCGAGTACCATGAACTCATGGGAGAAGCTGCCGCCGATGGAACCGGAGTCGGCCTCGACGGCACGGAAACGCAGACCGAGTCTGCTGAAGATGCGCTGGTAGGCCGCATACATGGCCTTGTAGCTTTCGTCGCACCCGGACTGGTCGCGGTCGAAGGAGTAGGCGTCCTTCATGACGAACTCACGACCGCGCATGAGACCGAAGCGCGGACGAATCTCGTCGCGGAACTTGGTCTGAATCTGGTACAGGTTGATGGGCAACTGGCGATACGAGCGCACCTCGCCGCGCACGAGGTCGGTGATGACCTCCTCATGCGTGGGGCCGAGGCAGTAGTCGCGGTCGTTACGGTCGCGGAAGCGCAGAAGCTCCTTGCCGTAGAACTCCCAGCGCCCCGTCTCCTGCCACAGGTCGGCAGGCTGCACCATGGGCATGAGCACTTCCTGCGCCCCTGCCCTGTTCATCTCTTCGCGGACGATGGCGGCCACCTTGTTGAGAGCCCGAAGGCCCATCGGCATGAAGGTGTAGATGCCCGAGGTGAGCTTGCGGATCATGCCCGCGCGCACCAGCAGTTTGTGGCTCACAACCTCCGCGTCGGAGGGGGCTTCCTTGAGGGTGGGTATGTAACATCTGCTCCAGCGCATCAGTCATCCTTACGTTCGGCCCTGCGGTGGGCCAGAAAAGTGTCGAGTTCTTCCATGAAGGCGGCAAGCAGGTTCGAGCCGCCCTTGACGGTGCGCACAATCTCACCCTTGCGGAAGATGATGCCCTTGTCGCGCCCGCCCGCGATGCCGAGGTCGGCCTCGCGCGCCTCTCCGGGGCCATTGACCACACACCCCATCACCGCCACCTTGAAGCTCTCCGTCTCGCCTTCGAGACGTCGCTCGACCTCTTCCGCGAGGGCGATGAGTCCTATCTCACAGCGACCACAGGTGGGACAGGCGATGATCTCAGGCCCCCGCGAGCGCAACCCGAGTGAGCGGAGTATCTCCCACGCCACCGCCATCTCGGCCACGGGGTCGCTGGTGAGCGACACCCGCAGGGTATCGCCGATGCCCTGCCACAGCAGGACACCGAGCCCGACAGCAGACTTGATGGAACCACGCAGCACCGTACCGGCTTCAGTGACGCCGATATGCAGCGGGTAGTCGCACTTCGCGGAAAGCAGCGTATACGCTTCGATACAACGCGACACGGACGAGGATTTGAGCGAGACTTTGATGTCGCCGAAATTGCGATCCTCGAGCATCCTGATGTGACGGAACGCACTCTCCACCATGGCTTCGGGAGTGGGCCCGCCATACTGGTCGATGAGGTCGGTCTCCAGCGAGCCCGAGTTCACGCCGATGCGGATGACGGCGTTATGGGCCTTGGCGGCGTCCACCACGCGGTCGACCGCAGCCCTCGTTCCGATGTTGCCGGGGTTGATGCGCAGGGCGTCCACTCCCGCCTCGAGGGCGGAGACGGCGAGCCTGTGGTCGAAATGGATGTCAGCGACCAGCGGTACGGAAACCTGCGACCGGATGGGCTTGATGGCCCATGCCGCGTCCTCGTTGAGGACGGCGAGACGTACGATCTCGCAGCCGGCTTCCTGCAATTGGCGTATCTGCTCGACAGTCTGCTCGACGTCCCGCGTGTCGGTGTTGGTCATGCTCTGCACGACAACGGGATTGGCACCGCCGATACGCACCTTGCCTATGCGCACCTCGCGGGTCTGCTTGCGTTGGATGGTCATGGGGCGCGGTCCTTCATTGGGTGAATGGATGCCGGGTACATACTGCATTTCACCCGGCAAGCCAAGCATACCTGCGAGGTTGACAGCCGGGGCCTTCGGTCATAGGACTCAAGATGCAACAGTGTTGCATCATATGATGGAACGTACAGCACGGTTGCCCCTTCGAACGCAACGACCGAAGATACAAGACAAGGTTTTCCTGACGTATCCGGCAACCGGGCGAACCTTGCCCGCTGCCCCTGTGCAATACCCCGTTCATTCGGATAGAACGGCATCATTGCGACAATCTTCGCACACGACTTACCCGGTGCAACGAACAGGAGTTCCCTCATGAAGACCCTTCAGCGCATGAACGCCACGAAGCCCGCAGCAGCCCACTCCTCTGCCCATGCTCTCGGAGTGCTCGCCGTGCTTGCCCTCGCACTATGCCTCACCATGGTGACGCCGGTCATCGTCAGTGCCGCAGATGCCCCATTGCAAATCAGTGTCAGCATCCCGCCGCAGAAGTACTTCGTCGAGCGTATCGGCGGCGACCTTGTCAGGACCACCGTCATGGTCCCGCCCGGTGCGGACCCGCACACCTACGAACCCAAGCCCAGCCAGTTGCGCGGCCTTTCGGGTTCGCGCATCTACTTCTCCATAGGGGCGCCCTTCGAAGACGCATGGCTGGCGCGTATCGTGGCCGCAGCCGGGCCCTCACTCTCCGTCGTTCCCATGCACAAGGGGGTGACCCTGCTTCCCGCCGCGGCACCGCTTCACAGCGATGAGGCCGAACACGCAGAGGGCAAAGAGCATCATGAGGACCACCATGCCCACGCCGACGGGCATGGACACGACCACGGTACGACCGACCCGCATGTCTGGCTGTCGCCCATGCTGGTGCGCCACATGTCGCTTGCCATCCGTGACGCGCTCGCCAAGGCCGACCCTGCCCATGCCGCCACCTATCGCGCCAACTACGACCGGTTCGCCGCCGACATCGACGCCATGGACAAGAAGTTCGCCGACCTGTTCGCAGCCCTGCCCCAGGACAGGCGGCGCTTTCTCGTCTTCCACCCCTCATGGAACTACTTCGCACACAACTACGGTCTCACCGAACTGAGCATCGAGGTCGAAGGGCGCGAACCCTCGCCCCGGCAGTTGCGTGCCATCATCGACCTCGCCCGGCGCGAGCGCATCACGACCATCTTCGTGCAGCCGCAGTTCTCACGCCGTGCAGCCCAGACCATCGCCACCGAAATCGGTGCCCGCCTCGTGGATGCCGACCCCCTCGCCGAAGACTGGGCCGCCAACCTCGAACGCACCGCAAAGGCACTGGCGCAGGCGACGGGGCGTTGAACATGACCGACACGACCCCAACCCGCTCACCCGTCATACGTTTCGATGACGTATCGTTCGCCTATGGCGAGTCGCGCGTTCTCGAAGGAGTGACCTTCGAAGTCGGGCACGGCGACTATCTCGCCGTGCTGGGCCCCAACGGCGGGGGCAAGACCACCCTGCTCAAACTCATGCTTGGCCTGCTCAAGCCCCGTACCGGCCGTGTAGAGATGTTCGGCGGCCCGCCAGCGCAGGCGTTATCACGCATCGGCTACGTACCCCAGTACACAGGAGCGAGGCTCGACTTTCCCGTCACAGTGCTCGATGCCGTCCTTATGGGTATGGCGGGGATGCACCACGGGCTTGTCGGCAGACACTGGATTCGCGACCGGGCATCCGTGGACAAGGCCCGTACTGTCCTGCAGCAGGTCGGCCTCGATGGCTTCGACGACAGACCCTTCGGCAGGCTTTCCGGAGGGCAGCGACAACGGGCAGTGGTAGCCCGCGCACTCATGGGCGACCCGGAACTTCTGCTGCTTGACGAACCAACGGCCTCCATCGACCCGCAGGGCAAGTTCTGCTTCTATGAGTTCCTCGGGGGGCTGCACGGCCCGCGCACCATCGTGGTGGTCAGCCACGACCTCAGCCTTGCCAGCACGGGCTTCACCTCTGTGGCGTTCGTGAACCGTTCCGTACTCGTCGGCAGGGGCGGCGGTCTCACGCGCGACATGCTTCAGATGCTCTACGGGCAACATGACCCGACATGCCCCATGGGCTCGTTCATCCAGTCCATGACCTCCATCTTCCCCCAACAGCCCCCGGAAGCCTGACATGTTCGACGCCCTCGCCTACGATTTCGTCCGCAACGCCTGCGCCGCAGCCGTTCTCGCCAGTATAGCCTGCGGCATCATCGGCACGCTTGTCGTGGTCAACCGCATCGTGTTCCTCGCGGGTGGTGTAGCCCACGCCGCCTATGGCGGCATAGGCATCGCCGTCCACTGGGGGCTGCCCATGCTGCCCTGCACGGTGGGCTTCTCACTCGCCGCATCACTGGGCATGGCCCACATCGCCTACCGCCATGCTGAAAAGGCCGATGCCGCCATCGGTCTGTTGTGGGCAGCGGGCATGGCCTTCGGCATCATCCTCCTCGACCTCACTCCGGGATACAGGGCCGACCTCATGAGCTTCCTCTTCGGCAGCATTCTCGCCGTCCCGGAGGGCGACCTTCTGCTCATGCTCGTGGTCGACGTCGGCCTTCTGCTCATCGTCGGTCTGTGCCACCAGACGCTCCTGGTCGCCTCGTTCGACCCCGAGTTCGCAGAGGCACGGGGTCTACCGGTGAAGGCGACCTTCCTCCTCGTGGTGGGTATGACGGCCCTTGGCGTGGTGCTGCTCATCCGCATCGTCGGGCTGGTGCTTGTCATGGCCCTGCTGACCATCCCCCCGTTCATCGCGCAACGCCGTGCCCGGTCGCTGCCACGCATGATGCTTGCCGCAACGCTGTGGAGCCTTGTCTTCTGCCTGTCCGGGCTATGGCTCGCCTACCGCTTCGACCTCACCTCCGGTGCAGCCATCATCGCCGCGGCTGTGGTCGGTTTTTCGCTGATGATGGGCCGGGACATGCTCCTCGAACGCTTCGGAAAGGAGACGCCATGAACGCCCGTGAACAACTCGATGCCCATGGCGTGGAAGCCACGCCACGCCGCCTTGCCGTCCTCGAGGGACTGGCGGCTTTCCCCCACGCCCCCACGGCCCCTGAACTCCTCGAGGAGGTGCGTAAGACGGTGCACCTCGACAAGGTGACGCTCTACCGCACACTCGACCTGCTGGTCGAAGCGGGCATCGTCGGCCGCCATCCGGGCGGCGACGGTCTGTTGCGCTACTGCCTCGTGCATGAGGAGACGCGCCCCTTCCACGCCCACTTCTACTGTACACGCTGCCGCCGCATGTCGTGTCTGCCTGCCACGTCCACAATCCCGCCCCGCCCCGAGGGACTTGCCGAAGGTATGACCGCAGAGAGGGTCGAAGTCCGCTTCGACGGCATATGCAACCACTGTGGCGACGCTCCCTCTTCCGGTTCGGACAGCCAATCCGGTTCCACCACCCCGGCGCGCCGTCCAGACACGCACGGAGCACCACGCCCCTGACCCACACCGGTATACCCGCCTCTCCCGCCTGACAGGCATGACATGCCAAAACGGGGCAACGGCGTGTCATCGGGCATATCTCGCCCCGAGCCCCTCAAGCATCGCGAAATCCTGCCGATAGGACTGTCAGCAACAGATTGCCCAGTGCCCACGGAGGACACATGCTCCGCATCCGCCATCATATCGCCCTCGCCCTGCTCGTGGGTGTTTCGCTTCTTGTCGGCTGTGCCGAACGCAACCCCGGCCCACCGCCCGGTGTCGACCCCGGAGCGCCGCTTGTGGTGTCCGACAAGGGCGAGGCGTCGGTCTTCGGCCGTGAGGCCCCCCTCGCAGAGGTGAAACGGCACGACACCGGCTTCATGTTGCCCGATGGTCAGGGCGGTGTGGTCTGGTCGCAAGGAAAGCCGCGACCGGGACAGGATTCCGCCTTCATGGAGGCGCGTGAACTCAAGCTCAAGGTCCGCGAACTCTGCGACCAGTTGCTGTCCACCATGCCCAACGACGGGCTCATGGGCTTCGTGGCCCTGCCCGCCTCGTTCGTCGACCAGGAGGACTTCGACAGGTCGTCGCCCTTCGGCAGGTTCCTCTCAGAATCGCTCTTCTACGAATTCAACCAGCGGGGCTTCCCTGTCAGGGAATACAGGATGCCGGGGACGTTGCGCACCCGCGAAGGCGAAGGTGAATTCGTCCTCTCGCGACAACTCGGAACCCTGCCCGGACGCGAAGCCTGGGCCGTCTTTGTCACTGGCACCTACTACCGCGACAAGTACGCAGTGTTTCTCAACGCCAGGCTCATCCGCGCCTCGGACGGGCTTGTGCTGCGAACGGCGCAACTGGTGCTGCCTGCCAACGAACTCGTGGCGCGGATGCTGCCCCGGACGGCGACGTCGCGTGGCATCACGGGCGGTACTCTCGGCATACGCAGCGAGACACCGGCTGCGGTGTCCACCTCCGGGGGACGCAAGGTCTCCCCCCGCAACGCGAAGAAGTGACGCCATGAACGACTGCATCACCATGAAGGGGCTACGCGCCCTGCTTCCAGGCTTCCTCCTCGCCGTCGCCATTCTCATGAACGGCTGCGGCGGCAGGGTCGCCACCGTGCCCGACAGCGACGAAGCCATCCAGAACTGGCACCTGGGTCGCGACTATCAGGCACAGGGCCGTTACGAACTCGCTCGCGAACACTATCTGCTTGCCATCGCAGCCGCCCGTACGGCTGACGTGCACGACGCACTCGCCCGCGAACTTGCCGTCGTAGACCGGCAATTGCGCAGCCTGCGCTAGGAGACACCATGAACACGCGCTGGACTCTCGCCCTTGTCATCCTTCTCACGGCACTTCTGCTGCCCCTTGCCGCCGCAGCGGGTCGAGGCAGCGTACCCGAAGCGGCAGAGAGCATCATTGCCCAGATGGACCCGCAGATGCTCACACGCCTTGCCGGGGTGGAAGGCACCCGTGGCGATGTGAGCATCGCCGTCACCGTTCCGGTGAACCTCACCGACTTCGAGGCCTCCAGCCCTCTGGCACGCCAGATGGCCGAAGAGATAGCCAGTGCCCTTGTGAACACCGGGTATCGCGTTCAGGAGATACGCAAAGGGCGGGAGGTCGTGTTCAGGCCCGACGGCGAGATGCTGCTGACGCGCAAGGTCGACCAGCTGGCATCGACCACGGTGAACAGCGTCGCGGTGCTCGTCGGCACCTACACCGTGACCAGCCGTAGCGTCCGCTTCAACATGCGCCTCATACGGACCGACTCCAACGAAATCCTCTCGATGGGCACCGCCACGGTGCCTGTCACCGAAGAACTGCAACCTCTGCTGGCAGACCTGAAGGGCCCCCGCAAGGTCACCCCCAGTGTGGGAACGCGCCTGCCCTAGGGCCTCGGCTACGGTGTTCCGGAGGCTTCCAGTACACGCCACCACGCGAACCGGAATCGACAGCCCCTCCAAACGGTCAACCGTTCAGACTTATGATGCATACATGAAGAGGCCCGACAGCACATGGTGCTATCGGGCCTCTTTGACAATCAGGGATGCGGATTACTGCGCCGTCGGCATGGTAGCCCCGCCATCCTGCGCGTCCTTGCGCAGCTTGGCGTAAAGCGGTGTCGACTGGGTGCGTCCACCGAAGATGGACTCGGCTTGCGCCATGAGGGCCTGCGGCAGCACTTCGTCAACATGGTCCACGAAGACGATCTCGAGTCCCTTGAGAATCTCGCCGGGCACTTCCTTGAGATCCTTCTCGTTCTCGCGCGGCACGAGCACCTTGCCTATCTGCCCACGGTGGGCGGCAAGCAGCTTCTCGCGCAGACCGCCGATGGGCAGCACACGTCCGCGCAGCGTGATCTCACCCGTCATGGCCACATCGTTGCGCACCGGGATACCCAGCAGCGCAGAGACCATGGAGGTGGCGAGCGTGATGCCCGCAGAAGGACCGTCCTTGGGGGTGGCTCCCTCCGGAACGTGCACGTGAATGTCGATCTCCTTGTGGAAATCGGGACGCAGGCCGAACAGGTCTGAACGCGAACGCAGGTACGACAGGGCAGCCTTGGCGGATTCGGTCATGACGTCGCCAAGCTTGCCTGTGATCTCGACCCTGCCGCTACCGGGCATGAGCGCCGTCTCGACGACGAGCAGTTCACCACCCATCTCGGTCCACGCAAGGCCCGTGCACACGCCGACCTGCGACGTGTCTTCACGTTCTCCATGGCGGTACTTCTTGACCCCGAGGAAATTGCCGAGGTTCTGACGACTCACGGTGAGCGTCTTCTCCTTGTCGCCCGCCTCGACGACCTGCATGGCAGCCTTACGGCAGACAGACGCGATCTCGCGCTCAAGGTTACGAACGCCCGCCTCCCGGGTATAGCTGCGGATGATCTCCAGAACGGCATTGTCCGAGATACGCAGGTTCGAAGCGGCAAGGCCGTGCGCCTCCACCTGCTTGGGCAGCAGGAAGTCGTGCGCGATGCGCCTCTTTTCCGTCTCGAGGTAGCCGGGCAGCCTGATGATCTCCATACGGTCCTGCAACGGCAGGGGGATGGAGTGCAGGCTGTTGGCCGTGGTGATGAAGAACACCTGCGACAGGTCGTAATCCATGTCGAGGTAGTGGTCGTTGAACGTGGAGTTCTGTTCCGGGTCGAGCACTTCCAGCAGGGCCGACGACGGGTCGCCCCGGAAGTCGGTGCTCATCTTGTCGATTTCGTCGAGGCAGAACAGCGGGTTGTTGTGCTTAACCCGCTTCAGCGACTGGATGATCTTGCCGGGCAGTGCCCCGACATAGGTTCTGCGGTGACCACGAATCTCCGCCTCGTCCCGGACGCCACCGAGCGAGAGACGCACGAACTCACGCCCGGTCGCCTTGGCCACAGACTTGGCGAGCGAGGTCTTGCCGACACCGGGAGGTCCGACCAGACAGAGGATGGGCCCCTTGAGCCTGTTCACGAGCTTCTGCACCGCGAGGTATTCGAGGATGCGCTCCTTGGGCTTCTCCAGCCCGTAATGGTCGGCATCGAGAATGGAGCGGGCGTTGTCGATGTCTATCTCGGTTTCCTTGAGCGTGTTCCAGGGAAGGTCGAGAATCCAGTCGACGTAGTTGCGGACGACCGTGTACTCGGCGGATGAGGGCGGCATCTGCCGCAGCTTCTTCATCTCGCGCAGGGCCTTCTCGCGCGCCTCTTCGGGCATGCTCTTCTCTGCAAGCCGAGCTTCGAGTTCGTTTACCTCGGCCTGCGGGTCGTCTTCACGCCCCATCTCCTTGTGGATGGCCTTGATCTGCTCGTTGAGATAGTACTCGCGCTGGTTGCGCTCCATCTGGTTCTTCACGCGGCTCTTGATGCGCTTCTCCAGAGAGGCGACGGCGATCTCGCCCTGCAACAGCTCATAGACCTTCTCAAGGCGTTCAGCCCCGCTCTCGACCTCGAGAAGTTCCTGCTTCCGGCGATAGTCGACCTTGAGGTGGGGCATGATGGCATCTGCAAGGCGGGCCGCGTCGGACAAGGCGGAGATGGCGACAAGGGTCTCCTGCGCGAGCTTCTTGTTGATCTTGCCGTACTCGTCGAGGGCTTCGTGGGTCGCCCTCACCAGCGCCTCGTCGTCATCCTCGGAGCTTTCCTGCTCGATGCGGGTCACACGCACACGCGGGTAGGCGTCGTCGGCACCGATGATGGCATCGGCCGTTCCGTCCCACCGGGCGCGATAAAGCCCCTCGAACAGCACCTTGATCGTGCCGTCGGGGAGACGCAACAGTTGCAATATCTTGCTTACCGTACCGACCTCGAAAAGATCCTCGGGGCCGGGCTTCTCCAACTCGGGTTCGCGCTGGGCGACGAGAAATATCTTCTTTCCATAATCGGAGATGGCGCTTTCGATGGCCTTGATGGAAGCCTCGCGTCCCACGAAGAGGGGCACGATGGACCGCGGGAACATGACGACCTCCCGCAGGGACATCAGGGGCAGTTCAAAGCCCTCTTCACGGTTTTGCAAGCCTTCCCTTCCTGTATCAGTCATCATTTTCCTCCTCGTCTCCGCGGCCGCGGCGCGTTACGCCGTTCAAAAGGAACGGGGCGTCTGGCAGAAGTAACGCCCCGTCCGGTAAAGTCAACGCTCCGATGTGTGACCGGCCTTTTTATGAGCCTGTCTTGGCCTCGGTATCGTAGATGAGAACCGGTTCGCGGCCCTTCTCGACCACGGCCCGGTTGATGATGCATTCCTTCACACCTTCGAGGGTGGGCAGGCTGTACATGATGTCGAGCATGACGTTTTCCATCACGTTACGCAGACCGCGTGCGCCGGTCTTGCGTTCGATGGCCTGCGAAGCGATGCTCTTGAGCGCGTTGGCGGTGAAGCGCAGCGTCACCTTGTCGAGTTCGAACAGCTTCTGGTACTGCCGCACCAGCGCATTCTTCGGTTCGGTGAGGATGCGGATGAGGTCTTCCTCGCCCAGTTCGTCGACATGGGTGACGACAGGGATACGGCCGATGAACTCGGGGATGAGACCGAACTTCACAAGGTCGTTCGGGTGCACCTGATCGAGCAACTCGCCAAGCGGACGATCCTTGCGGTTGGACACCTTGGCGCCGAAGCCCATGGAACCGCCGCCCGAACGCTGGTCTACGATCTTGTCGAGGCCGATGAAGGCTCCACCGAGGATGAACAGGATGTTGGAGGTGTCCATCCTGATGAATTCCTGCTGCGGATGCTTGCGCCCACCCTTGGGCGGGATGTTGGCTTCCGTGCCTTCGATGATCTTCAGCAGGGCCTGCTGCACACCTTCGCCGGACACGTCGCGGGTGATGGAGGGGCCATCGCCCTTGCGTGAAATCTTGTCGATTTCATCGATGTAGATGATGCCCTTGGCTGCAGCTTCGATGTCGTAATCGGCATTCTGCAGAAGCTGCACGAGAATGTTCTCCACATCCTCGCCGACGTAGCCCGCTTCTGTCAGCGTGGTGGCGTCAGCGATGGCGAAGGGGACCTTCAGCACGCGTGCAAGCGTCTTGGCGAGCAGCGTCTTACCGCTGCCGGAGGGGCCGATGAGCAGGATGTTGCTCTTCTCGAGCTCGACCTCGCCCCCGAGAGCCTCGGCATAGAAGACGCGCTTGTAGTGGTTGTGCACGGCTACGGAAAGGATCTTCTTGGCCTGATGCTGGCCGATGACATACTCGTCGAGCCGCGCCTTGATCTCGGCAGGCGTGAGAAGCCTGTCCATCTCCTCCCGCTCGCCTGCATCCTCATGCGCCACGATCTCGTTGCAAAGAGCGACGCACTCGTCGCAGATGTATACGCCCGGCCCGGCGATGAGCCTCTTCACCTCATCCTGCCCCTTGGCGCAGAACGAGCAGCGCAATTCGCGGTCGGAACCGCCGGTATTGCTGGACATTGATGGTACCCTACTTGGAAATGGTATCTGTGGCCTCGCTACGCGAGGTGAGCACACGGTCGATCAGGCCATAGGCCTGGGCCTCTTCAGGCCCCATGAAGTAATCACGCTCGGTATCAAGCGCAACCTGTTCCAGCGGCTTGCCGGTGTGCTGGCTCATGATGGCGTTCAGGCTCTGCTTGAGTCGCAGTACTTCGCGCGCCTGAATGTCGATGTCCGTGGCCTGTCCCTGAAAGCCCCCGGAGGGCTGGTGGATCATGATACGGCTATGCGGCAGGGAGAAACGCAGCCCCGGCGCGCCTGCAGCCAGAAGCAACGCTCCCATGCTGGCCGCCTGCCCCATGCACAGCGTGGATACGGGCGAATTGATGTACTGCATGGTGTCATAGATCGCCATGCCCGCCGTCACGGAGCCACCAGGGGAATTGATGTACATGTGTATCTCTTTCTCCGGATTCTCCGATTCGAGAAAGAGCAGCTGTGCGCATATGAGCGAGGCGACCTGATCGTCGATGGGGGTTCCCAGCAGGACGATACGGTCCTTGAGCAGACGGGAATAGATATCATAGGCGCGCTCTGCGCGTCCGGTCGATTCGATGACTATCGGCACTGGCATGTGAGACTCCTCGATGGCGATATGCTGTGCGTCTCAGGGCGTTTTCTGGAGCGCCTGATGTCGAGCACACCCTGATTGATAACAGAAGAGGCGTAGCCACCACAAGGGCGACAGTCGCACACAGGACGAAAAAGGGGAGCGCCTGGGCGCTCCCCGTTACGCTTCGACGTTCGCCGAGGCGCAGCCCTAGGCTGCGGGCGCAGGGTCTACCATCGTGACATTGGCCTTGGCGTAGATGGCGTCCATCGCCTTGTCGGCGATCAGGCGGTCACGCAGATTGAAGATGAGGCCGTTGCGGACGTAGTAGTCCTTCAGGGTATCGAAATCCTGACCGGAACGCATGGCCAGCTGCTGCAGCTGTCCATCCACTTCCTGCTCGGAGACTTCGACAGCTTCCTTGCGGCCTGCGGCCAGCAGGAAGATCTGGCTGCGGGCGATCTGCTGCGCTTCGGGCAGTACCTGCTCACGCAACTGTTCGGGAGTCTTGCCGAGCGACTCGAGCCCCCGGCCCTGTCGCTCCATCTTGACGCGCATGTCTTCGATGAGGTTGCCGACATACATGTCGACCATGGATTCGGGCAGCGCGAAATCGACCATCTTGAGCAGCTTGTCCAGCATGGACTTCTGCGCGGTGGCCTTGTGCAGCTGCTCGCGGCTCTGCATGTAGGAGGTGACGACGGTTTCGCGCATCTTCTCCATGCTCTCGAAGCCACCGGCCTTCTGGGCCAGCGCGTCGTCGATTTCAGGCAGGCGGCGTTCCTTCACGGCATGGACCTTGACCTTCATGGTCACGGTCTTGCCTGCGAAATCGGGGTTCAGGAAGTCATCGGGGAAGGTGATGGGGCCTTCAGCCTCCTGACCGGCGGGAATGGTCTTCACCAGATTCTCGAAGTCTTCGAGAGACTGCTTCTCGCCGAGGGAAAGCTGGAAGTTCTCGGCGCTGACGCCTTCGATGGGCTCACCGTTCTCGAAAGCGGCGAAGTCGAGCACGACCACGTCACCGTCTGCACCCGGACGGGTTTCGGCGACGGGCACGAGTTCAGCCATGTTGCGACGGATGCGGGCGATGACCTCGTCCACTTCCTTCTCGTCGACGACGGCCTTCTCCTGTTCGACAGCGAAGCCTTCGTAGTCGGGCAGATCGAACTGCGGCATCACTTCAAAGGAGATGGTGTACGAGAACTCCTTGCCACGCTCAAGCTCGCCGCCATCGAAATCGATGCGCGAAAGCGGAGACACTGCGAGAGACGTGACAATTTCATTGATATGCACGTTGACGAGGTCCTGCGTCGCCTCGGCGTAGATTTCCTTGCGGAAGCGGTTCTCGACGATGGAGGCGGGAACCTTGCCCTTGCGGAAACCGTCGAGGTTCACGCTTGTGCGGTACATGGCGATGGCGGCACCAAGAGCGGCATCGACCTCTTCGACGGGAACAGTGACGTTGACCTTCTTCTTGACCGGCGAAACGTCTTCTACCTTATATTCCATGGCGCTACGCTCCTCCTCGATGTGGGGCGTGATATCGTTTACGGACAGTTATGACAGCCATGCTGTCAGCCCTGTAGCTGGTGCGAGAGGGGAGACTCGAACTCCCACGCACAAAGGCGCTGGATTCTAAGTCCAGTGCGTCTACCTATTCCGCCACTCTCGCGCACACGGGGTTGTTGCGCAGCGCGCAACAACGCGTCGTTGTCACGAAGCCCGCTTGTGTACCATTTGTGACAGTTATGCGCAAGTCGAGACATTTACCCAGAAACATTCGACTTCCCGAAGCATTAGGACAGGCTCAAGGCTGAAGGACGAGTCGCGGCACGCCCTCGCCCATCTCTTCGACATGTCCGATACGCCAGAAGGGGGCATCTTCAGCGCGCAGGATGGAACAGGCGTCATCAACAAGATGCGGCGGCACGGCAAGAATCAACCCGCCCGAGGTCTGCGCGTCGAACACGATGTCGACAAGAAGGGAATCGACTTCGGGATGCACGGACACATTCCCGGAACAGAAATGCCTGTTGGCGTGGCTTCCCGCAGGCAACAAGCCGGTAGCAACGAGGTCCAGCACGGCGGGCATGAGTGGCAACGTCGAGACATCCACATGCACCGACATGTTCGAGGCATTGGCCATTTCAAGCAGGTGTCCGCCAAGCCCGAAGCCGGTCACGTCGGTTGCGGCGGCAAGGCCAAGTTCGCGGATGACCCGTCCCCCTGCCCTGTTCAGCATCGCCCCCCACCTGCCAAGTTCCTGTTCATGCGCTTCAAAGCCATCCCACCCGGCCTTCACTGCCGTGGCAAGCACACCACTGCCAAGGGGCTTGGTGAGCAGAAGCACATCTCCGGGACGAAGCCCTGTGTTTGTAGCATAGCAATCAGGGTCGATGATGCCGGTGACGGAAAGACCATACTTGATGCTCTCATCTTCGATGCTATGGCCACCGACAAGAACAGCGCCGGCCTCTCGCACCTTGTCGGCCCCGCCCCGCAGGATGTCTGCGAGAATATCCTCCGGCAGTTCCTTCACGGGAAAACAGACGATATTCAACGCGCACCACGGTTCCCCTCCCATGGCGTAGACATCAGAAAGGGCGTTGGCTGCGGCTATCTGCCCGAACAGATACGGGTCGTCGACGATGGGTGTGAAGAAATCAAGGGTCTGGACGATGGCTTTGCCGCCCGGCACCCTGACAATCGCTGCGTCCTCATTGTCACGCGTACCTACAACCACCCTCTCCCCTTCCCGCGGGTCGCGGGGAAGCGTCGCAAGAATACGCTCCAGGTCCCCCGGAGCAATCTTTGCCGCTCAACCGGCGGCGCGCGAACGCGATGTGAGGCGGTCAACGGTCATGCGATTCTCCATCTTCAGCAACAACACGGGCACCTTCCCGAAGCGCCGTCATGAAGGCGAGGGCGGAAGGGAACAGGGTTCGCCGCGCATGATGAATGCAATAGAATTTTCGCGCAGGATGATAGTCGGAAAGCGGAATCTCCACAAGCTCACCCCTGCCAAGGGCGTCAGCAACGGCGATACGGGATGTGACACTGATGCCCAGCCCTGCCCGGACATACTGGATGACGGCTTCAGTGCTGCCCACGGTCAGCACGACATCGAACAGGCGCCAGTCGACACCAAGGGCATCAAGCCCGTTGAGGAAGGCGCTACGCGTCCCGGACCCTTTCTCACGCATGACCCAAGGATATGAGGCCAATTCGGCAACAGCATGAGGGACGCCCCCCTCTACCATCTGCGGATGCGCAATGACGACAAGTTCGTCATCAATCACAGCCTCGAAATGGAGGTCGGGCTGAGGCCGCAGGTCACCCACAAGACCAAGCATCACTTCGCCCTGTGCGACGCTTTGCATGATGTCCTCTGTATCGCCGACACAAATCTTCACACTGACGCACGGGTGACGGCGAAGGAAGGTGCCAAGCACTGGCGGCAGGATATGATGCGCAGGGATCGTACTGCCCCCGAGGACAAGTTCACCGCTCACTTCATCCCGAAGCATCGCCAGCTCGGATTTGGCAGCCTCAAGGCTTTCAAAGGCGTTCATCGCGTGCCGGTACAGCACATCCCCAGCCGGAGTCGGCAGCACACTTCGCCCGAGCCGGTCGAGAAGCTGCATGCCGAGGTCCTTCTCCAGGGCGAGGACATGAGCACTTATGGTCGGCTGAGAGAGAAAGAGATCTTCACCTGCACGAGAGAAGCTACGCAACTCATACACTTTGCAAAAGGCTTCAAGCCTACGATAATCAATCATGGCTATAGGATATATCGAATATCCCAATAACGCAAGCTCGTAGCCGTAACCTTGATAGTCGGCAGACAGTTCTCATCGGGCAAGACACGAAAAAAAGGCAGCCCCCGAAGGAGCTGCCTCTCATACTACGTCAGGACTCGCCTATTCGGCTTCAGCAGGTGCCGCAGCGGCCTCGGAGGCAGCAACGGTACGGGTGAACTCGATGATGGCGAGGGGCGCGCAGTCGCCACGACGGGGCTGGCCAAGCTTCACCACGCGGGTGTAGCCGCCGGGCACGCCGACGAATGCAGGGCCGATCTCGTCGAACAGACGCTTGACAAGCTGGTGGCTGCCAAGAACGCTGTAGGCCTGACGACGAGCGTGCAGATCGTTGCGCAGAGCAAGGGTGATCAGGGGCTCCACCACGCGGCGAAGTTCCTTGGCCTTGATCTCGGTCGTACGGATCTTGCCGTGCGTCAGGAGGGCCTTAGCCAGGTTGCGGAACAACGCCTTACGGTGCGAGGGCGTTCTCCCCAGCTTCTTGCCGGAGTTGCTATGCCTCATGTTGCTGCTTCCTCTTCCATTCCTGATATTTCTTCTCGAAGCCGTCGACCTTGGTGCCGAAGTCGAGCCCCATGTCACCAAGCACCCGACGGATTTCGTCTAGCGACTTGCGACCGAAGTTCTTGGTCTTCAGCATCTCGTTCTCGGACTTCTGGACCAGTTCACCCACGAGGGCGATATTGGCGCTCTTCAGGCAGTTAGTGGCACGAACGGAAAGTTCGAGCTCATCGATGCTCTTGAAGAGATGCTCGTTGAATTCGCCGGAATCGGCAGACCCGTTCGAGTTTTCGCCCGAAATCCGCTCATCGAAGTTGATGAAGACGGAAATCTGGTCCTTGATGATCTTCGCGCTGTAGGCAATCGCATCCTCGGGAGAGACTGAACCGTCGGTCCAGACTTCGAGAATGAGCTTGTCATAGTTCGTCATCTGGCCGACGCGAGCCTGCTCAACCGTATAGGCGACTTTGCGCACGGGCGAGAAGCTGGCGTCGAGTTTGATGAGGCCGATCTCCTCGCTGAGCCCTTCATGCATATCGGCGGGCACGTAGCCCTTGCCCATGCGGACCTCGAGCTCGAAGGTGAGCTCGATGTCCTCGGTCAGGGTCGCGATATGCTGATCAGGGTTGAGAACCATGACATGCTGGTTGGTTCTTACGTCACCAGCGGTGATCGCGCCCCTCTTGTCCACCTTGAGCTCCAGATACTGGGGCTCTTCGGTGTCCATGGCAAGACGAACCTGCTTGAGGTTCAGCACGACATCGGTCACGTCTTCGAGCACGCCGGGGATGGTGGTGAACTCGTGCTGTACGCCCGAGATCTTGACCGCCACGAACGCAGCACCCTGAAGAGAAGAGAGAAGCACGCGACGCATGGCATTGCCGATGGTCGTTGCATACCCGCGCTCCAGAGGCTCGCAGACGAACTTTCCGTACATGGTGTCGGAGACTTCGCCATCCCGGGAGATCTGCTCCGGCTTGACCAGTTCCGACCAGTTCCGCGTGTTGATAAGCCTGTCGCCTTGTTTGATGAGCATGCTCACACCCGCTTATTTGGAGTAAAGCTCGACAATCAGGTGCTCGTTGATCGGGAACTGAATGTCTTCGCGCTGCGGCAGGGCCTTCACAACGCCGCGGAAGTTCGCGCCGTCGGCTTCAAGCCATGCGGGGCAGCCACGGCGGGCGATCACTTCCTGCGCTTCGGCCAGCACGGGGATCTTGCGGCTCTTTTCAGGCACTTCGATCGTGTCACCGATACGGACCTGCAAGGAAGGAATGTTCACCTTGCGGCCGTTGAGGGTGAAGATCCCGTGACGGACGAGCTGACGAGCCTGGTTACGCGAGTTTGCGAAACCAAGGCGGTAGATGACGTTGTCAAGGCGTCTCTCGAGCAGCGAAAGAAGGTTCGCACCGGTAACACCCTTGGCCATGTCGGCCTTGGTGAAATACGCGTGGAACTGCTGTTCGAGGATGCCATACATACGACGGACCTTCTGCTTCTCACGCAGCTGGACGGCGTAGTCGCTTACCTTCTTGCGCGCGCGGCCATGCTGGCCGGGAGCGTAGGGACGACGATCGAAAGCGCACTTATCGGTGAAGCAACGGTCGCCCTTCAGAAAAAGCTTGGTACCTTCACGGCGGCACTGACGGCACTTAGCATCGGTATACTTAGCCAAGGCTGTGTCCTCCTCTTAGACGCGGCGCCGCTTGGGCGGACGGCAACCGTTGTGCGGAATGGGGGTGATGTCGCGAATGAACGCGACCTTGAAACCGGCGGCATTGATAGCACGCATGGCGGCTTCACGACCGGAACCGGGGCCCTTCACGTAGATGCCCACGGTCCTCATGCCGTTTTCCTGAGCCTTCTTGGCAGCCTGCTCGGCGGCCATCTGGGCGGCGAAAGGAGTGCTCTTGCGAGACCCCTTGAAACCGCTCTGCCCGGCGCTGGCCCAGCTGATGGTGTTACCCCTGGTGTCCGTGAAGGTCACGATGGTGTTGTTGAACGTCGCCTGGATGTGGGCGAGCCCGACAGGGACGTTCTTCTTCTCTCTCTTTTTGACCGTACGCTTGGGTCTTGCCATAACTTCACTCTTCTTTGACGCTGGAATTTGGGCTGTGCCGGAACCTCTGAACGAGCTCAGTCATGACAGAGCCGTGCCGCACTGGTCATTGGGGGAGATTGTCCCGCAAGCCAGGTGAGATTCCACGCCTAACTAGCCGAAAAAGAGACTACTTCTTCTTGCCGACGGTACCGCGCCTCGGACCCTTGCGGGTGCGGGCGTTGGTATGCGTACGCTGACCGCGGACGGGAAGTCCACGACGATGACGCAGACCACGGTAGCAGCCGATGTCCATCAGACGCTTGATGTTCGCGCTGATTTCACGGCGCAGGTCACCTTCGACCTTGTGGTTCTGTTCGATTTCCTTGCGGATCTCGTTGACTTCGTCCGCGTTGAGATCGTCAACGTTACGGGTCCAGTTGACACCCGTAGCATCGAGGATCTGAAGGGCGGTTGCACGACCGATACCGTAGATATAGGTCAGCGCGATGTCAACGCGCTTGCCACGGGGCAGATCGACACCAGCAATTCTGGCCACAGTCTGACTCCTGAGTGGTTAGCCCTGGCGCTGCTTGTGCCGGGGGTTTTCGCAGATGACTCTCAGCACGCCCCGGCGCCGGATCACCTTGCACTTGGGGCAGATTTTCTTGACGGAAGGCCTAACTTTCATCTTCGTCTCCGTTAGGTAACGTTGGACGCCGGCAGAACGACAAGCCCTGCCGGAACAGGGACGGATACCACTCCGTCACAAGGTCGTCAACCTCTAGCGTACAGCACCGGGTGACAGGCTGAGGATTTCACAGCCGTCGTTGGTGATCGCGACACTATGCTCGAAGTGAGCAGACAGCTTTCTGTCCCGGGTGACGGCCGTCCAGTTGTCATCGAGGATTTCCACCTCGTACGTACCGACTGTCACCATGGGTTCGATGGCTAGCACCATACCGGGTTTCAGAGGTACGCCCGTGATGCCCGGAGGCACGAAGTTGGGCACTTCGGGCTTCTCATGCAAGGCGCGACCGATACCGTGCCCCACAAAACGCCGGACGACCTGAAAACCGTTGCTCTCAACATGCCGTTGCACGGCAACAGAGATGTCATAGAGACTGTTTCCCGGTTTTGCCTGCGCTATGCCCTTCATGAGCGATTCACGGGTCACGTCCATGAGACGGGTAGCCTCGTCGCTCACCTTTCCGACCGGGAAGGTGCGTGCCGAGTCTCCGTAGAAGCCTTCATAGACGACGCCCATGTCAAAGCTCACAATGTCGCCTTCGTTCAGTATCCGTTCAGACGGGAAGCCGTGAACGACCTCTTCGTTGACGGAACAGCACAGGGCAAACGGATAGCCGTAATACCCCTGGAAGGCGGGCTTCACTCCGTGTTCCTGACACAGTTTCTGAGCCAGTTCTTCGAAATGCATCGTCCTGACGCCTGGGCGAACGTGTTCGCCCAGAACGTCAAGGATCGAAGCCACGATTCGATTGGCCTCCCGAAGGAGGCCTATCTCATTCTCGTTCTTGATGAATATACCGCGGTACTTTTTCAAGTTACCGTTGCCCCTTGATCCGGGTCTTGTTCATGAGCCCTTCGTACTGGCGCGAAATCAGATGGGATTCGATCTGCGACATGAAATCCATCGCCACACCGACCAGAATGAGCAGGCTGGTGCCGCCGAAATAGAACGGCACGTTGAACTGCGCAATCAGGAACATGGGCAGCACGGAAATCACGGATATGTAGATGGCACCCCAGAGTGTGATCCGGGTCAGCACTTTGTCGATGTACTCCTTGGTCTTGTCTCCGGGCCGGATGCCGGGGATGAAACCACCACCCTTCTTCAGATTCTCAGCAATATCCTTCGGATCGAAGATTATAGCCGTATAGAAGAAGCTGAAGAACACGATCAACGCAATGAACAGGATGTTATACGGGATCGTGTGGGGTGAGAACCAAGAGGCCACGGACTTGAGCCAGTCACTTGTGGCGAAGTTCGCTACGGTCGCCGGGAACAGGAGCAGGCTCGACGCGAAGATGGGCGGGATGACCCCGGCCGTGTTCACGCGAAGCGGAAGGTGTGTGGTCTGCCCGCCGAACATCTTACGACCCACTTGCCGCTTGGCATAATGAATCGGAATCCGTCGTTGAGCGCGTTCCACAAACACGATGCCTGCCAGCACCAATCCCATCAGCGCGAGGATGACGATGGCCGCAAAGAGGCTCATGTCTCCGGCACTGATGAGCTGTGCAGATTTCAGAATGCCGCCGGGGATACCGGCGACGATACCCGAGAAGATGATCAACGAAATACCGTTGCCCAGTCCCTTCTCGGTTATCTGTTCACCCAGCCACATGATGAGCACAGTGCCCGCGGTCAGGGTGATGATGGTCACAAGACGGAAGGCCCACCCGGCTTCAAGCACGACAGGAGCCCCGGCGGGGCTGTGCATGCTCTCAAGACCGATGGCGATACCAAGGCCCTGGATCACGGTGATCAGGACAGTGGCATACCGGGTATACTGGGTGAGTTTCCGCTTGCCCGCAGCGCCCTCTTCCTTGGCAAGCCGCTTCAGGTCGGGACTAACGACCTGAAGCAGTTGCAAGATGATGGATGCGGATATGTAAGGCATGATCCCGAGGGCGAACACCGACAAGTTGCGAAGCCCGCCCCCGGAGAACATGTCAAAGAGGCCAAAAAGGGTGTTCTGAACGCTGGCAAAGAAATCTGCCAGAGCCGAGGAATCCACACCGGGAATCGGGACATGTACCCCTATCCGGTAGGCGGCCAGCAACAGGAATGTCCACATGAGCTTGCTCCGAAGCTCAGGCAGACGCGCCAGATTATCAACACCACTCAGAGCCACGGTTTACCCTTCCAATGCCTTGGCTTCGCCACCGGCGTTGCGGATCTTCTCGACAGCGGAGGCACTGAACTTGTGAGCCTCGACCTTGATGGCCGTGGTCACGTCACCTTCGCCGAGGATCTTGACAGCAGAGCCGAGGCTGCACAGGCCACGGTCGTAGATGTCATCAAGGGTGATCTCCGCCTTGCCTTCAAAGGCAGCAAGGAGGCGAGCAAGGTTGATGACTTCGTACTTGACCGCGAACATGTTCTTGAAGCCACGCTTGGGCAGACGACGCTGCAAAGGCATCTGGCCACCTTCGAAGCCGGGACGCACACCGCCGCCTGCGCGGGCATTCTGACCCTTGTTACCCTTACCGGACGTGCAGCCGAGACCGGAGCCGGAGCCACGGCCTACACGCTTGCGCGTCTTGCGTTCCTCAGGGAACGGATACAGATCGTGCAGTCTCATTACTCACTGACCTCGATCAGATGCTTCACCTTGTTGATCATGCCGCGAATGGCGGCATCGTCCTTGAACGTCTTCTCACTGCCGACCTTGCGCAAACCCAGAGCGGCAACGGTGGCGCGCTGAGTGGGGTTGCAGCAGATCAGGCTGCGAACGAGCTTGACCTTGATCATGGCTAGTCCTTACTTCCTGGGCGCTTCAAGCTTCTTGCCGCGCAGCTGGCCCACTTCCTCGGCGCTACGCAACGAGGCGAGACCGGCGACAGTGGCGCGCAGGACGTTGTGCGGGTTGTTGGTGCCGATCGCCTTGGTGAGCACGTCGGTGACACCGACAGCTTCCATGACGGCGCGCACGGCCCCGCCAGCGATGATGCCGGTACCCTTCGAAGCGGGCTTCAGCAGGACATGCCCTGCACCGAAGCGACCGAGGATCTCGTAAGGGAGCGTACCGTCGATCAGCGGGACTTCGATCATGCTCTTCTTGGCACGCTCGGTGGCCTTGCGAAGAGCTTCCGGCACTTCCTGAGCCTTGCCCAGGCCGAAGCCGACAGACCCCTTCCCGTCACCAACGACGACGAGGGCGCTGAAGCTGAAACGGCGACCGCCCTTCACGACCTTGGCAACGCGGTTGAGGTAGACGATCTTTTCGATCAATCCGAATTCGTTCTGTTCCATGCCAGATACCTACCAACCGTTAGAATTCAAGGCCAGCTTCACGGGCACCGTCGGCAACGGCCTTGATGCGCCCATGATAGAGGTAGCCGTTGCGGTCGAACACCACGCTCTGGATGTCCTTATCCTTGGCGAGGCGGGCAATTTCCTTGCCGACCAGCTCGGCGCCGGCCTTGTTGGCGTGCACGCCTTCCTGCGTACGGCTGATGGACAGCGTGGACGTAGCGACGAGGGTGCTTCCGGTGGTGTCATCCACGATCTGGGCGTAGATGTGCAGGTTGGACCTGTAGACCACCAGCCGGGGCCTTTCGGCAGTTCCGGAAATCTTCTTCCGGATGCGGACCTTGCGCCGCAGTCTGGCTTCATTCTTGGTGAATTTCATGTCTCAACCCAACCTATTTTTTACCACCAGACTTGCCGGCCTTGCGGCGAATCTGCTCGTTATCGTACTTGATACCCTTGCCCTTGTAGGGCTCAGGCTTACGCACGCGGCGCATCTGCGCGGCAACTTCGCCTACCAGTTCCTTGTCAACACCGGAGATGGTCAGCTTGTTACCTTCCGCCTTGGCAGAGATGCCAGCGGGCAGGTCGATGAGCACCGGGTGGGAGTAGCCCACCGACAGGTCAACCACGTCGCCCTTGACAGCTACCTTGTAACCGACACCGACGACTTCGAGGGTTTTGGAGAAGCCCTTCGAGACACCTTCGATGCAGTTGGCGAGCAACGTGCGGCGCAGACCATGCTGCGCACGGGTCTGACGGGTCTCGTCGAGGCGGGTGATGACAACCTTGCCGTCGGTCACTTCGTACGAAAGCACGGAGCAAACGGGGGTGGTCAGCGCCCCCTTGGGGCCCTTAACCTCTACAACATCATTCCCGATCTTCACTTCCACACCGGAAGGAATGGGAATGGGCTGCTTACCTATTCTGGACATGTTTGCACCCGCCTACCAGATTTCGCACAAGAGTTCGCCGCCCACCTTGCTTTCGTGGGCGCTGTTCCCATCCATGACCCCGCGGGAGGTCGAGAGGATGCAGATGCCAAGGCCGTTCTGGACCTTGGGGATCTCGTGCATGCCAACGTACACGCGGCGACCGGGCTTGCTCACCCGCTTCAGACCGCTGATGACGGGCTTACCCTTGAAATACTTGAGGGTCAGCTTGATGGAGCCCTCTTCCGTCGCGACATCTTCGATGTAGCCTTCCTGCTTGAGGATGGCGGCGAGGGATTCCTTCATCTTCGAGCGCGGCACACTCACTTCCTTATGCAGGGCCAAGTGCGCGTTGCGGATACGCGTGAGCATATCAGCAATAGGATCAGTCAACATTCCTTTCTCCTTGTGACTTTACCAGCTCGACTTGCGAACGCCGGGCAGTTCGCCGCGAAGGGCCATGTTGCGGAAGCAGATACGGCACAGGCCGAACTTCCGAAGGTAGGCACGCGGACGACCGCAGATCGGGCAACGGTTATAGGCGCGGGCAGAGAACTTCGGCTTGCGCTGCGCCTTGACTTCGAGGGAGGTACGAGACACTGCCGTTTCTCCTTACTTTCTGAAAGGCATGCCCAGCTGGTCGAGCAGGAGCTTGCCTTCCTTGTCGGTCGTGGCGGTGGTGACGATGGTGATGTTCATCCCCTTGGGATTCTCAACCCTATCGGCTTCCATTTCCGGGAAAATCGCATGTTCCTTGATGCCGAGCGTGAAATTGCCACGGCCGTCGAAACCACGATCCGGAACGCCTCTGAAGTCACGCACGCGCGGAAGCGCGAAGTTGATCAGTTTGTCCAGGAAGTCCCACATACGTTCCTTGCGCAAGGTCACACGGCAGCCGATGGGCATGCCTTCGCGAAGCTTGAACGACGCGATGGACTTCTTGGCACGGGTGACGACGGCCTTCTGACCGGCGATGACAGTCAACTCCTTGAGGGCTTCTTCCATCAATTTGTTGTTCTGGCTCGCAGCACCGAGACCGATGTTGAGAGAGACTTTTACAATCCCGGGAACCTGCATCGAGGAGTCGTAGTTGAACTCCTTTTGCAATACCGGAACCACTTTCTCGCGGTAGATATTTTCAAGACGCGTCATCGTCTCTCACCTTAGTCGATGATTTCGTTGCACTTCTTGCAGAAGCGGACTTTCTTGCCGTCCTCGGTGTAGCGGTACCCGACCTTCGTAGGCTTGGCACAGGCATCGCACACCACCATCACGTTCGAAACGTGCAACGGCATTTCCTTTTCGATGATGCCGCCGGGCTGCTGACGGTAGGGGTTGGGACGAACGTGGCGCTTGGCCACGTTCACCTTTTCGACGAGGATGCGATCCTTGTTGCGAAGGATCTTGAGCACCTTGCCGATCTTCCCCTTGTCCTTACCGGCGATCACCATCACCTTGTCGTCTTTGTGAATACGAAACTGCTTCACGGTGAACTCCTAGAGGACTTCAGGCGCCAGGGAGACGATCTTCATGAAGTTGCGAGCGCGAAGTTCGCGGGCAACGGGACCGAAGATACGGGTCCCGACCGGTTCACCCTGCTTGTTCAGGAGAACGGCGGCGTTGGAGTCGAACTTGATGTAGGAGCCGTCGGCGCGGCGGACTTCCTTGGCGGTCCGCACGATGACAGCCTGCATGACATCACCCTTCTTCACCTTGCAGTGAGGCATGGCTTCCTTGACGGAGACCATGATGATGTCGCCCACGGTGGCGTACCGACGATGGGAACCGCCGAGCACCTTGATGCAGGCGACCTTCTTCGCGCCGGAATTATCCGCCACCTGCAGTGTGGATTCAACCTGGATCATCGTTTAACCCCTAGACGGCTTTTTCGAGAATGGATTCGAGGTGCCAGCGCTTGTTGCGGCTAAGCGGACGGAACTCGATGATCTTAACCTTGTCGCCAATGCCACACTCGTTCATGGGATCATGAGCGGTGAACTTCTTGCGACGGCGCACATACTTCTTCAGAAGCGGGTGCTTGACCAGAGTCTCGACGCGGACGACGATGGTCTTGTCGTTCTTGTCGCTGACGACGATTCCGACGAGCGTTCTTCCCTTCCGCTGGTAAGTAGCTTCGGACATGCTACGCTCCCTATTCCTTTTCCTTCAGAATGGTCTGAATCCGCGCGATGGTACGCCGGGCGTCACCCATGCTGGAGGTGTTCTCCAGCTGCGCGGTGGCATGACGGAAGCGCAGATTGAACAGTTCCTGCTGCTGCTCGACGAGCTTGGTCTTAAGCTCTTCGGCAGTGAGTTTCCTAAGTTCAGCGGCCTTCATCTTAGACGCCCTCTCTCACGACGATGACAGTCTTGACCGGAAGCTTGTGCGCAGCACGAGTCAGAGCTTCCTTGGCCAGTTCGAGGCTGACACCCTTGATTTCGTAAAGCACGCGACCGGGCTTCACGGGGGCGCACCAGCCCACAGGCGAACCCTTACCGGAACCCTGACGGGTTTCGAGGGGCTTCGCGGTTACGGGGCGGTCGGGGAAGATGCGAATCCAAACCTTACCGCCACGCTTGATGTGGCGCATCATGGCGATACGAGCAGCTTCGATCTGCTGGCTCGTCAGCTTGCCGTGCTCGATGGCCTTGAGACCGATATCACCGAAAGCGACAGTGGCACCGCGGGTGGCGACACCCTTGTTGCGGCCCTTCTGCCACTTGCGGAATTTTACCTTTCTGGGGCTAAGCATTGCTACGCTACCTCGTTGTCAAGGAGTTCACCCTTGAATATCCAGACCTTGACGCCGATCACACCGTACGTGGTACGGGCCTCGGCAAAGCCGAAGTCGATGTCAGCGCGCAGGGTCTGCAGCGGCACGCGGCCGTCACGGTACCATTCGGTACGCGCGATTTCAGCACCGGCAAGTCGACCGGAGCAGGTGACCTTGATGCCTTCAGCACCGAACTTGCGAGCCATGCTCACCGTGCGCTTCATGGCACGACGGAAGGCGACGCGACGCTCAAGCTGAAGAGCGATGTTCTCAGCCACAAGCTGCGATTCGACTTCAGGGCGGCGGATCTCGTTCACTTCGATGGCGAACTCGCGCTTGAACTTCTTGCGCAGGTCGGCACGGAGCTTCTCGATTTCCACACCCTTGCGACCGATGACGATACCGGGACGGGCGGTGCTCAGAATGAGGCGCACCTTACCGCCGGCACGTTCGATCTCGATCTTCGCAAGACCCGCATGGTAGAGGGTCTTCTTCACGAACTTGCGGATGTTGTGGTCTTCAAACACGAAGGCAGGGTACTCTTTCTTGCTGTACCAGCGGGACTGCCAGTTCTTGTTGTACCCCAGCCGGAACCCGAACGGATGTACTTTCTGACCCATAAGCCTATTCCTGACCTTCTGCGAGAATCACGGTGATATGGCTGGTGCGCTTCTTGATGCGAGTAGCGCGGCCCTGTGCACGGGGCAGAAAACGCTTCCAGCTGGGGCCTTCGTTCACGACGACCTGCTTGACGACCATGGCGTCCACGTCAACGCCGGGCATCTGCTGGGCATTGGCAAGCGCTGAACGCAGCACGTCGTAAAGCACACCGGCCGGCTTATTGGGGGTGAACCGCAGGAGGTTCATCGCATCCTCGACGGGCAGCCCGTCGATGTTACGGGCGACCAGTCGGGTCTTGCGCGGAGAAACGCGCATGAATTTCGCAGTTGCTCTCGATTCCATCGGAGTCACCCACTACTTCTTGGCTTTGCTCTTCTTATCGGCGGCATGGCCATGGTACGTGCGGGTGGGAGCAAACTCACCCAGCTTGTGACCGACCATGTTTTCGGTAACGAACACAGGCATGAACTTCTTGCCGTTATGCACGGCGAAGGTCAGGCCCACCATCTCAGGAAGGATGGTGGAGCGACGCGTCCACGTCTTGATAACGCGACGGTCGCTGTTCGCCACAGCCATATCCACTTTCTTCATCAGATGCCCGTCTACAAACGGGCCTTTCTTCAGAGACCTGGGCATGCTCTACTCCTACTTCTGACCGCGGCGCTTGATGATGAGCTTGGAAGAAGCCTTCTTCCGGTCGCGAGTCTTGTAGCCCTTGGTGGGCATACCCCACGGGGACACCGGATGACGGCCACCGGAGCTGCGGCCTTCACCACCACCCAAGGGGTGGTCGATCGGGTTCATCGCTACGCCGCGGACCTTGGGGCGATTGCCGAGCCAGCGTGCGCGGCCGGCCTTGCCCAGGGAGATGTTCTCATGGTTGACGTTGCCAACCTGGCCCACGGTGGCGCAGCAGGCGGCAAGCACCTTGCGAACTTCACCGGAGGGGAGGCGCAGCAGCGCGTACTTGCCTTCCTTGGCGACGAGCTGGGCGTAGGTGCCAGCTGCACGGCAGAACTGACCGCCACGACCGGGCTGCAGTTCGATGTTGTGCAGGTTGGTACCCACCGGGATGCGGGACATCGGAAGCGCGTTGCCGGGCTTGATGTCGGCACCTTCGCCGGAAAGGATCATGTCGCCCTGACGAATGCCGACAGGTGCGAGGATGTAACGCTTCTCACCGTCAGCATAGTGCAACAGTGCGATACGAGCGGTACGGTTCGGGTCGTACTCGATATGAGCGACCTTCGCGGGAATGCCAGCCTTGTCACGACGGAAGTCGATGATGCGGTAGAGGCGCTTGTGGCCACCACCACGACGACGGCTGGTTACACGACCGTTGTTGTTACGACCGCTCTTCTTGGTCAGACCGATGACGAGCGACTTCTCAGGTGTGCTCCGGGTGATCTCCTCGAAATCGGAGACAGTCTGGAAGCGACGGCCAGGAGAGGTCGGTTTGAGCTTACGGACAGCCATTGCTTACACTCCCTCGAAGAATTCGATTTTTTCACCGGGGGCGAGGGTCACATAAGCCTTCTTGAAGCCGGCAACCCTGCCCACAACGCGGCCCTGACGGACGCGGTCGGAAGACTTGCGGTTTACCACGTTGACGTCGGCGACCTTCACCTTGAACGCCGCTTCCACGGCCTTCTTGATCTCGATCTTGTTGGCCCGGGGATCAACGAAGAAGGCGACCTGACGGGAGAGTTCCTTGATGTAGGTCGTCTTTTCGGAGATGAGGGGCTTGATGAGTATTTTCGTGTAGTCCATGACCCTACCTCGCTTACTTGAGCCTGTCCTGAACGGAGGCCACGGCACCTTCCACGAGAACGAGCTGCTTGTGCTTGAGAATCTCGTACACACTGAGCTGTTCAGGGGTGGCGATGGTGATCCCGGGGATGTTGCGGACAGACAGGGCCAGCGTCGTGTTTTCTTCGGGGGCGATGATCAGCGCCTTGTCGAGGCCGAGCGTGTCAGCAATCTTGGCAAACAGCTTGGTCTTGACTTCGGGCAGTTCGAACCCCTTGACAACAAGCAGGTTGCTGCCGGCCAGACGCGAGCTGAGGGCCATGCGAAGAGCGAGCTTGCGCACCTTCTTGTTGACCTTGAACTCGTAGTCGCGCGGCTGGGGGCCGAAGATGATGGCACCACCGCGCCAAAGGGGCGAACGGATGGAGCCAGCACGGGCACGACCGGTGCCCTTCTGGCGCCAAGGCTTGAGGCCGCCGCCGGAGACGAAGGCACGGGTCTTGGTCGCATGGGTGCCGGCACGGAAGGCGGCACGCTGCGCGCGCACGACGAGGTGCAGAATCTCAGGCCTCACCTCGACTTCGAACACTTCGGGAGCCAGGGTGATTTCTCCGGCTTCCTGCTTGTTCTGATCGTATACTTTAACCACAGCCATTGTGATCTTCCTCTTTCGTTACTGCTTGCGCACCATGACCAGGCCGTTCTTGGGACCGGGCACGGAACCCTTGACCAGGATCACGTTGTCCTCGGGGCGGACGTCCACCACTTCGAGGTTGAGGACGGTCACGCTCTCGTTGCCCCAGTGACCAGCCATCTTCTTGCCCTTGAACACATGACCCGGGAAGGTGTTGTTACCGATGGAACCACCGGAACGATGAACCTTTTCGCAGCCGTGGGTGTCCTTGGAGCCGGCGAAGTTCCAGCGGCGCATGACGCCCTGGTAGCCCTTACCGATGCTGGTCCCGGAGACCTTGACGCGATCGCCGGTGGCGAACAGGGTAACGTCAAGCTCACTGCCCACTTCGTAGGCGGCGGGAGCTTCGAGGCGGATTTCACGAAGGGTACGGAACAGACCCTTGCCAGCCTTGGCCAGATGGCCGATTTCAGGCTTGTTCAGGTGCTTTTCTTTGGCTTCGTCAAAAGCGATTTGGATGGCGTCATACCCATCGGTAGCGACGGTCTTTACCTGAGTGACCGGACAGGGGCCGGCCTTGATGACCGTGACAGCCACGGCGGAACCATCGCTGGCGAAGATGCGGGTCACACCAATCTTGCGACCCAGAATTCCCATTTTCTCAGCCATGACTTCCTCTCACTAGAGCTTGATTTCGACGTCAACGCCGGCCGGCAGGCTCAGCTTGCCCAGGGCGTCCACGGTCTGCTGCGTGGGCTCGAGGATGTCCATGAGCCTCTTGTGGATACGCATCTCGAACTGCTCACGCGACTTCTTGTCCACGTGCACGCTTCGGTTCACAGTGAACTTATGGATGTTGGTGGGCAGGGGGATAGGACCTGCGACACCAGCGCCCGTGTTGCGCGCCGTATCTACGATCTCAGCCACAGCCTTGTCCAGGATGCGGTAATCGTAAGCTTTGAGCTTGATCCGGATACGATCACTGCTAACTGTCGTCATTGTTGATTACTCCGTTATCTGGAAAACATACCCTTGCTTTCCGGCAGCCCGCCACGGGAAGCGAGTGCCCTCCGGCGCGAGTTCCTCACAGACGGTGGCGGCATCGATCTCCGCCCGGACGAAGAGCGCATGAGGTCGCCGTTCGTCACAATCCTTCGACGCGGACTCAGGCAGAACGATGCTACGCAAAAACCCCGCTATTTGCGGGGTATCTTCGTTGCTCTCGAAAGCTAGACAGTGATTGCTGACCAGTTGCCAGCTACAGCCATCCGCTCGAACAAGGAAGATACGTTTGCGTGTAGCCAGCCTGGCCCTTACCGGACAATGTCCGGCTAGTCAGGTGGTCCCACAGGGTTACCCAATCGGGGAAACCAAGCTCCCCGCGCATGTTCAGTACCTTACAGCCCACACTCTGGACTGGAACGGCAAGACAAAATTGCGGCATAAGTAACGCCTGCAAATGTCAAACTTGGCGAACCAAGCGCATCAGGACGGACTCCATCCGCCCTTCCCCTGCCGTCACAGGGGTCTTAAAAATCACGCCAGTTGGTGGCGCGAAGAATCTTCTACACGGAGCCAGCACCCCAGTCAACACATTTCCACAAAAAAAAAGACCCCGGCCGAAGCCGGGGTCTCGAAGGCAGATCAACTAGCCCTTCTTCTTTACAAGTTCCTCGGCGAGAGCCGCAGGCACCCGCTCGTAATGATGGAACTGCATAGAGAAGGTCGCACGGCCCTGCGTCTTCGAACGCAGGTCTGTCGCGTAGCCGAACATCTCGCTCAGGGGGACCTGAGCACGGATGGACTGCGCACCTACGCGTGCTTCCATGCTCTGCACCTTGCCACGACGACCGTTCAGGTCGCCCATGACATCGCCGAGGTACTCGTCAGGGGTGACGACTTCGACGTCCATGATGGGCTCAAGCAGAACCGGGCCACTCTTGGCGATGGCTTCCTTGATAGCCATCGAACCGGTCACGTAGAACGCCTGCTCCGAAGAGTCGACGTCGTGGTACGAACCGAAGACAAGATTGACCTTGATGTCGACAGTGGGGAAGCCAGAAAGGATACCGCTCTTGAGCGCATCCTGGATACCCTTGTCGATGGGGGCGATGTATTCCTTGGGAATGACACCACCGGTGATGCTGTTCACGAACTCGTACCCCTTGCCGGGGTTCGGTTCGATTTCGATGACGGCATGACCGTACTGACCACGACCACCAGACTGTTTGACATGCTTCGTGTCAGCCTTGCCGGGCTTGGTGATGGTCTCACGGTAGGCGACCTGAGGCTTGCCCACGTTGGCGTTGACGCTGAACTCGCGGGTAAGACGGTCGACGATGATTTCCAGATGGAGTTCGCCCATGCCGGCGATCAGGGTCTGGTTGGTCTCGTCGTCGCCCTTCACGCGGAAGGACGGGTCTTCCTTGGCAAGCTTGGCGAGCGCGGCGGAAAGGGCGTCTCGGTCAGCCTTGGTCTTGGGCTCGATGGCAACCTCGATGACCGGCTCCGGAATATCCAGCGATTCGAGCACCACAGGGCGCTTTTCATCGCAGATGGTGTCACCGGTCGAAGCCAGCTTGAGGCCAACAAGGGCCACGATATCACCAGCACCCGCCCACTTGATTTCTTCACGCTTGTTGGCGTGCATCTTCAGCAGGCGACCGACACGCTCGCGCTTGCCGGTGTTCGCGTTCAGAACCGTCATGCCTGACTCGATGAAGCCAGAATAGATGCGGCAGAACGAGAGGTGCCCGATGTACGGGTCGGAGAAGAGCTTGAAGACGAGGGCAGCGAGAGGTTCCTTGTCGTCGCAGGGGCAGACGATGGTCTCTTCTTCCTTGTCCGGATTCACACCCTTCATCTGTTCGATGTCGACAGGCGAAGGCAGGAAGTCGACGACAGCGTCGAGAAGAGGCTGCACACCCATGTTGCGGAAGGCGGAACCGCACAGCACCGGAACGATGTTACGGGCAATGGTGGCCTTGCGTACGCAGGAGATGATTTCTTCGACAGTGAGTTCTTCACCACCGAGATACTTCTCCATGAGCGCTTCATCTTCCTCAGCTACGGCCTCGATCATCTCGAAGCGCATGGCGTCGTACTGATCGCGGTACTCGGCAGGCACATCCCCCACGTTGAAGGTCTGCCCCTTCGACGCCTTGTCGAAAGTCACAGCCTTGCCGGTGATGAGGTCGATGACGCCTTCGAAGCGGTCTTCGGCACCGATGGGAAGCTGAACCGGAATCGGCTTCGCACGCAGACGGTCACGGATCATGCCGACGCAACGCTCGAAGCTGGCCCCGATACGGTCCATCTTGTTGACAAAGCAGATGCGCGGAACGCCATAACGGTCGGCCTGACGCCACACCGTCTCGGACTGGGGTTCGACACCGGCAACGGCGTCGAATACGCAGACCGCGCCGTCAAGGACACGCAAGGAACGTTCGACTTCGATGGTGAAGTCGACGTGGCCGGGGGTGTCGATGATGTTGACACGGTGTTCACGCCAGAAACAGGTGGTAGCAGCAGAAGTGATGGTGATACCACGCTCCTGCTCCTGCTCCATCCAGTCCATGGTGGCTGCGCCGTCATGGACTTCGCCGATCTTGTGGGAAACGCCCGTGTAGAAGAGGATACGCTCGGTAGTCGTGGTCTTGCCCGCGTCAATGTGGGCCATGATACCGATGTTCCGCTGCATATCGATAGGAACTACTCGTGCCACTGTGGTCTCCCGGCTCTACCAGCGGTAATGGGCGAAAGCCTTGTTGGCTTCGGCCATGCGGTGGGTGTCTTCCTTCTTCTTCACGGCGCCGCCGCGATTGTTGAAGGCGTCAAGAAGTTCTGCCGAGAGCTTGCTCACCATACCCTTCTCACCGCGCGAGCGGGAGTAGGCGATGAGCCAGCGCAGGGAAAGAGAGACCTGACGGTCGGGGCGAACTTCCATGGGCACCTGATAGGTGGCACCACCAACGCGACGAGCCTTCACTTCGAGGTGGGGCTTCACGTTTTCGATCGCCTTCTCGAAAGCCTTCAGAGGCTCTTCACCAGTCTTCTGGGCAAGGGTGTCCAGAGCACTGTAGAATATCTTTTCAGCCGCACCCTTCTTACCGTCGTACATGAGTCGGTTGATGAAGCGGGCGACAAGACGGCTGTTGTACAGCGGGTCGGGCAGAATCTCACGTCTGGGGACAGGTCCTTTGCGAGGCATCTAAAAACTCCCTTACTATTTCGGGCGCTTGGCGCCGTACTTGGAACGTCCCTGACGACGATCCTGAACGCCGGAGGTGTCGAGGGTGCCGCGCACGATGTGGTAGCGGACACCCGGAAGGTCTTTTACACGACCGCCGCGGATCATGACCACGGAGTGTTCCTGAAGGTTGTGGCCTTCGCCGGGGATGTAGGCGGTCACTTCAAGGCCGTTGGTGAGGCGCACACGTGCGACCTTACGCAATGCCGAGTTAGGCTTCTTAGGGGTGGTGGTGTACACGCGGGTGCACACGCCACGACGCTGCGGGCAGGCCTGGAGCGCCGGGGTCTTCTTCCGCTTTACAACCTTCTTCCGCTCTTTGCGGATGAGCTGGTTGATAGTGGGCATGAGTCTCCTCCGTGAATGAAAATCGAAAACAACCGGTAAAGGGGAAACGACATAGCGCCCCGATCAGCGATTGTCAAGCAACAGCACACCCCGCCGCCGGTTCACCTACCCGGCAACGATGCGCGCTACGACACGGGGCCCCCGGGGGCCAGCAGCCCGCCCCGAGGACGTTGTCGGATCAACTCCGAACCCACCTTGAATATCCCCTTCTTCAGAAGCGCACAAGAACTTTCTCGCATCACCCAACCTTCAACGCCAGCCCCATCCACCCAACGCTTGCACCATTAATCACATTCTGAACCATAACGGTGAACAATGACGACAGGCAGACGCGGGAGCTCACGATTCTGAAGCATGCATTGAATCAGCGAAATGTGCCCGCCATCCTCTCCAGTCTTGAGCTTGCCCTGCGAATACAGGTTATTGGCCCTTTATTCATTGTGCCCTTTGCAGTGCGTTCTGATTTTCGCGCTTTGCCGCTTGACATTTTGTAAATTTTTTCACAAGACGGAATCAACGCGACGCCACCCCGAAGGCATCGCCTGAAGTTGATTTTTTGGTGATTGTAATTTTGGTCCGGGCATCACTTTGATCCCGGACGGTGTCAACAACATCACGCATCTGGAGGATGTAAGGTATGTCCAAGCTGGTTCCCGCTCATGGTGGTAAGGGCCTTGTGTGCTGCCTGCTCGAAGGCGCTGATCGCGAAGCCGAACTGAAGAAGGCTGCCGGCCTCAAGCAGATCGAAATCTCCTCCCGCGCCAAGGGCGACCTCATCATGATGGGCATTGGCGGCTTCTCGCCGCTGAACGGCTTCATGAAGAAGGCCGACTGGAAGAGCGTTTGCGAAAAGATGACCCTCGCCGACGGCACTTTCTGGCCTGTGCCTGTGACCCTTGACGTGTCCAAGGACGACGCCGCAGCCATCAAGCCCGGTCAGGAAATCGCTCTCGTCCGCAAGGGCGAAACCTTCGCCACCATGCTCGTGGAAGAAATCTACGAGATGACCGAAGCCGACAAGAAGTGGGAATGCGAGCTGGTGTTCAAGGGCGAAGGCCCCGACTCGCAGAAGTTCTGGGAAGTGGCTCTTGATGACCACCCCGGCGTGAAGATGGTCATGGAGCAGAAGGAATTCAACATCGCCGGTACCGTGAAGGTGCTGTCCGAAGGCGAATTCCCCACCAAGTTCGCTGGCGTCTACAAGCGTCCTGCCGAACTCCGCAAGGAAATGGAAGAGCGTGGCTGGGCCAACGTTGCTGCCCTGCAGCTCCGCAACCCCATGCACCGTTCGCATGAATTCCTTGCCAAGATCGCCATCGAAGTCTGCGACGGTGTGGTCATCCACTCCCTCGTGGGCTCGCTGAAGCCCGGCGACATTCCTGCTGAAGTTCGCGTTCGCTGCATCGACACCCTCGTCGAAAAGTACTTCGTGAAGGAAAACGTCATTCAGGCTGGCTACCCCCTCGACATGCGCTACGCCGGCCCCCGTGAAGGTCTGCTGCACGCAACCTTCCGCCAGAACTACGGCATCAACCGCATGATCATCGGCCGTGACCACGCCGGTGTGGGCGACTTCTACGGGATGTTCGAAGCTCAGACGATCTTCAACAAGATCCCCTACATCAACGAAGCCTGCCCCACCCCCGGCAAGGCTCTGCTTTGCGAGCCCCTGAAGATCGACTGGACCTTCTACTGCTACAAGTGCGACGGCATGGCCTCCCTGCGTACCTGCCCGCACGGCAAGGAAGACCGCGTCATCCTCTCCGGCACCAAGCTGCGCAAGGCCCTTTCCGAAGGCGCCGAAGTTGTCGACCACTTCGGTCGCGACGAAGTTCTCGTGATCCTTCGCGAGTACTACAGCGGCCTGACCGAAAAGGTCGAAGTCAAGATGCAGCAGGCCGCTTCCGGCTCTGTGATGTAACGACTTCCAGGCACAAATACGAAGGAGGCACCGCAAGGTGCCTCCTTTTTTTATGGAAACAGCCGCAGGAGGAGCAAGGGACATCGACGAGGCGTATCCAGTCAATGGGTGTGGGCTTCTTTTACTTTTGTCGACTGAACTGTCATGGGCACTATGCAGCCCACATGGGGATGGCATAACGGGCGTATTTGAGCTGGCGCGCGTGGATGACAGCTAACGGATCGAAGCTTTGCAAGAGTTCATGAAACATTCTCCCATGATTCGGATGTTTCAGATGACAAAGCTCATGTATGACGACATGTCTGACAAGCGATGGCGCCAGAAAGAGCAGCCTTGCATTCAGACTTATGGTTCCTCTGCATGAGCAACTCCCCCATCGTGTTTTCGGCATACCAACTCGAAGGGCACCCCATTCCAGACCTGTTGTAGCAGCACAGCTTCCAAGTTCGGATAAAAAGAACGACCTCGCAACGCGGCAAAGCCACTTTCGTAAACCAACGACGGCGTGCGCCGTCTCCTGAGGGACAACCACCACGTTTTCTGCCTTGACGCGCCCTGCCCCACCATCACCGATTTCAACTCGGAACGACTCGTTGAGAGCCACCAAGCATATCCTGTCAGGAACAAGCGCTGCGCCCCTGGCGTGATGAACATCTCGAAATCCGGAGAGATGTCTCTCAATCCACTTCTGATGACGCGCCAAGACTTCCGGCACGACCGACTCGGAGACTCCCCTCGGGAGGACGACTTCAAGTCGCCCAGAGACGACACGGAGCGAAATGCGTCTTGCCTTTTGACTCTTCCGCACTGAAAAGAGACCCGACAGGGGGTCAGGAAACACCGAAGACATTGGGAACACCTCATACAGGCTTTACCTGCGCAAGATAACGACGTAAGGTCAGCCCGTTTTGCCACCAACCGGCTCCACCGGAGGAAGTTCATGTTGCAGCGTCGCAATAGCTCCACGCTTGGCATTCCCTTGCTTGTCTGCCTCGCAGGGCTTTCTTTCGCCACATGGGTGGCCTTTGCAGATTCACAAGAAACATGCATCAGCACCGGATGCCAGCTCTTCAGCGACTTGTCGTACGCTGGCGTCTCGCTATGGCATGTGGGCATGTTTGCGTTCGCGACGCTTTCCCTCGCCGCGCTTCTCGGTCGCACGAGTTTGGGCCTCGCTCTCGCAGGACTCTTCCTCTTAGGCGACATCGCTCTACTGGCACTCATGGCCTTCATTGCACCATGTGCGAACTGCCTGATCATCGCCACCCTGTTTGCTCTCAGTTATGCCGCGTTCAGGGCAGCCAAAGCATCTCCTAGAGAACCGCTCGGCTTTCCGTGGCTGCTCATCATCTGGGCCTTGCTTTGCAGCAGCAACCTCGTCTCCCTGGCTGAAGAGCGGCTTTCTCCCTGGATACTGCAGGGTACCCCCGAAGCCTCGGTGCGCATCTACTTTTCGCCTTCATGTCCGGCGTGCCGCGATGCCATCATGGGGCTCCTGCCCTCCGCCAAGGATGTTGCGTTCATACCCGTCGCTGAAAACGACGACGACCTGAATGCCATCGCTGTCATGCAAGGTCAAATTGCCGAAGGCAGCAGCTTTTTCCTTGCCTACCGCCGGGCGACAGAAGCGACCCCGCGTCCTGTGGCCCTTCTCTCTGCGACACAGGAAGCAAGCCTCCGGTTCAAACTATTGCGGAATAAAGCGCATGTGTTCGCCGCTGGCAGCAACAGGCTGCCACTCATCCAGACTCATGGATTGGCTAAACTCCCGGGAATCGGCAGTAACGCCCCTGCTGCGGACGCAACACTCCCCCTGCAGCCTCTGGAATTTGAAGGCTGCAGCGGTCAGCCCTCAGCGGCACCCTGCCCAGACGCCACAGCACGCTAAGCTGTTCACCCAAACAACAACATGTTGTTTTATTGACCTTTCACCGGTTTCGGACTATGTGAAAAAAATCATTTTCGGATGACAGGGCTTTTCTTTTGCACGGTGCGGGTTTTCTCGGTTTCACCGCTATTTTCGCTTGTCCAGTGCACTCGATTGACCGTATAGGGTTGGCGCGCAAGCGACCCTCTTCCCTACAAAATGCGAGAGACCATGACGACATCGACCATTACCCCCGAACTGAAGGAAAAAATCAGCGCCAGATGGGGTGAGTTCATCTACGCAACCTACCCCTTTGACACGACAGGATTCCTTCGGAGCAGGAAAAACGAATTCTCCAACCCCGTGGGACATGCCACGGAGAAGGCCGTAACCCTCATGGTTGCCGCAATCTGCGGTGACGATATGGTTGATGGCGAGGTCGAAAGTGCTCTTGCCGACCTCATCAGGGTTCGCGCCATCCAGCAGTTCACGCCTGAACAGGCTACCGGGATCATCTTCTGCGTGAAGCCGATACTCCGCGAAGAAATCCTGCCCATGTATGCCGGGCAGGAAGGATTCGCGAACTACCTTGCAATGGAGTCGCGTGTCGACTCCCTTTGTCTGATGGCCTTTCGCATGTACTCGGAAGACCGGGAACGCATGCACATGCTCAAAGTCGATGAATACAAAAGGCGTTACGCCCAGATCATACGCAGGGCTGAAATGATAGTGGACCGACCGGCAGGGGAACCGGAATAATTGACAACCGAAAGCCTAGCAGCGAGGTAACGGAATGTTTTTTTCATTTTTAGCGGTCATTGCGCTCGCTTGTATCGCCTGGCTGGGAGCCGTTTCCGGCTTTCAGTACGTTCTTGGGGTGGTACTGCCGCTTGCCGCAATGCTCGTGTTCATCGTCGGCTTCGTCTGGCGGATAGTGGATTGGGCCAAGTCTCCCGTGCCCTTCCGTATTCCCACCACCGGCGGGCAGCAGCGGTCGCTCGACTGGATCAAGCCTGCGCGCCTTGACAGCCCTTACACCACTACGGGCACCGTGGGACGCATGCTTCTCGAAGTACTGCTGTTCCGTTCGCTCTTCCGCAACACTTCGATGGAGATCCAGAACGGTCCGCGCGTGGTCTACTACTCGGCCAAGTGGCTCTGGCTCTTCGCGCTGATTTTCCACTACTGTTTCCTGACCATCTTCATCAGGCACTTCAGGTTCTTCCTCGAGCCCGTCCCCTTTGCCATCAGCTTCATGGAGACGCTTGACGGTATCATGCAGATTGGTGCCCCGCGCATGTTCATGACTGACGTGCTCGTGGTCGTCGCTCTTGTCTTCCTGCTTTGCCGCCGCCTTTTCAGCGAGAAGATTCGCTACATCTCTCTCGCCAACGACTATTTCCCGCTGTTCCTGATCCTTGGTCTTGTCGGCAGCGGCATATGGATGCGCTACTTCGCGAAGGTCGACATCGCTTCGGTCAAGGTGCTGACCATGGGTCTTGTCACGCTGAACCCGGTCGTGCCCGATGGCATCGGCACCGTGTTCTTCATCCATATGATGTTCCTGAGTGCGCTGCTCATGTACTTCCCCTTCAGCAAGCTCATGCACATGGGTGGCGTGTTCCTCAGCCCCACGCGCAACCTTCCGAACAACTCCCGCGCCGTGCGGCACGTCAACCCCTGGAACCCGCCCAAGAAGTACCGCACCTACGCCGAGTACGAAGACGAGTTCCGCGACCTGATGGCCGAGGCCGGGCTTCCGCTCGATAAGAAACCCGACGAAGCTGCTGCCGAGTAAGGAGCCGACATGTCCAAACTGCCAACCCCCGAACAGCTGATCGCAAGCAAGCCCGGCTTTCCCGCCGAAAGCTGGATGGATGTGAAGCCCGACTTCCGCCCCGGCACATGGTGTTATCCGTCCAAGCCGGACATCATGAAGAGCCTCGGGATGCCCAACCCGCACGAGTGGGCTCCTGATCAGGAAGACTGGAACCTTCCGGAGAACTGGGAGGAGATTCTTTACAATGGCCTGAAGGAGCGTCTCGAAAAGCACCGCTCGCTCAAGCTGTTCATGGACATCTGCGTGCGTTGCGGCGCCTGCGCCGACAAGTGCCACTTCTTCATCGGCACCGGCGACCCCAAGAACATGCCCGTTCTGCGTGCCGAGTTGCTGCGTTCAGTCTACCGGCGCGACTTCACCACCGCCGGCAAGCTGCTCGGCAAGCTGGTGGGAGCCCGGAAGCTCGACAAGGACGTGGTCAAGGAGTGGTTCTACTACTTCTACCAGTGCACCGAATGCCGCCGTTGCTCCCTGTTCTGCCCCTATGGCATCGACACGGCTGAAATCACGGCCATCGCCCGCGAGCTGCTGCACGAAGTAGGTCTGGGCATCAACTGGATCATGGAGCCGGTGTACAACTGTAACCGCACCGGCAACCACCTCGGCATCCAGCCCCACGCTTTCAAGGAGATCGTCGAGTTCCTCTGCGAGGACATCGAAACGATCACCGGCATCCACATCGACCCGCCCTTCAACGAGAAGGGACATGAGATCGTCTTCATCACCCCTTCGGGTGACGTGTTCGCCGATCCCGGCATCTACACGTTCATGGGCTACCTCATGCTCTTCCACGAGATCGGGCTGGACTATACCCTTTCGACCTACGCCTCCGAAGGCGGCAACTTCGGTTCATTCACTTCCTTCGACATGGCGAAGAAGCTGAACGCGAAGATGTACGCCGAAGCCGAGCGCCTTGGCTCCAAGTGGATTCTCGGCGGCGAGTGCGGTCACATGTGGCGCGTCGTCCACCAGTACATGGAGACGTTCAACGGCCCCACCCCCTCGCACATGGAAGTGCCCAAGTCGCCCATCACCGGCACGGTCTTCGAAAACGCCGCCGCCACCAAGATGGTGCACATCACCGAGTTCACGGCCGACCTCATCAAGCACAACAAGCTGCGCCTCGACCCCAGCCGCAACGACCACCTCACGGTGACGTTCCACGACTCGTGCAACCCTGCACGAGGCATGGGTCTGCTTGAAGAGCCCAGATACGTCATCAAGTCGGTGTGCAACAACTTCTACGAAATGCCCGAGAACACCATCCGTGAGCAGACTTTCTGCTGCGGCGGCGGTTCCGGCCTGAACACCGACGAGATCATGGAATTGCGCATGCGCGGCGGTCTGCCACGAGGCAACGCCCTGCGTTATGTGCAGCAGAAGCACGGCGTCGACACCATGGCCTGCATTTGCGCCATCGACCGTGCCACGCTGCCTCCCCTTGCCAACTACTGGGCTCCCGGCGTTTCCGTCTACGGTACGCACGAACTGGTTGCAAACGCCCTCGTCATGCGTGGTGAGACCAAGCGCACCATGGACCTCCGTCAAGAAGACCTGCCCGGCATGGAGGACGCATAATCATGTATAACGGCAAGTACATCATCCCCGGCATCGTCATCTTTGTCGGGCTGTTCACCTTCCCGTTCTGGAGCAACCTGCTGACGCCCAAGTACGAGCGTCCGCAGATTGCCCTCCCCGCCGGGGAGAAGGAATGCATCGAGCCCGTGGGCTACATGCGCGCCGAACATATGCACATCCTCAACCTTTGGCGCGACGAGGCCCTTCGCGAAGGCAAGCGTCTTTACGTGGCGAGCAACGGCAAGCAGTGGGAGATCAGCCTCCAGAACACCTGCATGAAGTGCCACGCCAACAAGGCCGACTTCTGCGACAAGTGCCACAACTCCAACAGCGTGAGCCCCTACTGCTGGGACTGCCATGTCGCTCCGAGGGGGAACCAGTAATGAACAACAGCAGAAGACGATTCCTGAAGATCGCCAGCCTCTCGGTTTTCGGCCTTGGGGCCAAGGGCGTCCTTGATGTCGCCGCTGGCACCACCCCGGACGCCGCTGCGCTGACCGGCAAATATGAAGACGGTGCGACCGCGCTCAAGGCGAAACGCTGGGCCATGGTCATCGACATGCGCAAGTTCACCTCCCCCGAGGACTACTCGCGCGTCATCGAGGCCTGTCACTCGATCCACAACGTTCCTTCCATCGAAGGCAATCAGGAGATCAAGTGGCTCTGGACGGACACCTACGAAGCGACCTTCCCTGACGACATGAACCCCCACCTGTCGCAGGAAGTTCTCGAACGCCGTTATCTGCTCCTGTGCAACCACTGCGAGAACCCGCCCTGCGTGCGTGTGTGTCCCACCAAGGCCACATTCAAGCGCGCCGACGGCATCGTCGTCATGGACTACCACCGTTGCATCGGTTGCCGCTTCTGCATGGCCGGTTGCCCCTACGGCGCCCGTAGCTTCAACTTCGGCGACCCGCAGCCGCACATCAAGGCCATCAATCCGAAGTTCCCGGCCCGCACACGCGGTGTCGTGGAAAAGTGCACCTTCTGTAGCGAACGGCTTGCCGTGGGCCAGCTGCCCGCGTGCGTGGAGGCCTCCAACGGCGCCATTCTCTTCGGCGACCTGGATGACCCGAACTCGCCCGTACGTAAGGCCCTGAACGAAAACTACAGCATTCGCCGCAAGCCCAGTGTAGGCACCCAGCCCGGCGTCTACTACATCGTCTAGGAGGACTGGCCATGGTTGAGAAGCTTCTCAAGGGCTCCCCGGCGTACTACATCTGGCTGCTTTTCCTCGGCAGCATCGTCGGTCTCGGGGGGTTCACCTACCTGTTCCAGCTGAAGTACGGCCTCGCCATCACCGGCATGAGCCGCGACGTGTCCTGGGGTCTCTACATCTCCCAGTTCACGTATCTCGTCGGTGTTGCGGCGTCGGCGGTCATGCTGGTGCTGCCCGCCTACTTCCACCACTACAAGCAGTTCAAGAAAATGATCATCCTCGGTGAGTTCATGGCCATATCGGCAGTGCTGATGTGCATGCTCTTCATCGTGGTCGACATGGGCCAGCCCCAGCGGATGCTCAACGTCATCCTGCACCCCACCCCCAACTCCGTCATGTTCTACGACATGATGGTCCTGATGGGCTACCTGTTCATCAACCTGCTGGTCGGGTGGGTGACCCTTGAGGCTGAGCGGCATGATGTTGAACCTCCCAAGTGGATCAAGTTCTTCATCTACCTGTCCGTCATCTGGGCGTTCAGCATCCACACCGTCACGGCGTTCCTCTACGCCGGTCTCCCCGGCCGCCACTACTGGCTCACAGCCATCATGGCCGCCCGTTTCCTCTCTTCGGCCTTCTGCTCCGGTCCTGCCATCCTGCTGCTGCTGGTATTCGTGCTGCGCCGCCTGACAGGCTTCAACCCCGGTCGCGAAGCTGTGCAGACGCTCACGAAGATCATCACGTATGCCATGTGCATCAACGTGTTCTTCTACCTGCTCGAAGTCTTCACCGCGTTCTACAGCGGCATGCCCGGACACCAGCATCCGCTCGTGTTCCTCTTCGCCGGTCACGGCGGGCATTCCTACTGGGTGAACGGCTGGATGTGGACGGCGGTCGTCTTTGCCTTCCTTTCGCTGGCATTGCTCATTCCGCCCCAGATTCGCGACAATGAGAAGGTTCTGCCTTGGGCTCTGGTCATGCTTGTCATCGCATCGTGGATCGACAAGGGCCTCGGCCTGCTCATCGGCGGTTTCACCCCGAACCCCTTCGAAGGCATCACTGTCTACGCACCCTCTGTCCCCGAAATCCTGATCGCCCTTGGCATCTACGCCTTCGGCCTTCTGGTGCTCTCGCTGCTGTGGAAGATAGCCATCGAAGTGAAGAAGGAAGCTGGCACGTTCTAGCCCCCCTTCCGACATCAAGGCCCGCCTCGCAAGAGGCGGGCCTTTTTTGTTTTTCGCGAAAGAGTACGCGAAAGGCTGTGTGCAGATGTCCAGCCCGCCTGCGAAGATTTTTCTGCACACGAAAAAAGCCCCCGGCCATAACGCCGGAGGCCCATTCGCCTGCAATCATAACATAGCGTACCGAGGCTCAACCACCAACCAGCGATCCCATATGGCGCCCAATCCCCTTCACGAGATCATCCATGTTCTGAAGGGGCTTTGTGTAGATATCGTCACGAGTGACACCGATTGCGATCAATTCGGGTGGGAGTTTATAGTTCGTCGAACCGGTATGGATAAGATACCTGAGCGCCGGACGCAAAGTATGAGCCTTGAGGATGAAATCGTTGCCGCTCATGCCCGGCAGTCGCATGTCTATGATTCCGACATGGGGTGAGACCTCTGCCAGAAGATTCAGGGCGTCCTCACCGCTGGAGGCGGTGACGACATTGAACCCCTCATCTTCGAGATAGGCTTCGAGATTCTCGCGAACCATTTCCTCGTCATCCACGACGAGCACGAGCACAGATGCGTGATCCATGTTCCCCCCGGTATCGGCCATATCGGATAGTAGACCAAAGCGGGCCGGACGGCAATGTTGTGGAGGTTCAGGAAGGCTCTCTGACGATGACCTGCTCACGACGCAGAGGACACCACGAAGGTCTGTCCAGCTTCTCATCAAGAGGTCTATGCTTTGGTGTCGACACGCTACACCGTGAAGGGTCTCCACTTGTACAGAAGGGGCAATCAGCACAGTTCCTAACGACAACGATCATGACAACCACCTTGATTATAGCATGTTAACAGGGTCGAGATCCAGTGAGAGCGAAAGATGGCGGTGCGATACACTGCCAGAGGCCGCACCGTAGACACGGCGCAAACCTAGCCAGTCTGCCCCTTTGAGAAGGCAATTGAACCGCTTTCTTCCCCGCAGGAGAGGGAGGGGGGCAGGTGCGGGGCCCAGCACCTGAACACCTTCCTGACTCCCCATCCGACGAAGTTCACCAGCCAATGACGTAACTTCTGCAAGGCCTTCGCGGCAGTCTACAGGATAGCTCATCCGGACAAGGGCAAGCCTGACGAACGGAGGATAGCGTCGCCGTTGCCGGATGGCAATCTCGTGTTCGAAGAAGGCTTCATAGTCGCCACGAAGCACATACTGCCAACAGTAATGCCCCGGGTCTCTTGTCTGGATGAGTACCTTGCCCGGCAACTCTCCACGACCTGCCCGCCCGGATGACTGCACGAGCAACTGGAATGTACGCTCTGATGCCCGGTAGTCCGGCAGGTTCAGGCCAAGGTCGCCATCTGCGACAACCGCCAGCGTGACCTTGGGAAAATGATGGCCCTTCGACAGCATCTGGGTCCCTACAAGCACTTGTGCCTCTTCACGGGCGAAGGCCGCGAGAATCTCCTCCATGCGCCCCTGACGTCGCGTGCTGTCCCTGTCGAGGCGCAGCACACGCCCGCCGGGTGGCAAAAAGGACGCAATGGACTCCTCGAGGCGCTCTGTCCCTTCCCCCATGGGCAGGTAGTGCATGCCTTTGCAATTGGGACAGACTGCCGGATAGGCCACGGAGTGGCCGCAATAGTGGCAGACCAGACGTTCGCGGCCCTTGTGATACGTGAGTCCGATGTCACAGTGCGGGCAACGCGCAACAGTGCCGCAGTCCAGGCAATACATGAGCGGGGCGTATCCTCTTCTGTTCAGGAGAATGACCGCCTGCTCCCCTTTTGCCAATGTGGCACCGAGCGCGGCTGTGGTCGCTGGCGCGAGTATGCCGTCGGTCGGCCCCAACGACCGGATGTCCACCAGTTCGACGGATGGCAGGGTGCCGCCTCCAACGCGCGAGGTAAGCCGGGCTGCGGGAAGCACCCCCTCACGGGCTGCATGCCATGTCTTGAGGTCCGGCGTGGCAGACCCCAAAACCAGAAGCCCGTTCGACTGCCCTACCCTGAACCACGCAACTTCCTTGGCCTGATAGTTGAGCCCTTCATCCTGCTTGAATGAAGAATCGTGCTCCTCGTCGAGTACGACAGCCCCGATATCCTGAACTGGCAAGAACAATGCCGACCGGGTTCCCACGATGATGCGCGGTTGATTTCGGGTCGTCGCCAGAAGGCGAAACGTAGCCTCACGCACGGCAGGTGTCTGGTAGCCATGGTACAGCACGACAGGCGCCTCTGGCAGGCTGTTCGCCACGTCGCGGCGCAACTTGCATGCCAGTGCGACTTCCGGTGCGAGCAGCAGCACACTGCGCCCTCTGGCCAGGCACATCTTGGCTAGTTCGAGATAGACTGCCGTCTTGCCGCTGCCCGTGATGCCGTAGAGGACCCACGTGGCCGGGCCTTCCGCATCCATGGCCGCTGCGAAGTTTCCGACTGCGGCGGACTGTTCCTCCGTAAGCACCAGCGTTTGCGGCGCATCGAGGGGCGTTGAGGAGGCTTCACTGATACCGCACGCGCAAGAGGCCTCGTCGATGGCCTCGATAGCGACAAGTCCTCGCTCAAGGAGCGCACCGAGGGCAGTCGTACAGCCGGTCCCCAGCGTTTCGGTGAGCACCTTGCGACTCGTCGTGCCACGTTCGTAAAGGAAATCAAGGATAGCCGCCTGCCGATGGGCCGATGGACGTAGCGGCCACGGCGGGTCAGCCTTGAGCACGCACATCTCGCTGGCTGCCGCATCCTCTCCGGCGACAAGCACCTCGAAAGAGCCTTCGCGCCACAGCTGTCCAAGCCTCTGAAGAACCTCTTTATCAAGTCCGGCAAGTTCACGCGGCTTCAGCAGGCGTTTTCGACCGTTATCGATGAGTCGCAGACGAACCTTCGACGTACGCAGCCCTGCGGGAAGCAGGTTGCCGAGAATACGCCCCTGTGTCACCCCCTGCCGCAAGGCCAGATGGCGCACCATGTCAAGATAGTCCCCGTTCAGGCACGGTTCGACGTCAAGCGGACAGATGAGGGGTTTGGGTGTGACCCCCTCGGGAAGAGCGACCGTATTGCCGTCATCGCCCAGCACGACACCGACGCGCAAGGTTCCTGCACCAAGAGGCACGATAACACGCGTTCCCGGTGAGAGTGCGGTGTCCTGAAGCCATGCGGGAAGTGCATACGTCAGGGTGGCATAAGGCGGGCTGGTAAGCGCGACGGAAAACAACCGTTCAGACATGGTGACCGGGAGGGATTGAGAGGTCGGCCCCGAGGGGCGAAGCAAGGTGCCCGGCCTTGCAGCCGGGCACCAGTGTCAACAACGGAAAGGCAGGAGAGGTCGCAACTGACTTATGAGGTCGTCGCGCAAGCCTTCTTCCTGAAGTGCGAAATAGATATTGGCCGTGAGATATTCGGCCCAGTCGCCTGCGTCGAAACGCATGCCCCGAATCTTGACGGCAAGCAGCCCCCTGTCATCGGCAAGGTTCTGCAACGCATCGGTGAGCTGAATCTCGCCACCATGTCCGGGTTTCACCTTTTCAAGGCTGTCGAAGATATCCGGCGTGAGGACATAGCGCCCCACGATGGCGAGGCGTGAGGGTGCTTCAGCGATGCTCGGCTTCTCGACGAGGCGGGAAACCTTGTAGATGCCCGGGGCCGTCTCCTCGCCCGCAATGATGCCGTAACGCGAGACCTTGTCGGCCGGAACCTCCATGACCCCGATGACAGGCAAGTGCTCTGCCACAGCCACATCGATGAGTTGCTGGATACCCGGCGTCATGCCGAACATCAGGTCGTCACCCACCATGACGGCAAAGGGTTCATCCCGGACGATCTCACGTGCGCAAAGAACGGCATGCCCAAGGCCAAGCTGCTTCTTCTGGCGCACCGAGATGATGTTCACCATCTCGGCGACCTCGCGCACCTGCCGGAGCATTTCGGTCTTGCCGGCACGCTCGAGAACGGATTCAAGCTGGAGGTTGTAGTCGAAGTGGTCCTCGATGATCTTCTTGTCCCGGTTGGTGACGAAGACGACATCGCCAATACCGGACTTTTGCGCCTCTTCTACGACATACTGTACCACAGGCTTGTTGTAGACCGGGAGCATCTCCTTGGGGATGTTCTTGGTCGCCGGAAGCGACCGAGTGCCCCACCCTGCGACAGGAATGACCACCTTGCGTATGTTCACGGGCATACTCCTTTCCGCGAGGGAACTACGGCGTTGAAGAGGTCTAGCGCAAATGCTTCTGCACGGTCTCTGCAAGCATCTCGGCAAGCCGGGCAACCTGTTCGGGGTGTTCACCCTCGACCATGACCCGACATACGGATTCTGTCCCGGAGTACCTCAGCAGGACGCGCCCACGGTCGCCAAGTTCGGTTTCTATGGCTGCAACCGCGTCCGCAACCGGCTGACACTCCGCGAAGGGTATCTTCCGCTCCACATGGACATTGATAAGCTGCTGCGGGAAAAGCTGCAACTGTCCAGCCAGTTCGGACAGAGGCTTACCGCGTTCGCGCATGATGCGCAAAATCTGCAGGGCCGCCAGAAGGCCGTCGCCCGTGGTGCTGTACTCGCGGAAGATGAGATGCCCGGACTGTTCTCCCCCCAGCAGGGCTCCATGCTGGCGCATGGCCTCGACCACGTAGCGGTCGCCAACGGCTGTACGCAGCAGGGTGCCGCCATGCTCCTTCATGAAGACTTCGAGCGCCATGTTGCTCATGACGGTGGCGACCAGCATATTGCCGGGAAGCTTTCCCTTGGCCATGAGGTCCTGGGCGCAAAGGGCCATGATCTGGTCGCCATCCAGAATGGTGCCCTTCTCGTCCACGACAATCAGCCTGTCGGCGTCACCGTCGAGTGCGAGACCGATGTCGGCGCGGGTCTCGCGCACTTTTGCAGCGACCACTTCCGGATAGAGCGACCCGCACTGGTGGTTGATGTTGAGTCCGTTTGGTTCCGTGCCCAGTTTGATCACCTCTGCGCCGAGTTCCTCCAGCGCGAGGGGAGCGACCTTGTAGTTCGCCCCGTTGGCGCAGTCGATGACGACACGCAACCCGTCGAGGGTGAGGTCTGCGGGGAAGCTGCTCTTGATGTAGACGATGTAGCGACCGGGTGCGTCTGCAATCTTGTAGGCACGCCCGACCTTCTCCGACGCGGGATAATCCCACTGCCAGTCCGGGTCGAGGACCATGTCGGTCATCTGGTTCTCGACATCGTCGGGCAGTTTGAAGCCGGAACGGTCGAAGAACTTGATACCGTTATCCATGAAGGGATTATGCGAAGCGGAGATGACCACTCCGAGGTCAGCCCGCATATTGCGGGTCAGGAACGAGATGGCGGGTGTAGGCAGCGGCCCCACCTGAAAGACATCCATGCCCGCAGCGCACAAGCCAGCGGTGAGGGCCGACTCGAACATGTAGCCCGAAAGCCGCGTGTCCTTTCCGATGACGACACGATGTCTGCGATTGCCATTGCGGAAACGCGTGCCCGCTGCGAGGCCAAGTCGCAACGCCATATCGGCGGTCATAGGGTATATGTTGACCTGTCCGCGCAGACCGTCAGTGCCGAAAAGCCTTCTGCCCATATGTCATTCTCCTGAAGTGCAATGCCTGCCGAGGCCCCGCAGGGCAACGGGCAGATAGCCTATCTCTTCTGAATTGTCACCGTTACGGTGTCGGGGACGACCTCGTCCACGCGAACACCGTCGGGGGATACCGTATGCACCGGCAGGTGCAGCACTCCCGGTGCCACATCTTCCGGAAGTTCTATCCGGGCTTCGATACTCTTGAGCACCTCTGCGTCGGAAGCCTGCGACCGGGGCAATTCGGCCCTGATGGACACCTTGGCCGGGGCGACCTTGATGCGAAGCCCCTGTATGTCATCGAAGCGCACCTGCCGCGAAAGAACGACCTCACGTCGGGCGATGGTGACCCTGTAGGCAACCTGCAACTGCGCCGGGGTGCTTTCGACAAGTTCAGGAACGACCACAGGCACGTCCACGAGGACATCCCCAACGGTATCAGCCGGAGGAGGCGGAACCTCGGCGTGGAGTTTACGCAAGGCATCCACCACGCTTTCAGGCCCACGCACCCTGACCTTGGCAGGAGTGAACCGCAGCCCTTCGACCACCACGTCCGGCGCCACCGTCCCTGTCACACGCGCATCGACGGGGACTTCACGTTCTGCCACGCTATCGACCTCAAGCACCAGCCGGGATGGCGTCACCTCCACGACCTCGAAAGCTCGCGTGATGGGCAGTTTCTCGACTACGACCGGTACGATGGACGTTCCCTTCTTCAGTGTGGAAAGGTCTACGGCGTAGGTGAGACTCGCCTCATTGATGGACCGCATGAGTCCCTTGGGGCCACGCAGACGCACGGAGACTTTCTTGACGAGACCGTCGCGCACGATCAATCCCGCAGGCATCCCCTTGAATTCGACGCGCACTTCGATGAGCGTTTCGACACGCTCTTGTCCGGTAACCATGTACCACATCGTCACCGACATGACACAGGCCATGAGCATATACAGCCAGTTGGAGCGCATCCTACTTCTCCAGTATGTTGCGTAGCACGCGCTTGAGCCGCGTCGCATCGAGACTGGTCGTCAGCTTGCCACCCACGGCAACCGTGATGGCCCCCCGTTCTTCCGAGACGACGACGGCAACCGCGTCACTCTCTTCGGTGATGCCCAGCGCAGCGCGGTGGCGCGTGCCGAAGTCCTGCCGTTCGGTGACGGCGGCCAGCGGAAGTATGCAGGCGGCAGCGGCTATCTCCCGTCCGCGAATGATAACTGCCCCGTCATGAAGCGGGGTCTTCGGAAAAAAGATGGTGATGAGCAACTCGCGCGAGACCTGTGCCCCCAACTTCACGCCGCGTTCGAGCATGTCGCCGAGCGCCACATTGCGTTCGATGACGATGAGCGCTCCGATACGCCGCTGTGCAAGATACAGTGCCGCCCCGATGATTTCATTGAGATGCTCGTCTTCTGTGGAGCGTCGCCGCCGGAAACTTCGAGCCCCCATGTCCGTGAGTGCCTGCCGGATGTCTCTCTGGAAGAGCACGATGATGACGAGGAACAACGACCCGAGGAAGTTCTCAAGCAGCCAGCCGAGCGTGTAGAGGCCGAGTTCCCGCGAGACGAAGTAGACGACGACCAGCAGTAGCAGACCATAGATGGCTGAAACGGCACGGGTGTCCTTCACCAGCAGGATGACACGATAGAAGAGGACAGCCACGAGTGCCATATCGAGCAAGTCGCGCCAGCCCACGGTGACGGTATCGAACAGCAGCATGAATACTCCTAGACGGCGCCCATGGCAGCCACAAGGCGCAAGGTGTGCACCGTGGCGACAACGTCATGAACGCGGTGATACCGCACTCCGCGCCCGGCGAGAAGGGCTGTGGCCACCTGCGTCGCAGTGCCTCGCTCATGCGGGGCCAGACCAAGCAGCGCACCGAAGAGCGACTTGTTCGAAAGTCCCATGAATACGGGCCGCCCCAGGGTCGAAAAGCGCTCGATGTGACGCAGGATGTCGAAATTATGCTCCATCGTCTTGCCGAAGCCGATACCGGGGTCGAGCACAATATGCCCCTCCGGCAAGCCAGCAGCGGTGAGGGCTGCCATCTCCCGTTCGAAGAAGGCGAGGATGTCATCAACGACATCGGCATACGTGGGGGCATCCTGCATCGTGCCGGGCTTGCCCAGACTGTGCATCAGGACGTAGCCGGGGCGGTACTGTGCCACCACGTCACGCAGGGCAGGGTCGAAGGCACAGGCGGAAATATCGTTGATGATGTCCGCCCCCGCGTCGAGGACTGCCACGGCGGTTGCCGCCTTGTACGTGTCTACCGAAAGGGGTACGGGCAGGCCCGCAACGTCACGCAGACCTTTCAGACCGTCGACAACGGGCAGGACACGCGCGAGTTCTTCCTCAAGTGAGACCGGGGCGGCGTAGGGTCGAGACGACTCGGCCCCGATGTCCAGGATGTGCGCCCCATCGTCAACAAGTCTTCGACCATGTTGGACTGCGGCCTCGGTCGTCTCGTGCTGCCCCCCGTCGTAGAACGAATCGGGAGTGACGTTGACGATGCCATAAACGCAAAAAGGGGCAGGGCGAAACTCCCTGCCCCCCTTCAATATCCAGAGTCCGTCTGCGCTCATGCGCGGTCGTCCCTCTTTTCGGGTTCTTCAGCTTCGAGGGTGAACTCCTCGGCCGGGGTAGCGGCGTCTTCCGAAGCCTGCGGCGACTGCGCGGCCTTTGCCCCGTCCGTGGCGTTCCCTGCTGGCGGTGTCGTCCCGGAGTTTGCCGGGGCCCCGCCGTTTCCCCTTTCGGGAGGCAGCTTCTCGCCACGCATGAGGATGTCGATGTCATCACCACTGATGGTCTCGCGTTCCAGCAAGGCATTGGCGATGTCGTGCAGGGCAGTCAGGTTCTCTTCAAGCAGGGTGTGGCAACGCTGGCGAGCCTCTTCGATGATGCGCTTGACCTCGGCGTCGACCAGACGTGCCGTCTCCTCGCTGAAATTGCGCGAGTGGGCCCATTCACGCCCGATGAACACCTCTTCACCCTGTTCACCGATGGCCAGCGGGCCGATGGCCTCGCTCATGCCCCATTCGCAGACCATCTTGCGAGCCATCTTGGTGGCCCGATCGATATCGTTGCCTGCACCTGTGGTCACGTCTGAGAAGATGATCTCCTCCGCGACACGTCCGCCAAGCAGTACCACGAGGTTCCCCAGCAGGTAGTTGCGCGAATAGCCGTGCCTGTCGCCTTCCGGCAACTGCATGGTAACGCCAAGAGCCCTGCCGCGGGGGATGATGGTGACCTTGTGGATGGGGTCTGAACCGGGAATGAGCTTGGCAGCAAGGGCGTGACCGGCTTCATGGTAGGCCGTGATGCGCTTCTCTTCATCGCTCAGGATGAGGCTGCGACGCTCTTTGCCCATCAGGACCTTGTCCTTGGCGTACTCGAAATCCCCCATGTCCACGACGTCCTTGTTGAGCTTTGCAGCCTGCAACGCGGCTTCGTTGACGAGGTTCTCAAGGTCGGCACCGGAAAAGCCCGGGGTGCCCTTGGCGATGATCTCGAGGTTGACCCCGCTGGACAGCGGGGTGCGCCTGCCGTGCACTTCAAGGATGCGCTTGCGACCGCGCACGTCCGGTGTGGGCACGACCACCTGCCTGTCGAAACGACCGGGGCGCAGCAACGCCGGGTCGAGGACGTCGGGGCGGTTGGTGGCTGCGATGAGTATGACGCCCTCGTTGGATTCGAAGCCGTCCATCTCCACCAGCAGCTGGTTGAGAGTCTGCTCACGTTCGTCATGGCCGCCGCCAAGGCCAGCACCACGCTGACGACCGACTGCGTCGATTTCATCGATGAAGATGAGGCACGGCGCGTTCTTCTTGCCCTGCATGAACAGGTCGCGCACGCGCGAGGCGCCCACGCCCACGAACATCTCCACGAAGTCCGAACCGGAGATGGAGAAGAAGGGCACCCCTGCCTCACCGGCAACAGCCCGCGCCAGCAGCGTCTTGCCCGTACCGGGAGGACCGACAAGCAGCACACCCTTGGGGATGCGCCCGCCGAGGCGGGTGAACTTGCGTGGGTTGGACAGGAACTCGACGACCTCGCTGAGTTCCTCTTTTGCCTCATCGACACCGGCAACGTCCTCGAAAGTGACGCGTGCCGACTCCTGCGTGATCATGCGCGCACGAGAACGCCCGAACGACATGGCCTTGCCACCGCCGCCCTGCATCTGACGCATGAAGAAAATCCACACACCAATAAGAAGAAGCATGGGGAACCACGAAACGAGCAGCGTCATGTACCACGCGGCCTCTTCCTGCGGTTCTGCCTTGACTTCGATCTTCTTGTCGAGGAGGCGGCTTACCAGCGAGGGATCTTCGGGCGCAAATGTCTGGAAGGGTTTGCCTTCGGTGGTCTTGCCAGAGAGCTTCTGCCCCTGGATGGTGACCTCGACGACCTCGCCCTTCTCGACCCTTTGCAGGAACTCGCTATAGGTGACCCTCTGCTGCGTGCCCTGTGGTTGATTGAACAGGTTGAACAGAACGACCATCAACAGCGATATGGTCGCCCAGAGCACCAGGTTCCGCGAAAACTGGTTCAATGCGTGCCTCCGGATGGCTTGTGTTCTTTGTGAGCACCCTGCGGGTGTCGGTAGATACTAAGTCGCCTGTCACGGTTTGACAATGTTCTCGTGCAGGAAAAGCCTTTTTATGCCTGCGCACCACAGATGGGACGCCTGAAAAACCCTTCAGCGCACCCCACCGGCGACATCGCCCGCTTCTGCAACCATCTGCCACCCAACCATCAGCAACCGGCCCAGCAACTGTGCGCCCCCCCTGTCACGCCTTTTTTGCAACATTCTCACCCGACGCACTGCGAAGAGACATCATCTGTCCACGCTCACGAATCCTCCGGCAAGGAATGGCATCCGCACACAGAAGCGCTTCCCGCTTGAAATAATGCCCTCTTTGAGGTACATGTCCTTTTTCTGGAAGCGTTTTCTATCCGGTGATAGGCCCGGTCTTCAAAACCGGTGGTAGGTCGAGAGGTCTACGGTAGGTTCGACTCCTATACGCTTCCGCCAATAGCATACCAAGCCCGGCAACGGGCTTTTTTCATATCCGCATTCAGCCATCAGTCACGGTGTGTGATGTGAATGCCCCCGGCGAAAGGGCCTTCACCGCAATAACACAACGTTTTTTAACGACTTTCACATCTCTTCACATCTTGACTCGTTCAAACGGCAGCCCCACCACTAGCCGCAATCCCACAGCGACGTGGCAGAGTCGTTGTGGTCACATGGCCCCAGCCACGTCTTCGCCAAATCAACAGTTTCACAGTATACAAATGAAGTGTCGCTTCATTTTCATGCATGAACCTGCAGAAATAGCAGCCATCATAAAAAGTTATAATACTCTTGCATTCTCATAAAACTACGGCATATAGCTCAACCGCAGGCCATAGAAGCCCGACAAAAGCGCAGGGGGGGACTTTGCGCAAGGGTTTTATGTAAGACCTCACACGCAACCAAGCTACAGATTACGGACCTCTTGTGCTGTGGAGTGTCTTTGCCAACGCCATGCACGGCGGCGGCATCCACCTTGCCCATGCATCAGGTTCCGCCAACGCGACGTAATCCGTCTGCTTGAACCGCAGAAGTGCTCTCCCCCGCACCCGCGCTGATACACGAACTATCTGGATGGTGGATGATGGGTCTCAAAGCCGATGCAACCGCGACCGGGCGCCTTGTCGACATCATACGCAACGGCAGGGCCGGTCCTGCTGCGGCACGCCCGCAGAGCAGCCCCGCTGGCGGACTGTTTTCGCTCTTTGGCACCAACGGCCGTGACAGACGTACGATTGGCGTTGCATGGCGCAACCAGACCCTGTTCCTTGCCGAGACACGTCTTGGCAGTGCCACTCCTCCCGTACTGCAAGGGGTACAGGTCACCCCCATCCCGGCGGGGATGCGCCCCGGGGACGATACCTTCGCCGTATTCCTCCGCAAGCAGATTTCAGAGTTCTGCGGCACCATGCCAGACATAGACATCTGGACGGCCTTGCCTGACGAACAGGCAGAACAGTGGCACTTTCGCATCGCCAAGGTTCCCCCCAAAGAGCGTGATGAAGTCGCCTACTGGACAGCGAAGAAAGAACACGACTTCGATGAACGCCAGTCGGTGTTCGATTGCGTCATCGGAGACGAACTCATCGAACAGGGTGTGCCCAAGTTTCCAGTGTCTGCCACCATCGCCGGACGCGCCGCCCTGCACGACATGCGCAATATCATCCAGCGAACGGGCTTCGCCCTCAAGGGCGTCACCACGCGCGCAGCCGCCATGCAGAACCTGTTCAGTTCAGGCTGGGTCTCTGCCGGATGCGAGCAATACGCCGTTGTGCATATGGATGAAGACTGGACGCGCATCGACATCTACTCCGGCACTTCGGTGATGGTAAGCCGCGTCGTCAAGACAGGCTTTGCGAGCATCATCCGCGCCGTCGTCGAATCGTACATGCCGACCCCGGTCTTCGCGGATATGCCCCCGGCAGGGCAGGACGTGCCCGCCAACATCCCCGGCGAGGCGCAAGTCCGCGAACGTCTGCTCGAAGAGTCCATGGGTGACATGCAGTGCGCCGTCGCCACCCCGCTCACCCACAGTATCGACGCGCTTCACGAGCGCATCGCCCCTGCCATCGACCGTCTGCTGCGTCAGCTTGAACGCACCATGGGGCATTTCACCAACACTCTCGGCTACCCTCAGATTTCGAAGCTCTTCGTGGCCACCCCCGGTGGCTGCCTCCGCCCGCTTCTCGAGCAGTTTTCGCAATATCTGGGACTCCCCTGCGCAAGCCTGCACTCGTTGCGCGGTGCCATGACGCCGGGAGCGGAACTCGACCTCGCCAAGCTGCCCGCCGAACATCGCGAGACGGTGTGGGCGATAGGCCTCTCGCTCTCGCATGAAGGACGCACGCAGAACTGTGTGCACACCTTCCGCGAACGCCGTCAGGAAGACAAACGCCTGCGTCTGTGCCGCCACATCGCCATAGGCAGTGCCGTCGCCGTTGCGCTGACGGCGGTGTTCGCCTCCTACACGGGCACACAACTTGCGGCGGCGAAGCACAGACAGCAAGAGCTGCGCCAGAAGCTGGCAGCGTTCGGCGAGACCATGGACGAACAGAAGATGATGCTCGCCTCCGTGCAGGTCCAGTCGTTACGCAAGGCCGTGCGTGCCCTTAGTGAGCATCAGGTCGGCGTCGCCTTCGTCTCTGAACTCTCCAGCGTCACCCCCGAGGCCGTGCGCCTTTCGGGGGTGCGTCTTACGCGGGTCGAACCACAACCCGCCACCAGCGGCAAGAAGCCAGCGCAGGCGGACGAGAAGGTACAGGGTTCCGCCATGGCCATCGTCACCGGAACCGTAAGCGGCGACATACTACAGCGAGAGGCGGCTCTTGCCGATTTTCTCTACCGCCTTGAGCGTTCGCCTCTCGTCCTGTCTGTCACCGTCGAGAAGAAGGGGGCCGAAAGCGGCCTCGGGGCTGAAACGCTCCAGTTCGTAGCCACCCTCAAACTGGTGTGAGCGTCATGACCCTGCAACAGTTCCGCTCTTCACCCTACCGCATCCCGGTGCTGGCCCTGGTCGCCATCGCAGCGCTGACACTTCTCGTCATCATGCCGCTGATGAACCAGACATCTCGCACCGAGGCCGAGAACGCCCAGCTTGCGACCCTCATCGACATGCAGAAGGCGTTCAGCCCGCTGGTGTCCACGATGAAGGGTGACATGGGCAGACTCGGCAAGCACACCACCCTTCCAGCCGGGACGGAGGTCGCTCCGCCGTCGTCGCTCACTGAAGGGCTCACGGCCTTGCAACAGATGGCCACGGCCGCGTCCTTGCGCGGTGTGCGCTTCGTCCCCCTTGCCGAGTCGGTGCTGGGTTCGAATGAGCTTGTGAGGCTCGACGGCACCATGGACGGCCCGCTTGAGGCCTTCAGGCTGTTCATGCTTCAGGCCACCTCGCAGCGGTGGGTGACGCGTGTGGAACAGCTGGAGGTCACGGCAGGGCCCCAGTCGCCCATGTACAAGGTGTCGGTCTGGATTCAGGTCGGCGGCACAACCAAAGGCAACGGTGGGTAGCGCCATGACCCGCAGGGAACAGATACTTTTGGGCGTGATGGGAGCGGTCGCCGTCGTGGGTGCGCTCTCGTTCGCCATGCCCGGCGGTGGAGGTGTCACGCCCAAGGCGGTGCAGACCACCCCGGCATCTACCGTGGTTCAGAACGTCCAGAAGGCGCTTGCCGAAGTGCCTGTCTCGCCCAGCCAGCTGTATGTGCTCGACGCAGCGGTGCGCCAGGCCAGCGGCAACCCCTTCAGGCTGCCGCCGGCACCCACCGTACGCAGTGGAAGCATGGCGGGGCCGGGCGGAACCGACTCGGCGCAGACCATGGCCTACACGGGCTACCTTGCCGTGGGGAACATGGTCTTCGCCATTGTCGACGGGCTTGAATACCGCACCGGAGAGGCCGTGGCCGACAGCGGCTATGTGGTCAAGTCCATCACGCCCGGCAAGGTCGTGCTGGCAGCCGCCGAAGACGGAACCGAACGCGAACTGCCGTATACCGGCGACGACCTGTAGCAGCAGCGGGGAAATATCAATGCGCTTCACGAACACGATACTGATGACCACGTTCACGGCTCTACTCGCCGTCGCGCTCGTCGCAGGTTGCGCCAGCAAGAAGAAGGACGAGACCGACCCATTCTTCAGCAAGTGGCAGAGCCTCGCCAGCAATTCCACGGGCTTCTCGCCGCCCAAGGTGGTGCGCGACGTCAAGCCCAAGACGCTGCTGCGTCAGGAAGAGGTCACCGCCAAGCAAGAAGAGCAGAAGCGCCCGCTGCCGCAGATGCCCGTCACCCTCAAACTGCACAATGTCGACGTGGGCGTGGCCCTTCGCAGTCTTGCCGCCGCCGCCAACACCAGCATCATCGTCAGCCCCGGCGTCAAGGGCACGGCCAGCATCAACGTGAACAGGGTGCCGTGGGAAGACGTGTTCAAGGGCATTCTCGCCAGCAACGCGCTCGATTTCGCATGGCGTGGCGAGCTCATTCAGGTGATGACCCTCGCCGACAAGAAGGCAGAGGTCGAACGCGAACTGCTCGAGACGCAACGCATGGCGCAGCAACTCAAGGGCCGCAAGGTGGGGCCGCTGGTGACCTCGGTCATCGAGGTGCGTTACGCCGAAGCTGCTGAACTCAAGAAGAACCTTGAAGGCTTCCTCAGCAAGGACGAACAGAACAAGCCCGTGGGCGCCGTGGTCGTGGACACGCATACCAACTCGCTCATCGTACAGGCCGTTGAGGACGACCTTTCCAAGATCATCACGCTCGTCAACAACCTCGACAAGCCCCGCGCACAGATACTGCTCAAGGCGCACATCGTCGAAGCCACGCGCGACACCGCGCGCGACCTTGGCATCCAGTGGGGTGGCGTGGGTCGTTCCGGCAACATGGGCGACGGCAACCGCATGTGGGTAACCCCCGGCGGTTCGGGGCCCACCAAGCCCACAGACCCGCAGGCAGGAGGCGGCGTACCTGTCATCCCGCCGGGCGGCCTCAGCGGGCAGGGCTTCGGCATGAACTTCCCGGTGAACAAGGCGGGCAAGACGGCCATGGGTTCGCTGGGCCTCATGTTCGGCACCATCGGCGGCAACATGCTCGAAGTGCAGCTTTCGGCCCTGCAGGACAATGGCAAGCTCAACATCCTCTCGTCGCCCTCCATCTCCACGCTGGACAACCAGATGGCGTTCACCGAGAACGGCGAGAAGGTACCTTACGTATCCACCAACGCACAGGGCGACCGCGAAGTGAAGTTCGAAGACGCGGTGCTGCGCCTTGAAATCACCCCGCACGTCATCGACGAGTCCAACCTCAAGCTCAAGGTGCAGGTCAAGAAGGACGAGGTCGACCTTACCCGCACGGTTGAGGGCAACCCCTTCATCATCAAGAAGCAGACCGAGACGACGCTCATCGTGCAGGACGGCGAGACGGTGGTCATCTCCGGCCTCACCAAGGAACGCAGCAGCACCCGCAGACAGGGCCTGCCCTACCTGCAGGATGTAGAGGGCATCGGCGCGCTGTTCGGCAACGACTCGAAGGCGAACAAGCTTGAGGACGTGCTGATATTCATCACGCCCGCCATCCTGCCCTACCGCGAGGAAACCAGCGTCAACTAGCACGGGGCCGGACTCAGGCACGCGACCGGGCACGACGCGGGAAACAACCCCGGTGCCCAGGCTGATGCAGAAGCTTGGGACACTCGACCGGGCGACGGGGCAGACGACCCCGTCAGCGATGCGCCCGGGCGGTGAGACAACGCGACGGGCCGGACGGCGCACCGGCTAGGCATCGGGCTAGGCGACAGAAAACAACGATACGGTACCGTAAGGCGGGGGCGCCACACCGCCCCGTCACAAGCCCCAAGGGGCGCGTGCCACGGCACAACAAGACAAGGCAGGCAAGCAGTGCGTAAGCGAGTGAGGTTGGGAGAACTGCTGGTAGAAGCCGGCATCATAAGCGACGAGCAGCTCAAGGTGGCCCTGCGCGACCACAAGAAGAGCGGGCTCAGGCTTGGCCAGTTCCTCATCAAGACGGGCGTGTGCCGCGAGGGCGACGTCGTCGCCACCGTGAGTCGCCAGCTGCGTATCGACCGCTACTCCCCGCAGGACTTTCCGCTGAGTCTCAACATGGCGGAACGCCTGCCGCTTGAGACGGCGCAGAAGTGCAACGCCGTACCGCTGCAACAGCACGGGCATGTGCTTGTGGTGGCGATGACCGACCCGCTGGACATCGACGCCTGCGACACCATCGAATTCGCCACCAACAGCGAAGTCGAGCCTGTCATCTGCACAGAGCAGGAATTCAACCAGCTGTTCAGCGCCGTCTACGGCATGTTCACCAATCTCGACGGTGTGATAGAGAGCCTCGGCGACCTGCACACCGCCACCGCAGCCAAGACCGAGACCGAAGACCGCGACGTGGCCCTCGAAGAACTCGCCAGTCAGGCAGACCTCGCCCCCGTGGTGCGGCTGGTCAACTCCATTCTGGCACAGGCGGTGCGCGAGGGCGCCAGCGACGTGCACATCAGCCCCGAGAAAGACTCCAGACAGGTGCGCTTCCGCATCGACGGCAAGCTGCGCGAAGCCCCCGCCCCGCCCAAGAACGTGGCCCCCGCCATGGTCTCGCGCCTGAAGATTCTGGGCAACATGGACATCGCCGTCACCCGCGTGCCGCAAGACGGTCGCTTCACCATGAATCTCGACAACCGCGAAATCAACGTGCGCGTGTCCAGCATTCCCACCATCTACGGTGAGAACATGGTCTTGCGTCTTCTCGACATGAGCGGACGCGACTACACCCTCGACCAGCTGGGCATGGAACAGACCGACCACACCGTCATCAAGCGGGTCATCCACAAGCCCTACGGCATGATACTCTCCACCGGCCCCACGGGCAGCGGCAAATCCACCAGCCTGTACGCCATCCTCAAGAGCATCAACACGCCGGAAATCAACATCATCACCCTTGAAGACCCGGTGGAATACCGCATCGGCGGCATCCGTCAGGTGCAACTCAACCGCAAGGCGGGCATGACCTTCGCCAGCGGTCTGCGTTCCATCCTGCGTCAGGACCCCGACGTGGTGATGGTGGGTGAGATACGTGACGCCGAAACCGCCTCTATCGCGGTACAGGCGGCCCTCACCGGTCACCTTGTGCTCTCCACCCTGCACACCAACGACGCGGCGGGTGCGGTCACACGCCTCATCGACATGGGTATCGAACCGTTTCTCGTCTCATCGGTCATGCTCGCCTCGTTCGCGCAACGTCTGGTGCGCCGCGTGTGCCCCAACTGCGCCGAACCCTATGACCCGCCCCATGCCGCGCTGGCTGCCTTCGGCATCGACCCCGCAGAGGGGCACGACGGCAGGTCGCGCTTCCTCAAGGGGCGCGGCTGCTTCCATTGCGCCCACACGGGCTACCGCGGGCGTACGGGGCTGTTCGAGATTCTGCCCATGGTGCCAGAGATACAGGAACTTGTGGTACGCCGTTCGTCCACGCAGGTCATCGCCAACACCGCCATCGAAGCGGGGCTGATGCGTACCCTCGTGCAGGACGCCGCCCTCAAGGTACGGGCTGGCATCACCACCGTCGAAGAGGCGGCGACCGCCGTCATGTTGCAGGGGTAGCCCATGGCAAGCTTCAGCTATACCGCCCGCAACGAGAACGGGGTGAAGATGGAAGGCGTCATCGACGCCGAAAGCACCGAAGCGGCGCGTGCCATCCTGTTCAGCCGGGGCTATGTACCGCTGGAGGTGAAGGCGGGCGCGGGCGGCGGCTTTTCGCTGGGGCTGGGTGCACTGGCGGATGCGCTTTCACCCATTCCCCCCAAGGAACTCATTCTCTTCACCAAGCAGTTTCGCACGCTCTTTCAGGCGGGCATTCCCATCACCCAGTTGTTGCAGGTGTTGCAGAATCAGACCGAACACAAGCGGTTGAAAGCCATCGCCGCCGAGATGTCGCAAGCCATCATGGGTGGCGCCACACTGTACGACGCATTCCGCGCCCACCCCAAGGTGTTCAGTGAACTCTATTGTTCCATGATGCGGGCGGGCGAAGCCTCTGGCGCACTGGGCGAGGTGATGGACCGCCTCGTCTACCTGCTGGAACATGAGCACAAGATACGTTCAGACATCAAGTCCGCCCTGCGTTACCCCAAGATGGTCATGGGTGCGCTGGCAGTGGCATTCTTCGTATTGCTCAACCTCGTCATTCCCAAATTCGTGCTCATCTTCTCGCAAGCCAGAATCACCCTTCCGTGGCCCACCAAGATAGCCATCGGTATGCATTATGTTTTTTCTACCTACTGGTATGTGGTGCTGGCGGTGGTGGTGGCGGGCACCGTCGCCTACAAGTACTGGGTACGCACCGAAGACGGCAGGTACTGGCGCGACAGACTCGTGCTGCGACTGCCGGGGGTGGGTCCCGTCATCCAGAAGTCGGTCATGGCGCGTTTCGCCTCCATCTTCGCCATCTTGCAATCCAGCGGCGTTTCAGTGCTGGATGCGCTGGACGTACTGAACAACACCATCGGCAACGCAGCCATCGCCCGCGAATTCACCCGCATTCAAGACCAGTTGCGTGAAGGCAGGGGCATTGCCGAACCTTTGCGCACCGCCCGCTTCTTCACCCCTCTGGTGGTGAACATGGTCGCCATCGGGGAGGAATCGGGCAGTCTCGACGCCATGCTCAATGACGTGGCACGACACTACGACGAAGAAGTGGAATACGCCGTGGCGGGCATGGCGGAAGCCATCGGTCCTGTGCTCATCGTCGCCCTCGCGGCGGTGGTGGGCTTCTTCGCCCTCGCCATCTTCATGCCCATGTGGGACCTCACGCAGATGGCTGGCAAGCGCTAGGATGAACGAATGGGAGTATCGCCGGTGTGCCCGCGCACCCGGTGTCAGTGGAGGGGGGTGCGGCACTGCCGTAACCGAACAAACGACACAACAACCGATTCAGGAGAAGACCATGAAGAGATTGCATGAACAGCGGAAGGGGCAGAAGGGTTTCACCCTCATCGAAATCATCGCCGTGCTCGTTATTCTTGGCATTCTGGCTGCAGTGGCAGTACCTAGGTATTTCCAGCTTCAAACTAACGCTGCGCAGCGTGCAGCTGATGCGACAGCAGCGGAACTCCAAGCCCGAATCAACCAGCTTTTTGCTCGTGAACTTATTACTGCAAACGGTGTCTGCGCTACCGCTCTTGCAGGCATGGACACTCGTGAAGCCGCACTCTGGGAAGGAGCTGCAGGCACCCTCAGTGGCTGGACGACCAACCCAACAGCCTTCAACTTTGCGACGGACGCGGGTGACACAATCGACGTGGCCTTTACGAACGCTGATGTCAGTGCAACCCCTCTGACAGCACAAGTAACCCTTCCGTCTTGCCCGTAGTATAAAGCCCCGGCGGCGGCACCCCGGTGCCGCCGCCTCCCCCTCCCCACCCGAAGCGAGGTGCGCCATGCTTCAGCGATTCTCCACCATCATCCAGCAGGCTGTCGCCTATGGCTGGTCCGACCTGCACATGACAGGCAACCACCCGGTGGTGTACCGCAAAGACGGCGACATCGGCATGTTGCCCGATGTCACCTTCACAACCGCGCAACTTGACGACCTCGCCCGGCTTCTGCTCACACCCTACCGCCGCGACATCCTGCGCCGCCGCTGGTCGGTCGACTTCGCCCACTCGGTGGCGGGCATACGGGTGCGCCTGAACATCTTCAACACCACGCGGGGTCTCAGCCTTGCGGTGCGCCTTCTGGCGGGGCACATCCCCAGCCTTGCCCACCTCAACCTGCACCCCTCTCTCGAAGAATTCACCCGGTTGCGGTCGGGGCTTATTCTGGTCTGCGGTGCCACCGGCAGCGGCAAGACAACCACCATGGCTGCCATGCTGGACGAGATAAACCGTACCCGCCCCGCCCACATCATCACGCTGGAAGACCCCATCGAATACCGCTTCGCCTCCAAGAAGTCGTTCGTCGAACAGCGTGAATTGGGCAGACATTTTCCCTCGTTCGAACGCGGGCTGCTTGACGTGCTGCGCGAAGACCCCGACGTGGTGCTGGTGGGCGAGTTGCGCGAGGCAGAGACCATCCGCCTTGCCCTCAGTGCCGCCGAATCGGGACACCTCATCATCGCCTCGCTGCACTCGTCATCGCCCGAAGAAGCCCTCTACCGGCTGTGCAACGCCTTCCCCCTCGAGGCACAAGACCTTGTGCGGCATCAGCTTTCGTCTTCGCTCAACGCCATCGTCGTACAGCAGTTGCAGATGCACCCCACGGCGCGCTTCCGTGTGCCCGTGCTTTCCATCCTTGTGGGTAACAACCCGGTGCGGATGCTCGTGCGCGAAGGCAAGTTCGCCCAACTCACCAGCCTCATGGAGATGGGCAGGGGTGACGGCATGTTCACCGCCGACGCCTACCGAACAGAATTCCTCGAGCGGCAGCAACGGCTTTCGGCACCTTCCAACGTGTTTCGCCCCGCGCCTGAAGAGGCGGGCGGCGAAGACTATGAGAGCCCCCTCGTCGACCACGGTCTGGGTCTGACCCACTATGCGGCTGAACAGGCACGCCACGCCCGCCCTGTGCGGTTCATGAATGACAGCGGCATGAACGGCATGGACGACGTCATGCCTGCCCATGCCCTGCCGCCCCTTGCCTCTGACGAGTACGACGGGTACGTCACCGTCACCGACGACATGCCGCTTGAGGATGTCGTGCGGCAATTCAACCAGAAATAAGAGGCGCCCCCACGCCCACGGCGGCGCAGGCTTGAACATGGCACGTCAGTACGTCCCGCACCACGAAGGCGTCATACGTCCCGGCATCACACAAGCCCCGTGCGCACGCCTCGCAGATGGGCACCGCCCCATACAGGTCGCAGCATGAACAGCATACGCCCCGAAAACACGCCGTGCGCTCCCGGAAGGGCTTCGCCCCCTTCCGCCATCGCCAGCAGCACACGCCGCCCCTCGAGGGCCGATCATGCCTCGCGTCAGCGAGGCTTTACGCTCGTCGAGATCATCGCCGTACTTGTCATCATGGCTGTGATAACGGCTGTCGCCGCCGAACGCATGTTCGACCAGCGCGCGGGCGAGGTGGGTGCCATCGCCGCCAGTGTTCGCAACAACATCCGCTATGCGCGCACCCGTTCCATGAACAGTGACGAAGTGTTCGGGGTACGCATCATCTCCGGCACGACCTATGCGGTCTTTCGCGGTGGCAACGTCAACACCCGCGTGACCATGCCCGGTGAAGCGGGCGGCACCATCACACTGCCACAGGGTGCCACCTTCACCACCGCCGCCACCACCATCTCCTTTGACGAATGGGGACGTCCGTGTTCCGATGCGTCAGGAACCACCCTGCGTACAGCCAATGTCACCGTGACGGTGGGTTTTCAGGGTGCCACGGAGAACATCGTCATCGTCCGCAATACGGGGTTCATGCGATGAAACGTCAGCCCTGCCGCCATTTACCATACCCAGTCTCGCGCCATGGGGCACGCCATACTCCGGGGTATTCTTCGCATTGCGCGACACGCCATATGGCAGGCCACGCGGAGTGCCAGACGTTGTGCCAGCCTGCTGCCCCTACCGCCCATTCCGCAACCTCTGCCGTATGTTCTGCCTTCAACCATGCAGCACCGGCACCACCGCCTGCAGACAGCATCGCCCAATCCACTCGCCCTGCCGCCTTCACGTCCGCGTCTTCCCGTCATGCCCAGGGCGGCTTCACACTCATTGAAATCATCGTCACCATCATCCTTGCCGCCATCATGTCCACCATGCTGCTCACCATGACAGGTACCGCACTGCGCGGCAGCGCCGAAAGCCTTGTGCGTTCTGACGCACAGTCGCGCCTCACCGATGCCATCGAGTCCATGACCGCGGACTACCGCAACCTGTGGGCCACCGAAGAGAACCCCATCGGCATCATCAGCGGGCGTATCGGTGCTGCGGGCAGCACGGTGAGTACCACCTATGGAACCTATACCGTGGTGGTGAATCGGCGCATCCGTTTCGTGAACACAGGCACCAACGCCTTTGCCGAACAAGCCGACGCCAACGGCGACATGCTGCGCGTGACCATCGAAGTGAACGGCCAGCAGGCCACCACATTGTTCTCGCGCTAGGAGACGAACCATGAAGGCCAAGGGCTTCACACTCATAGAGACCGTGGCGGTACTGCTCATCGTCGGAGTCATCGCTGCCGTGGCAGGTGTGGGCATCGTCAGCGGCGTGCGCGGCTTCGTGCAGGCACGCGAAGCCGGTGCGATGGCCATGGAGGCACAACTTGCGCTCGACCGCATCACCCGCGAAGTGATTGAATTGGTCGCCGTCCCCGCAGACAGCAGCGCCACCCGTCTTGTGGTGCGTAACGTGGGGGCGGGCGGCGCGGGGCAATTCGACAGGTCGATAGAATATGTTGCCAACGCCCGCGAGATTCGCATCGCCAACGGCGCACAGGGCGCACAGAATGGTGACACGCTCATCGACAACGTCACGGCCTTCAGCCTCAACTATTGGCAGGAAGATGTCTCCACGGCCACATGGTCGGCTGGTACAGACCCGCGACTCCTCTCCGGCGTGGACGTGACCTTCACCCTCACCGCGCCCGGCGGCACCACACGCACCTTCAGCAACCGCATCGTACCGCGCAACAACGAGAATCGCGGCGGCGCACTGCCAGAAGCCGTGCCGCCTTCTCTGGAACGCTTCGACATCTGCTTCGTGGCTACCGCTGCCAGCGGTGACACAAGCCACCCGGTGGTGGTGCAGCTACGAGAATTCCGTGACAGGCTTCTGCTCACATGGGGCGGGGGGCGCATGCTGGTACGCGCCTATTACACCGTGGGGCCGCGACTCGCCGACATGCTGCAAGGGCATGATACGGTACGGGCCGCCGTCATGGGCATACTGACGCCCCTTGCCGCGCTGTGCGGCATGGCCGTGCACGCCCCGATAGCCCTTGGTACCCTGTTCATGCTGTCTCTCGTGCTTGGGCACATGCTGGGGGCGGCACTGCACGGCGGCACCCTGCACAGAGAGACCACGCCGTTACAGACGGCTGCCGCCGACAACAACAGCCCCACCACCGCAAGGCATCTCTCCGGCAACGACACCGGCAAGTCTGACGGCACCTGTATTGCGCGCCACGACCCGCCCGCCGCTGACCATGGTCGCAACGGCGGGCGTACGCGCGGTGCTGTGCTCATCAGCGTCATCGTCACCATCGTGGCCTTTTCGGTCATCGGCGCAGCCATGGTGCCCATGATGACGGCTTCGACGCAGAACAGCTATTTCGCCGTGCAGGGCGACCAGGCCTATTATCTCGCGGAGTCGGGCTTCGGGGCGGCGGGCAGCATGTTCCTTGCCGCCGGAGACGAACAGGCCCGCAAGAACCTTCTCCAGACCATGGACGGTTCGACCTATACCTTCGCCAACAATGCAGGGGCATTCCGGCTTGGGATAGAGCCCTACTGGTTCGAGGCGACCAGCAACACCGGAACGCGGCTGGTCACGCGCGTCTACGGCACCGCCCCCACACTGCCCACCAACACCACGGGGCGGCTACGCATCGGCAACGCCGCAGTCTTCTACACCTACAGCAACATTCAGGCATCGGGCAACACGGTCACCTTCACCCTGACGCAGACGCCTTCCCCCCCTATCGATACGGGTGCGGACATCTTCCTGAGTGCCACGCCCACAAGCACATCCGTGGGCAATAACGGAGACCTGACGCTCAACTCGGCACATGCCGCAGCCTTTCCCAACGTGAACGGCATGTTCACCGTCCGCGGCGGGCCCGTCGCCAACAATGGACGCATCGCCTACGTCTACCGGCGCAAGAACGGAAACACCCTTGAAGACGTGCGCCTCGTCGAAGGTCAGGGCGTGACGTGGTCCGACATCTCGCTGTCTTCCGCCTCTGACGTGACCCTTGAATCGTACCTGCGGTTGCACTCCACGGGCATCCCCGCAGGGGGCATGGCGCGCGAGGTCATCTACAACGTGCCCATCGGCTGGATTCTTGGGGGGGGCAGTTTCAGTAAGGAACAGTATCAGGACAATTTCGCAAGCCTCGCCAACTGGTTCACGGGCGATTCCAGTCAAGGCCATCTGGGGACGCACGCCCTGTCCGGGGGGGCGCTACGCGTTACCGGGATGCAGACGGCTGCCACCTCCGGCTTTGGCGGTTTTCTGTCATGGCTTTCGGGTGATAACCAATGGAGTTCGCTGTTCTTCAACTGGGGCAGGACGAACGTCAACCTCGCACGGGGATGGGCCGACACTTACGGCAACTCAAGTTACGACCTCCAGTTCAAGGTCAATGTCAATCAGGATTCGGGCAAGGCTTTCTTCGGTGGCCTCCTCTTCAGAGGACGTAACAGCGGTTCAGACGACCTTGACGGCTACGGGATATCGTTCGTCCGTTTTCGACAGAGGCGTACATGGCTCAATGACAGATGGTACTGGCCCAACGACGTTCCCAGTTCACTCGTACCGGGCTACAACGCCACGCCCAACCCCGATGTGGGCGGCCCCCTTTTCGGCGATAATGAAGACCTGAACCAGATTGTCGATGAGGGATGGTGGATTTTCTATGAAGAGAGCCGCTATTCGTGGCCTGCCATCATGCTCTGGGAACGCAGGAATGGCCAATTTCGCTGGCTTGCCTACAAGAAGCTTGGAAGTTCATCGGGTATTGTCACCTACAGTAAGAATGGCCCCACATACAGACTCGACGCGTGGCCGACCCTGCTGGTGCGCCTTGTCGAAGGACAGGAATTGCAGTTCACCAACGGCGGCGGGTCTGACGGGGCAGGCGGTATACTGCGTATCAACTACGGCGACGAAATCATCACCCAGACAGGCGCCAAGGCACGGGTCATCGGTCAGCCCATCGTCGAAAGCGGCGACTGGACATCCGGCACGGCTTCAGGGCGGCTAGTGCTGACCAACGTGGATACAGGGGCGACGGGGAACTTCAGCAACGGCCAGACCCTGAAAGTCAACAACGTGAGTCACGCGACCATAGGCACCGGCGGACTGGGGGCGAAGACCAACTTCATTCGCGTCTACTACTCAGACGCCGAACGCAACGGCACGGGAGACGCGAACCCCTGCACTCCAGAAGCCCCCGGCGGCAACGGAGGCTTCTCGTCCGCCGACAGGCGCTCTAACCCGCGCCTTGGCGACAATGACAAACTGCGCTGGATACCCGACGACTACGAGCAGTGGAAAGCTGCCACCGACTATTTCTCTCTGGTAGAATGGGATGTCGTGAACACGTCAGGTGGGACGAACTCCGGGAACGCGACGCTGGTGGGTTCCGGGGTGGCGGGCGTTTCAGCCCTTAACGAGTACATCAACGGTTCGCAACGCACACGAACGATTGTCCGGAGTACCAACCTGCTTTCACCGACCTATGACCCTGACAACCCAGTCTACAGCCCGTCAGAAGGTATCTCCATCGTCACCAGCGGACCGACGGGAACCAACTTCTATTTCGACGACTTCGGGCTGCAACTCGACCTGCGTGGCGGCAAGGGATTTCTGCCCCCCATACAGCAGTGATGGTTACGGCAGGTGGTTTTGTGCAATAGCGGTGGGGTTCAATGGCGGGAATGGCCGGGTGTCGCAGTTTTCATGCTTTGCGGCAGGGAGATAACGACGGTAGGCGCACGGGGCGCAAGAGCTTGCGGATGTGAGAGCAACACATGCCGACGGCTACAACCCTGCCGTCGAGTCCGCCAGCAGAAGAACACTCGGAAACCCCTGCCAACGCATGAGGCATCGCTCAACACGTCGGGAGGCTGTTGCCGGTCGTTCGTCTGAACTACCGTTTTTTATTGGGGGGTACGATTCCCAGCGGACGTTGCCCTGCCCCCCTGCCCTGTTCAGCCTTGGGCTGGCGTGGTCGGGCATGACCAGACGTAGCCCGGCAGGTGACAGGCAGACAGTCGAAATACGTCATGCAGCCGTCGTCAGACGTCAGACGAACGTAAGACGCACAACTGGCATCCGTCACTCGCTGGCAGGGGTGAGCGACCGCATCTGCTCCTGCACTTCATCGATGCGCTTTTCCACGTCGCTTTGGCGGTAGCGTGCCCGCTGTTTGGCGTAGCCGTCGCCTTTGCTGCGCGCCCGGCGTTCTTGCAGGTCGTAGGCGGCCTTTTCCTTCTCAAGCGCATCGAGGCGGGTACGCAGTTCATTGAGACGCGCTTCGTCGGCTGCGGAAGGGGCACGCGCGGGGGCTTCGGTGCCCGCAACCGGACTACCGGGCATGACGTCACCCGGCGCAGCCATGCCGGGCAGATTGCCATCTCTGGCTTGCTCCTGTGCCGATTGCAAGGCACTCCGCACAAGGTCGTCGGCAACCGAGGCAGGCACAAGCCCCTTGGCGGCATCGCCTGCCCCACCGGCACTGCCTGAAGGGGCATTGCCAGCCCCCCCGCCCGGATTCTGGCCCGAAAGCAGACCGGGCAGAATGCCAGCGGCCCCCGGACCACCGCCCCAGACGCTTCCCGATGCCCCTCCCGGGGCGGCTGACGCAGCAGGTGCCGGGGCAGCCTCGCGGGCAGGCGCAGGATTGGCGGTGAGTTCCTTCACGCCACTCTTCTGTTCAGGCGGAGGCGTGTCGGTGATGTGACGCACTCCCGCCTCGTCCGTCCACATGTAGACCTTGCCCGAAACGGCCGGACGCGCGAAGATGACCAGCCCCGCGAGGGCAAGGACCGCCACTCCGGTCAGGGAAACATAATTGCGACGACTCACGGGAACCTCCATGCTGCCTTTCACGACCAACGAACATCTCCACGTGCCACGTTGCTGCACCGTCTTATACTACGCCGTAACCCTCCGGCTGCGAAGCCTTTTACGCCGCTTCAGGCAGCGCAGCGCTACCGGCCGGCAGCCCCTGCCCGCGCTGACTGCCGCTTTCATCCTGCTTGCAAGCACACTGCCCATCCTACCGGAAGAGACAGGACGGAGGGGAGACTCCGGACGGGCGGGCATCGCCTTCGCGGGTGAAGAGCGCGTCACCATCTATAAATACGTCGACGAACATGGTGTCGTCCACCTCACCAACAGGCCATGCGGCGACGGACGGTATCGCGTGTTCGGGCGTTTTCGCGTCCACGACCTCGTGCGCACCGTGGGCACCCGGGGCATTCACAGCCTTGCCGACAAGTACGGCAAACGCCATGGACTCGACCCCAACCTCGTCGAGGCGGTCATCGCCGTGGAATCGAACTACGACCCCACCGCCGTGTCATCCGCCGGGGCGCAGGGACTCATGCAAATCATGCCCGGTACGCAGAAGGACCTTGGGGTGGAGGCACCCTTCGACCCCGACGCCAACGTCGAGGGTGGCGTGCGCTATCTGAAGTCGCTCATGCAGCGCTTTGGCGATACGCGCCTCGCTCTCGCCGCCTATAACGCCGGACCCGAAAGAGTGGCACGTTGCGGAGGCATTCCCGCCATTCCGGAGACACAGAACTATGTCACCAAGGTCATGGCGACCTACGAACGCCTGAGTCGCCGCTGAAGGCCACGCGGCATCGACAATAGCGTGAGAGAATGCACAGGCTGGCGCTGGCAGGTGAGCCGCATCAGTGGACACACACCAGTGTCATCACCCTCGTCACAGCAAGCTCCCCACGCCACGCAGCCAGACCGCCGTAGTGCAGCCCCCATCCGGCAGGCTACCGCAGGGGAAGGGCATCGGAAAGCCACCGGGCGTGGTCGCAGGGTATGTTCGCGGCACCCGACATCCCCGGTCACCTGACGGACGGTTGCGACGACACGCCAGTGTGCCCTGCACAAGGGGAAATCCATCCACCCATCAGAAGGCGCTAGAAGGGCCGTCCGGTGACAAGGGCTATCCACCAGTGGATGATGTCCGGGCCATAGAGCATGTGCATCACCGCACCAAGACTGAGGAAGGGCCCGAACGGAATCTGCACCTCTCGCGCGTCCGTTCCCTTCTCGCGTCGGGCGAGAAACCACAGACTCGCCCCCAGCGCGGCACAGCCCGCGATGATGGTAACGAGAGGTAACGCCGACGCGCCGCACAGCCCGCCGATGAGCAGCATGAGCTTCACGTCCCCGAGGCCCATGCCTTCGACACCGCGCAGTTTGCGGAACAGCCAAGCCACCAGCCAGAAGCCGCCGCCGCCTACGACAGCCCCGGCAAGGCTCGCCTGCCACGGCAGGTCGAGTAGCAGGATGGCGGCGGGCGGGGCGAGAACGGCACCGCCCAGCGTGATGGGGTCGGGCAGGATGAAGAGTTCGAAGTCGATGAACGAAGCCACCAGCAGTGCACTGCCAAAGACATAGTACACGGCAAAAGGCCATGTGAGACCGTAGCGGTGCATCAGAAGAAAGGCCAGCAGACCCGATGCAAGTTCGACAACGGGGTAGCGCACACTGATGTGACTGCCGCAATGACGGCACTTTCCGCGCAGGAAAAGATAACTGAATACAGGCACGAGGTCTGGTATGCCAAGACGCGTCTCGCACTTGGGACACCGTGAAGGAGGCCATACTATGGATTCGCCCGCGATATACCGATGGATGCAGACATTATAGAAGCTGCCGAACACGAGACCGAACACAAGAGCGAACCACGGCAATAGTTCAGGGGGTAGCTGGTGCATGGGGGAACCTCGTTCGCGGATGCGTCGCCTGTAACGTGGCACGACACCTTTGACTATTATTATATGGGGGTTGCTAATTTCTGCCGCTCGCATACCATCAGCCGCGGAAGGCTCTCGTGCGTCGGCCCCGAACCATACGGCGCATGGCCAGCTTCGACAACCACAAGGACATCCTATGCCCGCCATCGACAGGTTCTTCGAAATACTGCATCAGCGTCACGGGTCCGACCTGCACCTCTCGGTGGGGTGCGTTCCCATGTTGCGGGTACATGGCAGGCTTGAAAGGCTCGACCACCCGCCCCTCACAGACGACATGATGCGCGCCCTGCTGCACGAAATCACACCGCCCGCGAAACTGGCACTCTTCGAAGAATGCGGCGATGTGGACTTCAGCCATGCCGTCCCCGGCATCGCCCGCTACCGCGCCAACCTCTTCCGGCAGGAACGCGGCGTTGGCGCGGCCTTTCGCGAAATTCCGCAGCACATCCTCTCAGTCGATGAACTTGGGCTGCCACCGCTGCTTCAGGAACTCGCCATGCTCCCCAAGGGGCTTGTCCTGCTCACGGGGCCGACCGGCAGCGGCAAGTCGACGACGCTTGCGGCGATGATCGACTACGCCAACAGCCACCGCCGCGACCATATCATCACTATCGAAGACCCTATCGAATTCGTGCACACGCCACGCGGCTGCCTCATCAACCAGCGAGAAGTGGGGCGCGACACGCGCAGCTTCGCTGCCGCCCTCCGCGGTGCGTTACGCGAAGACCCCGACATCATCCTCGTTGGCGAAATGCGCGACCTCGAAACCATCACGCTCGCGCTTGAAGCCGCAGAGACCGGGCATCTCGTGCTCTCGACCGTGCACACCATCTCGGCCGCGAAGACCATCGACCGCATCGTGGAGGTCTTTCCCTCCGACACGCAGGCGCAGATACGGACAAGCCTCTCCGAGACGCTTCAGGCGGTCATCTCACAGGTGCTCTTGCGACGCACCGACAAACCGGGACGTGTGGCGGCACTGGAAATCATGCTGGGTGTTCCCGCCGTGCGCAACCTTATCCGCGAGAGCAAGACCTTCCAGATTCCGAGTTTCCTCCAGACGAGCAAGGCACAAGGGATGCAGACCCTCGACGACGACATCATGCGCCTTCTGTCACAGGGGGTCATCAGCGCGCGCGATGCCGCGACCCATGCCATGGACAAGCAGCGGTTCGCCGCTTTTGCTCAGCGTGAGACGGCAACCCAGCAACGTCCATTGAGCCTACAGGATGACGACGACTACTGATCCTCCGGATGGATGAAGATCGATATCAGCTGCGATGCGGGCTCTCCCCGCCTTGCGCCTGGACCCGCCCCGTTCACGCCACGAACCGGAATACGCCACGAGAGACGTCCATGCAGTACCTTGAAATGCTCGGCCTCGCGCAGGAACCCTTCTCGACTTCGCCCGACCCGCTGGCTTACTACCGCGCGCCGGAACATGAACACTGCCTGCACAGGCTCGAGGTCTCCATACGCCTGAAGCGCGGGCTCAATGTGGTCATCGGCGATGTGGGGACAGGCAAGAGCACACTTTCACGATGCCTGTTGCGGGCACTGGACGGGCAGGAAGACATCATTCCCCATCTCATCCTCGACCCCGGATTCGAATCGGCGGATGAGTTCGCACGGTACATATGCAGGTTGCTGGCGGATGGCCCCGTGCCCGACACCCTCCCCAGACGCGACTGCATCGAAGCCATCCAGAACGCGCTGTTCAGCCTTGCCGTGGAACGCGGGCGTATCGTGCTGCTCTGCATCGATGAAGGGCAGAAGCTGGCACCCGACTGCCTCGAAGTGCTGCGCGAGTTGCTCAACTACGAGACCAACACCGAGAAGCTGTTGCAGATCGTCATCTTCGGGCAACGCGAACTTGAAGAGGTCATCGACGGGCTGCCCAACTTCAAGGACCGCATCAACGAGTACCTCGTGCTGCGCCCTCTCGACAGACGGGAGACCATCCGACTTGTGCGGCACCGTCTGCGACTGGCAGGCGGCCCCGCCGGAGAACGGCTGTTCACCCTTGGTGCGCTGCTGGCGGTGCACAGGGCCACACGCGGTTATCCGCGACGCATCATGCGCCTTTGTCACCAGCTGGTGATGACGTTGCTCATCACCAACAAGCCGCGCATCACCGCCCGTAGCGTGCGCGACTTCCTGCAACGCGACAAGGCCCTTGGACCAAAACGTACGCCGTATCTTCGCTTGATTGGTGCGACAGGCGTCGCGGCGGCCCTCGTCGCACTCTTCGTGATGCGCCCCGCGCAGGTCGAACAGACGCTCACGACGATGACAGGACCGGTGTTCTCGAACATACGGGCGACGTTGGCCCCCCATCCGGCGCTGTCAGGCACGACAGGCCTCACTGAGGGACAGCACCAAGCCCTTCCGAACGATGCAGCCCCCTTTGTCCCGAAGAGCGAACAGAATGGACGGAACACGCCACAGGAGGCACGGGGCATGGCCTCCGACCAGCCTGTGGCATCGATCGAGTCAGGGACGAATGGTATCGACGGACTTGAGACAGCCACGTCGGCATCGTCGGTAACGCCCCCCGAAAGGTTGGGGGCGCTCGTCCTGCCACGGGGCGAGACCATGTTGCGTCTGCTGGAGACTGTCTATGGCCGGGCTGGCGGCGTACTCGACAAGGTTCTCGAAGCCAACCCCGGCATCACCAACCCGAACATGCTGCCCACAGGAACCATCCTCACCCTGCCCGCCTTGCCGCTCACACGTGGAGAGGCCGTGAACGGACTGAGTCTTGCCGTGCTCTCCAGACACGATTCCCTTGAAACTGCGTATGCCACCTACAGAAGCACTGCGAACAGACAGGACTTGATGGTCGTTCCGGTCTGGATGCCCCGGAACGGCCTCACATTCATGGTCGCGCTCGAAAAACGCGACGCCACAGAAAAGGATGTCCGGACCATGACCCGTAGCGGGAAACGAGATGCCGCCCCGTTCCTCCTGCGCAATCTCCCCCCAGAGACGATCATCTATCGACGCATTCCCTGACGCGACAGTCCCGGGAGAGACCACGGGACAGAGGTCACCATCACAGGCGTAACGACCGAACCCACGCGATCATTGCATCCCCGCTACGGCAGGTTGCCCCATATCAAACACCGGTGCAGAACGCCGACACAGTCCCGCACTCCGGCTTGGCGCCCCCTGCGGGGACGGGCCCCTGTCGGAGAGCAGCACGCCCTGCCAGAGAATCCAGTGAAAAAGGGCCGGAGCACGCAGCCCCGACCCTCACTTGGTGGAGGAATTCCGCCAACCGGCTTTCGGCAGATTGTGCCCGGCCGGTTGATGGACCTACGAAAGGCTAGAAGGTGTATCCCACCGAGAGGCCGAGTACATGCGTCCGGCCACCCTTGGAATTGCCCTCGAAGATGCCCTCCGATGTGCGTTGCGAGTACTCGACTTCGCTGGCGACGATGTAGGTGTACGAGAGGTCGACGGTGTAGCTATCCCAGTGGAAGCCCACACCGGTGCTGTACAGTTGCCTGTCCTGCGTGGGGATGAGGTAGTCCACATGGTCGTCATCGACGGGCGACACGTCATAGACGTAGCCAACACGCAGGTCCATCCAGTCGGTGGCCTTGTATTCCACGCCCACGTTGTAGCGCCAAGCGTCGTTCCACTCCTTCTCGCTGTTCACCATCGCTCCAGCTCCGTTATAGAACGGCGCGGAATGGTAGATGGGCAGGTTGTCATAGAGACTCCAGCGCGTGAGTGTGGCACCGGCTTCGATGCTCCACTCCGGAGTGGGATAGTAGACGACGCCGAAGGAAATCATGTCAGGAAGGATGACCACACCATTCACATCGCAATCGGCATAGACACCCTGCAACGGTCCAGCAGGGACATTGCTGAAGTCATTGGTGCCGCGCGCCTTGTGCTTCACCTGACTCTTGTAGCTCACGCCCGCGGCCCACTGGTCGTTGAGGCGATAATGCAGGCCCGCCGTAAGGCCAACCCCGTAGCTGTCGGCCTCAAGGTCTGAATCGATGTCTCCGGCAGGATTGTTCCCGGGAGCGTTGTTGGCCTTGCCGGTAGGATTGATCTTCTTCTTCATGTCCAGCTTCAGCCCCATCACCTCGACACCGATGGCTGCCGACAGGTCGTCGGTGAGCTTGAAGGCGAGGTTGGGGTTGAACGACACGGTCTGGATGCCGACATTATAGATATTGTAGCGCCCGCCCCAGCTTGAGTCGTCATACTCCGAACCAAGGCCGAAACGGGTGTATATGCCCATACCCAGCCACATGTTGTCGCTGAGTTGCGTGGTCATGTAACCGTGCGGAGGAACCCATATGTTGAAGGCGCCCTCGCCTTCGTAGCTTCTAGCGCCATGATTGATTTCGACTGTGCTGCTGGGGATGATGGCGCTGAAACCGCCCATCACATGGGTACCCTCAAGCTGTGTGATGCCCGCCGGGTTGAACGCCACGGCCGAAGGGTCGTCAGCACGACCGACCATGGAACCACCCAGCGCGTTGCCACGCGCCCCCCACTCATAGAGTGCAAAGCCCTCGGCGGACGCCGAACCCGTAAAGGCCGCAAGCAGAAGGCCAGCGGCAAGAAGAAGTGTACAAAGTCGCTTCATGTTCCGTTTCCCCTAGGTTGTAGTACGCACCGGACACACGCCAAGAGAGGCTCTTGTTCCCTCGATCAAGAACCTTATTCCCTGGCGATAGCCGGGTACGCTCCAGCGGCCTGCATCGGTACGCCCCTCGTGGCCTAAGCCAGCGTAACGACAAAAGCCGTTCCAGTGCCTGATGGGTTCGGATATATGAAACCGCACATGAAGGCAACAGCACACCCTACGAGAGCAAAGCTGTTATAATGGTATGTATCGCGAAGCGGCAGCCACCTCCCGCACCCCGATCCTGTTTTTACATATTTGATACAGCACAGGCCGCAGGAGTGAGCGCGCCCACGGGTTGACTACCGGTCGAATCCGCGACATTGAGCGGCACTACCACAACCCATTGATTTTATGGTGCGCCTGCACCCCGGCGAAACACCATTATACATTTTTGGAAACGATATTGCCACGCAACGGCCAATCCTTCATTACAATAGTGTCAATATAACACCAAACTCCAAAAGAGGGGTTGCCATTTTTTTACTATTTTGAAAGAACAAAGACGCCGCAAGCAGGGCGAACCGGAATATCATATCGACATTTCGCTAGGTTACACTATTGGCCCGCTCTTTGCTCTGCTCAAGACAAACGTACCCACCTGCAACCCGCGGGCGGATTGACTTTCAGTAGCAACGCAACCTCGAGGAGAACGCCGTCATGAGTGGAATCCAGGCACGCCTCAACGCCATCTCGGCTGTCACCAACTACAAGCCGAGCACCGCCCCCATGAACTTCAGCGAGACGAAGCTCACCGAATTCTTCGGTTGCAACGTCTTCAATGAAAAGGTCATGCGGGAACGCCTGCCCAAGGACGTCTTCAAGTCGCTGCAGAAGACCATCGAACTCGGCGAGAAGCTCGACCCCTCCATAGCCGACATCGTGGCCAACACCATGAAGGACTGGGCCATCGAGAAGGGTGCGACGCACTTCACGCACGTTTTCTACCCCCTGACGGGCCTGACTGCGGAAAAGCACGACAGCTTCCTCACGCCTGACGGGAAAGGCGGCGCCCTCGCCGAATTCAGCGGCAAGATGCTCATTCAGGGTGAGCCCGACGCATCGAGCTTCCCTTCCGGCGGCTTGCGCAGCACGTTCGAAGCCCGCGGCTACACCGCATGGGACGTGACCAGCCCCGCCTACATCCTTGAGAATCCCAACGGCACGTTCCTGTGCATCCCCACGGCGTTCCTGTCATGGACGGGCGAAGCACTGGACAAGAAGACCCCCCTCCTGCGGTCCATGCAGGCCCTCAATACGCAGGCCAAGCGAGTCCTCAAGCTCTTCGGCATCGAGACCAAGCTGCCCGTGATCGCCTTCGCAGGCCCCGAGCAGGAATACTTCCTCATCGACCGCAACTTCGCCTTCTCCCGCCCCGACCTGCTCATCGCCGGGCGCAGCCTTTTCGGTGCCCGCCCCCCCAAGGGACAGGAGTTCGAAGACCAGTACTTCGGCGTCATCCCCCGCCGCGTGCTCGCCTTCATGATGGAAGTCGAACGCGAGCTGTACAAGTTGGGCGTGCCCGTGAAGACCCGCCACAACGAAGTGGCCCCCAGCCAGTACGAAATCGCCCCCATCTATGAAACGGGCAACCTCGCGACCGACCACAACCAGATCATCATGACCACGCTACGCAGCGTGGCAAAGCGCTACGGCATGCTCTGCCTGCTGCACGAAAAGCCTTTCGCGGGCATCAACGGTTCGGGCAAGCACCTCAACTACTCCATCGGCAACGCCGAATTGGGCAGCCTGTTCGATCCCGGCGACACCCCGCACGAGAACGCCAAGTTCCTCGTATTCTGCGCCGCCGCCATCCGCGCCCTGCACAAGTTCGGCCCGATGCTGCGAGCCACCGTGGCCTCCGCATCCAACGACCATCGTCTGGGAGCCAACGAGGCTCCGCCCGCCATCATGTCGATGTATCTCGGTGAACAGCTGACCGACGTCTTCGAACAGTTCAAGCAGGGCAAGGTCAACGGCTGCAAGCAGAAGTGCGTCATGAACGTGGGCGTCGACACGCTGCCCCCGCTCCCGCGCGACCCCGGCGACCGCAACCGCACCAGCCCCTTCGCCTTCACCGGCAACAGATTCGAATTCCGCGCGGTAGGCTCCAGCATGTCCATCGCCGGTTCGCAGGTGGCCCTCAACACCATGATGGCCGACTCGCTCGACTACATCGCCTCCGAGCTCGAGAAGGCCATCGGCGGCGATGCCAGCAAGCTCAACGAAGCCGTGCAGAGCCTTCTTCAGAAGATCATGGTCGAGCACGAAGCCATCATCTTCAACGGTGACGGCTACTCCGAAGCCTGGCACAAGGAGGCCGAACGTCGTGGCCTGCCCAACCTGCGCACCACCCCCGACGCCCTGCCTATGCTGACCAAGCCCGAGGTCATCGAACTGTTCACCAAGTACGGCGTATTCTCCGAAGCGGAACTCCGCTCGCGCGAAGAAATCTACCTCGAACAGTACTGCAAGACCGTCAAGACCGAAGCCAATCTGGTCATCCGCATGGCACGCACGATCATCTTCCCCGCAGCCATGCGCTATCAGGGTGAACTGGCTACCACCTGCGCCAACCTGAAGGCAGCCGGACACGACTACCAGATGGTGACGCTTGAAGATGTCACCGCGAAGCTGCGTTCCATGCAGAAGGCTGCCAACGAACTGGAGAAGCTGCTCGACCACGAGGCGGCAAGTGTTCTGGAAGAGGCGCGCCACATGTGCGACGCCATCCTCCCCGCCATGAACGATGTCCGCAAGTGGGCCGACTCGCTTGAGACCATCGTCGCCGACGACCTCTGGTCGCTGCCCAGCTACCAGGAAATGCTCTTCATCAAGTAACGCGGATAGAATCGACAGATACAGAACGGGCTGCCGAAAGGCAGCCCGCTTTTTTGTGTGTAGCCCCCGCGCCTAGCGGGAGGCTACACACAAAAAAAGCCCCCGGTCATATCTGACCGGGGGCCTTGCTTGCTAGGTCGTGGCGACTACCACGCGCGACGAGGGGCGCGGGGAGCACGCTCCTGCGCTTCGTTGACGCGCAGGTTGCGGCCCATGAAATCGTAGCCGTCGAGGGCTTCCATGGCGGTACGCATGTCAGCGTCAGCCATTTCAACGAAGCCGAAGCCACGGGGACGACCGGTTTCACGATCGAACATCAGCTTCACGGAAACAACTTCACCGTGGGCGGCGAAAAGGTCACGAACGTCTTCCTGTTCAGCGGTAAAAGGCAGATTGCCTACATAGAGGGTCTTCGACATGAGTAAAACTCCTTGGTTTGGCCTGGCTTTCATCTATCAGGAGCTTTGCCCATGCGAAGTTCGACAGAAAAAAAAGACTAGCCGTGCTGTGTGAAGCGCTTTAATACACAGTCCGATTCTGCTCGTCAATGAACTTCTTTGCGGAAAGCCGAGATTCTAACACCAGCCAGCCAACGGGCCAGAATAATACGAGCAAATCCTCAGTCTCAGATGCAACGGCTGTGGTTACACCATGCCCTCCCCTTCCACACCCCCCTGAAAGAAGTATTGTCCGGTATTCTTCCGGCACGCCCGCGGCAACCGTGCGTTCCCGCTGTCTCCTGCCCACGGAGAGGGCTTGCCAACGCTGACAGCCTTTCGCATTCTTGCCCCATGAGAATGGCTACCCCACAGCACTCGATAACGCCTCCCAAGCCAGCCCCGTGCATCATCGTTCACAACGGTGCCCTTGGAGATTTCGCCTGCGCATGGCCCGCACTTCACGCCATCGCCCAGCATCACAGAATAAAAAGAGCCGGAGCCCCTCTTTACTTCTACGGCCACAGCGAACGGGGGCAGTGGCTTGAAAAACTGGGCTATCTGCGCTGTACGCCTCATGTCAGGCGCATCATCGAACGACTCTATGCAGGCATTCCCACGCCTGAATTCGCCCGCCACAACATCCTATGGTTCTGCCTTCACTCCCCGCCCAGTGACGCGGCCCCCCACGTGACGCCCCTGCCCGCCCTCACTGCCGGGCAGGACATGCATGTCACGCAAGCCTTGCTGCATGCTCTACACGCCCTTGGCATCCAGACGGATTGGGACTGGCGAGGAGCATGGCGGGATGCCGTTGGGAGTTGGCACGGCCCGGATTCACGCCTTGTGGTGCTCTTTCCGGGCGCGGGGCATGTCATGAAAAGATGGGCCATGCAGCGTTTCGAACATGTTGCCTGTGCACTGGCGGCGGAAGGATGGGAGCCTCTATGGGTGATGGGCCCTGCGGAACGGGACGGGGGCATGTCGCCGCCCGTCGGGCACCGGGTGCACATGCCGCAGTCGTACCGGGAACTCGTCGACCTGCTTTGCCGGGTACGCCTTGTCATCGGCAACGACTGCGGCCCCATGCACCTTGCCGCCATGTCACAAGTCCCCACCCTGACCATCTTCGGCCCCGCCGACCACAGACGATGGGCCCCCGACAGGAAGAGACTGCTGCGGGCGGACATGCCCTGCTCACCCTGCACCCTCACCACGCGGGACATCCACTGCACGCACACGACACCGGACGGCATCCCGGCCTGTCTGGACGCTCTGGATACAGGCTCCGTACTACAGATGGCGCGCATGCAGCTGGAGGCTACCGCAGAAGCATGAAGGACAGGGGCGAAGCCTGATGGATGACGGACAGCACGACGACGGCTGAACAGGCGCACGGGACGCCCCCGTCCGCGCCAGCCTCCGGCTTGGAATGCCCTGCGGCAATCAGCAGGGCGAGACCACCTCGTAGCCTTTGCTGACAAGTGCCGCTCTCGGCACCGCTCCTTCCCTCAGGATTCGGAGCGTCCCGTCGGTCAGGACATCGACCAGCGTCGAGGGCAATCCCCCGGCAGGCTGCGGCGGGGCATCATACACACCGTCGACGCCAGAAAGAAGCTCACGGTCGAGGTCGGCGACACGCACCACGGCCGCCCTGCCACTGACATTGGCACTGGATGCGGCAAGAGGCGCGCCAAGGCCCAATGCGAGAGCCATGGCCGCAGGATGGGGCGACACACGCACCGCCACGCGACCCGTTCCCCCTGTCAAGGTGTCGGGCAACTCCGGCAGCGCCGGACAGAGTATCGAAAGCGGGCCGGGCCAGAAATCGCGGGCAAGGGCAGCCTCGACAGCGCCATGACCTCGGGTGACCATGCCCAGCTGGCTGGCATCGCCGAGGATGACGGGCAATGCCATCCCGGACTGCCTCCGCTTCGCCCGGAACACGGCATCGACCGCTCGCGCATCTCGCACATCGCACCCGATGCCGAAGAACGTCTCGGTGGGGTAGACAAGGACACCGCCTCCCGCGAGAAGTCGTACGGCGTCGGCTATGTTCGTGAGCAGTTCGGCAGACATGGTGGCTCCGGTATTGGATTCGACGATATGGCGTTGCATGTGGTGGCGTGATGAGGAATTTCGACGACCGGGCAGCCCGGACAGACGCAGCAGAGACAGCAGACGAGGACAGACTGACGACCGGGACTGCGGGGAGACACGTCGCCGTTCAGTCCAGACGCCCCGCACAGCGGCGCGCCATTGATCGAGTCCCGACGACTAGTTTTTCTCTGTCCGCCGGTCAAGTTCTCAGGCTTGCGCAATACGTCAGTGTCCCCCGCGCGACAGCGACGAATAGCCCACGCTTGCGGGATGCCCTTCAACAGGCTACCACACCCTCGCCGGACACACGCCGGCGAACTCGGGAGCACTCATGAGGACACTGCGCATTCTCGCCGTCGGACGTATCCGGACACCATTCTGGCAACAGGCCGCCACGCACTACATGGAGAGGATACGGCACAACTGTCGCCTGACCGAAACCGTGGTCAAGGATGGCGGCGCGGCGCTGCCTCCGACGGCACGCAATGCGGATGAAGGGGCGCGGCTCATCGCAGCCATGGGCCCCACCGACATCGTCGTATGCCTCGATGAACACGGGCGGAACATGACATCACGCGACTTCGCAGGCTTCATCGAACGACTCACCGAGAACGCCACGCGGACGCCGTGCTTCGTCATCGGAGGGGCCTTCGGGTTGGACAAGAGCGTCCTGCAAAGGGCCGAACACAAGCTCGCCCTCGGGCCCATGACCTTTCCGCACGAAATGGCGCGAGTGGTGTTGCTTGAACAGCTGTACCGGGCAGACGCCATCCTGCGCGGGGCCCCCTACCACCACGACTAGAGACGTCTCACCTCACACGCGCATTCACGGCAGAAATAGTGACCGTAGTACGGCCGGAAACGTATCTCGGAATGCCGGATGCGGCATCCACACGCCCGCACCCGGCGACAGATTCACTTCGGTCACGGCATCCTGCCGTCATCACCGCACACGACCTGCCCAAGTGAGACCGGACGCACTGGCACAGCGATGAACGCGGCAGCCACACGCCCCGCGCCTACCGCACCTCGTACACGCGCGCGTAGACATTGTCGTATATCAGCTTGAAATACGGGGCGAAGCGCGTGTCGTCGGGCGAGCACAGCAGAAGCTGCACCATCACCGTATTATAGAGCCTGTCATCAAGGACGAGTTTTTCGCCCGTGACCTTGTTGAACAGGAAGTGGATGTTGCGCCTGCTCTCTATGTTGCGCTGGCGTGCGGCGTAGTCGGCGATGGCGTTGCCGCTGCCCCCCTGCCGCACGATGTAGTCGCGCCGCTCAAGCTGCCCCTCGTCGAAGACGTCGATAGTGGAGGCGAGCACTCCTGTCGTGTTGCCCTGCACCTGCACCTCTCCCGTATCAAGGCTGTACGAGAGTTGTTGCGGGATACTGCTGATGGCGTACCCCTTGCCCTCGCGTGACAAGAAGTCCCATGTGCCGAAGTTGGTTATCCAGAACCCCAGACGCAACATGTCGTAACTGACCACGAGATACTGGCGCGGAGCATCGGCAAAGGTCATCTTCTCGATGCCAAGCCTGTGCACAAGTTCCTGCGCCTGCGCCCCGCCCATGCCCTCGAAGACACTGCCGGGGATGCCGCCCCTCTCCGCCGTGTACCTGATGAGCTGCCACGCGAAGCGCGGGTTGGCTGTCGAGAACACGGCGGCGGGCACATACAGCGACGGCCCGCCATGGCTTGCACCGTCGGCGATGGTCCTGCGATGTGCGAAATGATGGGCCGAATACCCCCAGTCCCACCATATCCAGACCATGGAATCCTCTGGCGTGGCCGTACGGATATGGCGCAACGCCTCGGCATGGCGCTTGTTGATGATGGGGCCCTGCGTCATGGCGGGTAGCAGGTCGACGAACGGGGTGGCGACGATGACGAGCAGCACGGCAGACAAGGCAAGGCGCACCCATCCTGTCCGCAGGTCGTGCCGGAGCACCCGCTGGACACCCCACACCATCGGCAACGCGAAGCCCAGGGCGAGCACCGGCGCACCGAACATGACCATGCGCCCGCCAAGCTTCACGCTGAGGAACGAGAGCACGCCAAGCGGCAGCAGGAAGAAGGCGGCAGGTCGTGCCAGCAACAAGGGCACGAATCCGCCAAGCCCCGCAAGTGCCACCCACAACCACGGATGAAAATACGAGAGCACCTCGGAAAGCGAGAGGTCTTGCACCTCGATGATGCTCTGTGCCACCGACGGATAGACGAGGGGATCATCGCCGCCAGCGCCCGGAGAAGGATCCCCGCTTCGTTTGACATACCCGGCGATCGAGTTGAGGAACATCCTGAACACATCGGGATCGAACAGAAGCACGGCGACGGCGCACCATCCGGCTACCGGAAGCGCCCGTCCGCGCACGAAGGCCATGAAACGGGCGTCGGCCCGGTGCAGCCCCCAGCCCAGTGCCAGCGCGAAGAGCAGCCCCCAGGCCCCCACGAGCATGGGAAGCGCGTAGGCGAGCCCCCCCACGAGCAGGGCACGGCGCATGCCCGGCCTGCCGAACACGCATATGCAGCCGAACAGAAGTACCACATCATAGCGAATCAGGTAGGGGAACAGAGAATGCCACTCGGCCCCCCAGCTACCCACAAGCCCCGAGCCCGCGAGCAGAGCCAGCCACCGGGGGGACAAGGCCCCGCCATGCCAGTCGTCGTCAGCCTCCCCGCGGGACGTCATCATGACCGCCACGGCATCGGGAACGACGTCAGAAGTGCCCGTGCGGCGTGCAAGAAGACGACGGGCGACCTGCAACGGGGTGAACATGAACCGGGCCATCCAGAAGGCCGGCCCAAGACCCATCAGAAGCGGGAAGAGAAGGGTCACGAGGTCTGTGTCGCAATACCCGAGCAGTGTACGCGCGAGAAAGCCCGGTGCCAGCGAAGCCAGCACCCCGGCGCACACGCCCGCCTCAACCCCGCCAAGCGCGGCGGCCCAGCCGAATACGCCCACGGCAACAAGGCTTGCCATGACCGGCGGAAGCCAGAACCCCACAGCCGCAGGCGTGGTGCCTGTAAAGGCCGCCGCAAGGCGCACGAGTTCGGACATGGGATGACCCGCACCGAATTCGAAGCCCTCGGCACCGGCTATCCAGTGATAGGCGTCATGGGTGGCAAGCAGATACTCGCCATCGAGCATGTATTCGGGATTCTGCCATGCAGGGTATTCCAGCATCCGCATCCCGAAGGAAAGGGCGTAAACGACGAAGGCGAGGGCCAGAGGGCGTGTCCACGCAGGAAAGGCGTCAATGCAGACGGACAGTGTGCCGCGTAGTCGTGTCATGGAAGATGTGCCTCCGGGAGATATGGCCTGCTGCATACACGCAACGGACGCGGGCTTCAACGCCCCTTCACGCCGATGACGAAATACGGTAAGGGGTCGGCGGTCGGACAGCGCAACGGAGGATGATCATGCTCAACGCCCGATATCTCGATGAACTGGAAGAATACATGTCTTCCGGTCGCATGGAAGACGAGTTCGAATACTCGCCCGAAGAGCGACGGCTCGAAATCCTCGAGTTCCTCGAACGCCTCATGGACGTGGCTGAGACCGCCGACGCCACGGCGACGAAGCTCATCTTCAAGAACTCTCAGTTCGGGACGATGATGGGCCTCAAGGACCAAAAATAGCGCCCTCCGCAGCGTGTTCCATAAAGACTCTCCGCTTCGACGGCCCACCCTTCGGGTAACGATGCGGGCACGGGGTCGAGAGAGAGGAACACCACCTGCCCGCCGGGTGCCAGATGGCCCGACACGAAATCGAGAAGCTCACGCCAGGGCATGAACGCCCGGCTCACCACGAGGTCGGCGGGCGGACGGGACGGCATGAACGCCTCTGCCCTGCCCTGAAAGACGTTCGTACCCGGCAGGGGATGGCGGGCAAGGGCCATGCGCAGGAACATGGCGCGCTTCTCGCGGGCCTCGACCATTGTATAGTTACCACGCTGCCATGCTGCCCGGAGGGGAATACCGGGCAGTCCGGCACCGGCACCGAGGTCCCATACCTCCGGTTCCGGAGGCAAGGGCAGCGTATCAAGGAAAGCCGCCAAGTGCAGGCTGTCCACCACAAGGGTATGGAAGGTGTCCTGCCATGTGCGGGTTCCCACAAGGTTCATGCTCCGGTTCCAGTGCAGCAAGAGTTCGAGATACCCGGCGATGGCCTCGAGCATTCCGGGTGAGGGCTCGAACCCTGCTTCACGACAGAACTTCGTCAATTCCTTGCGGGAGACTTCAACACGTCCAGCCATGCGGCTCTCTCCTTGATATTGCGGTTGGACGGCGCACTGCCGCCATGACGGGTGCGGATACCTAGCCCCACGCGGCCGGGCTTGCAAGTGGCACGGCGCACAAACCGCGTGCAGACGCACTGCACGCCACCACGGAACGGAGTGAAGCGAATGTACCACGATACCACCACGGCAGTCCTCTTTCCCGGGCAAGGTTCGCAAGAACCGGGCATGGGGCGCGACCTCGCCGAAGCCTCGGCAGAGGCCATGGCCCTCTGGAAAAAGGCCGAGAACATCAGCGGCCTTCCGCTGCGCGAGATATACTGGGATGGCGATGATGCGGCCATGGCCGACACGCGCAACCTGCAACCTGCGCTGACCGTCGTCAATCTCGCCCTGTGGCAGCATGTGGCAGGGCGGCTGCGCCCCGCCTGCATGGCCGGGCACAGCCTCGGGGAATACAGTGCGCTGGCGGCTGCGGGTGCCATCGCGGCAGATGCCGCCATCGAACTCGTCTCTTTGCGCGGCAGGCTCATGGCCGAGGCCGACCCGTCCGGCGAGGGCGGCATGGCGGCCGTACTCAAGCTTTCGCTGGCCGACGTCGAAGACGTGGTGCGCGAAGCCCGCGAGGCCACCGGAGCATGTCTCATCGTGGCCAACTACAACACTCCTGCACAATTCGTCGTGAGCGGGGCCAAGTCGGCTGTGACCGACGCGGCCGCACGCGTCAAGGAACGCAAGGGTCGTGCTGTGCCCCTCGCTGTGAGCGGCGCCTTCCACAGCCCTCTCATGGACGAGGCGGCCCGCGAACTGGCCAGGGCCCTCGCCCGCGTGACGTGGAACCGCCCGCGCTACGCCGTCTACTGCAATGTCACCGCCACGGCACAGACCGACGGCGCCTCTCTCGCCGACATCATGCCCCGTCAGATGACCTCGTCGGTGCGCTGGATAGAGACCATATCCTCGCAGTGGACCGATGGCATCCGCTCATGGGTCGAAGTCGGCCCCAAGGGTGTGCTGACCAAGATGGTCAAGCCCATCCTCTCTACCTGCGGAGTCACCGACGACGCCTACATGGTGGCGGGCATCGCCAATCTCGAACAGGCTCAGACATTCTTTGCATGACCACTGTTGCGGCCCCTGCGGGGGCCGCAACGCCTTCAGGCCGGGGCACCGCGCCGCTCATGGCGAATCCGGATGTGCATGCGACGCCCCTCTTCCCATGGCGTCCCCGGTCGTCCTCACGACGCACACTTTGCACCCGGCCACTTTTCTGCTACGATTTTCGTTTCGGCGAGTCTCCCGCACTAGGGACACATGAAGCGAACCACCATCACCACCCAGGAATGACATAGATGCGCGCAAAGAAGCAGCTGTTAGCCGCCCTTCAGGACATCGTGAAGGACATGGGGCTGGCCTGGCCCGAAAAGGCCACCATCGACACTCCCAAGGCCACCGGCTTCGGCGACCTTGCAGCCAATATCGCCCTCGTACTCGCCAAGCAGGCGGGGCAGAACCCGCGCGAACTCGCCACACGCATTGCGGATGCCCTTCGCAACCGTGACGCGGACATCACCGCCATCGACATCGCCGGACCCGGCTTCCTGAACGTCACCTACTCGCAGGACTTCTGGCGCGAGACCATTCTCCGCGCACAGGAGGCGGGTAGCGCCTTCGGTTCGTCCGACACGGGCGCAGGGCGCAAGGTGCAGGTCGAATATGTTTCGGCCAACCCCACCGGGCCGCTCCACATCGGTCATGGACGCGGTGCGGCAGTGGGCGACAGCCTCGCACGCATCATGCGTTTCGCCGGGTATGATGTCAGCACGGAATACTACATCAATGACGCTGGCAGGCAGATGCGCCTGCTCGGCCTCTCCGTGTGGGTACGGGCCAAGGAACTTGCCGGTCGTCCCGTCACACTGCCCGAGGACTTCTATCGCGGTGACTACATCAAGGACATCGCCCGCGAGTTGATGGAGAAGGAACCTGGTCTGCTCGACCTCGACGACGCCGCCGGTGAAGACCGCTGCTTCGCCTACGCCATGAGCAGCATCCTCGACGGCATCAAGCAGGACCTCGCTGATTTTCGGGTAGAGCATCAGGTTTGGTTCTCGGAGCGTTCGCTCGTTGAGGGCGGTGCCGTCGAGAAGACGTTCAACCGCCTGAAGGAAGCCGGGCTCGCCTTCGAACAGGACGGGGCACTGTGGTTCCGCACCACCGACTTCGGCGACGACAAGGACAGGGTGCTCCGCAAGTCCGATGGAACGCTCACCTATTTCTCGTCCGACATCGCCTACCATGACAACAAGTACGACCGTGGCTTCGACCTCGTCGTCGACATCTGGGGCGCAGACCACCACGGTTACATCCCCCGGATGCGCGCCGCCGTCGCGGCACTGGGCCGCAAGCCCGAAGCCTTCGACGTCGTGCTCATCCAGCTGGTCAACCTGCTGCGCGGTGGTGAACTCGTCGCCATGTCCACCCGCGCCGGACAGTTCGAGACCCTCGCCGACGTGGTGAAGGAGACCGGTGCCGACGCAGCGCGCTTCATGTTCCTCTCCCGCAAGAGCGACAGTCCGCTCGACTTCGACCTTGAACTGGTCAAGCAGCGCACCATGGACAACCCGGTCTACTATGTGCAGTACGCCCACGCCCGTGTGTGTTCGGTGCTGCGCAAGGCTGCCGAGCGCGGCATCGAGATGCCCGCGCAGCTTGATGGTGCGAGCCTCGCCCCGCTCTCCGGTGACGACGAGATGGAACTGCTGCGCCTGCTCGACCGCTTCGAAGAGACGGTCGCCGGGGCTGCCACCGCGCTCGCCCCGCACCACATCAGCCACTACCTGATGGAGGTCGCCGGAGCGTTGCACAGCTACTACGCGCGGCAGCCCATCCTGAATGCCACGGAACAGGATGTCATCGTTCCCCGCCTTGCGCTTCTGCGCGCCGTGGGCTGCGTGCTTGCCAACGGCCTTTCGCTTCTCGGCGTTTCCGCCCCTGAATCGATGTAATCAAAAACACCGGAAGGAACATGGCAAGGGCGAGCAGCAACAGCGGCAAGCCGGGAGGGGGCGAAGGCAAGGGCGGATACACCATCCGCGTCACCTTCTCCTCTCTCATCTCGGCAGGTATCGTCACCCTCATCGGTCTGGGGTGGGTCTTCATGCTCGGCGTCATCGTGGGGCGTGGCTACCATCCTGAACAGAAAGTGCCCGAACTGGCCCGAATCCTGCCCGCCCAGCCCCACACGGCACCTCCGGCCCCGGCACAGGCGCAGCGTAACGACGTCATCAAGGCCGAAGAGCTGAAGTTCATGAACTCGCTCAAGGGGCGCCCCACCGGCAACAACACCACGGCGACGACGACGGCGACCGCCCCTGCCGCACCGGCGAAGGCGCAGCAGAAGTCCGCAGAGAAGACGGAACAGGCCAAGCCGTCCGCCAAGGAACTGGCCGAAGCGAAGGCACGCGAGAACAGCCGCAAGGCGCAGGAGCAGAAGGCGGAAGCCGCCCGTAAGGCGCAGGCCGAAAAGAAGGCGAAGGCGGAGGCCGCCAAAGCGGAGGCGGCAAAGGCAGAAGCCGCCAAGAACGACACCTTCGACTACGTCTATCAGGTGGCAGCCTTCAAGGACGAAGGGCCGGCAAAGACCATGCGCGGCAAGCTTGAAACGGCGGGACTGCGGGCACGCGTCGAGACCCAGAAGGACAAGACCGTGACGTGGTACCGCATCCTTGTCTCCTTCAGGGGTACCCCTGAAGACACCCGCGCCCTCCGTGCCACGCTCCTCAAACAGGGTATCGACAAGATCATCATGCGGTCCAAGGTTCCGGCCACGGGCAAGGCCAAATCCTGATGCACACGGACAAGACAGGCGACGGAAGGCGATGACAAACCCACCCGAACGCGACAATCCGGTAACGGCACTGGGCAGGAGCTTTCTCCGGCTCCTCGGTGAACTGGGCGCGATGTTCATCTTCATGCTCGACGGATTCCGGCACATCTTCGCCTCGACGAAGCAACTGCCGAAAATCGTCAATCAGGTTTATGTCATCGGGTACAAGTCGCTGTTCGTCATTCTGCTCATCGGCATCTTCACAGGCATGGTGCTGGGACTTCAAGGGTACTACACCCTTGTCAAATTCGGTTCTGAGGGCCTGCTTGGCGCCGCCGTGGCGCTCACCCTCATACGCGAACTCGGCCCCGTGCTCACCGCCATCATGGTCACCGGGCGCGCTGGTTCGTCCATGGCAGCCGAAATCGGCGTCATGCGCATCACCGACCAGATAGACGCCCTCGATGTCATGGACATCAACCCCATGGGCTACCTCGTCTCACCGCGTATCGCGGCATCGCTGGTGGCCTTTCCCCTGCTGACGGCACTGTTCGACGTCATCGGCATCATCGGAGGGTATGTGACCGGCGTCATGCTCCTCGGCATCAACGAAGGGGTTTACTTTCACCGCATCGCCACCAGCGTGGAACTCGCCGACGTGACCGGCGGCTTCATGAAGTCGTTGCTGTTCGCGCTCATCGTCTCCACGGTAAGCTGCTATCAGGGGTACTTCACCCACATGAGGCGAGACGGTATGGGGCCTGAAGGCGTGAGCAACTCAACCACGTCTGCTGTCGTCATGTCGTGCGTGCTGGTTCTTGTCGCCGACTACGTTCTCACCTCGTTCCTGCTGTAGGAGATTCGACGATGTCCGACACCACCACGGCATGGGACATACGCCTTGAGGGGCTTCGCCTCGGCTACGGCGAAAAGGTCGTCCTCGAAGACGTGACCGCCACCCTGCCAGCCGGACGCATCAGCATGATCCTCGGCGGGTCGGGCTGCGGCAAGTCGACACTGCTGCGCCATATTCTCGGACTCCAGCGGCCTCTGTCAGGCAGGGTGCTTCTCGGCGGCAACGACCTCTTCGCGCTTTCCGGCATCGAATTCAGGCGCACACGCCGCCGCATGGGCGTGCTCTTTCAGGATGGCGCGCTTCTGGGCGCCCTGACGCTTGGCGACAACGTCGCCCTGCCGCTCAAGGAACATACCCGGCTGCCTGCGACAACCATCCGCGAGGTCGTGCTGCACACGCTTGGGCTGGTGGGCCTTTCGGATTTCGCAGACTACTATCCAAGCCAGCTTTCGGGCGGCATGCGCAAACGGGCGGGTCTTGCACGCGCCATCGTGATGCACCCCCCCATCCTTCTGTGCGACGAACCCACCTCCGGGCTTGACCCGATCAATGCCGCACAGATGGACAGGCTGCTACTGGACATGAAGGCACATTTTCCTGAAATGACCACCGTCGTCGTCAGCCACGACCTGCAAAGCCTGCGGATGATAGCAGACCATGCTCTCGTGCTGCATGACGGCAAAGCCGTCTTCTCAGGCTCGTATCATGACCTGCAAGCCACCCGCGACCCGTACCTCAGGGACTTCCTCGACCGCACGCCAGCAGCGGACAACGCCATGCGCCCGGCACTCTCGCCGGAAGTAAGGGCTGCGCTCGATGCATGGCTTGCACGCTGATACGCGACATCAGGACATGGGCGGGCAGACCTGCCAGATACAATAGCGTTCCGCGACAGCGCCCCCAGTGAGTGGGGCAAAGCGGATAAAGCCAGACAGGGGCAGCGTATGAACAAGTACTCTCGTGAAACGGCCGCAGGTGTGTTCGTCCTGCTGGGACTGCTCTGTGTGGCCTATCTCACTGTCAAACTCGGACGTATGGAACTTCTCGCCGACAAGGGCTATACTGTCATGTGCAAGTTCAGTTCCGTCACTGGGCTTCGAGTCGGTGCCGAAGTCGAGATAGCCGGGGTGCCCGTGGGCCGTGTTGCATCCATCACCCTCGACCGGGAACACCCCCTCGCCGTTGTGGGCCTGCGCATCAATGAAGGCGTCAAACTCACTGACGATGTCATCGCCTCGGTCAAGACGAGTGGACTCATCGGGGACAAGTATGTGAAACTGTCACCGGGTGGGTCCCCTGACATCCTTGGCAATGGCGATGAAATCACTGAAACCGAATCGTCCATAGACATCGAATCGCTCATCAGCAAGTATGTCTTCGGAGGTGTCTAGACCATGTTCCTGCGCCTTTCATCCTTATGCCTGTCCGCCCTGCTCATATGCTGTGTCCTAGCGCCCGGCACCTCGTTCGCTTCATCTCCGGCACGCGCCACGCTTGAAAGCACCGTCACGCGCGTACTCGACATCCTGAAATCCCCCGACTACCGCGACACTGCCAAGCGTGACGCGGAACGGAACAAGATCGAAGCGGAGATTCGCAACATCTTCGATTACGAGGAGTTCTCCGCCCGCACAGTGGGGGCCAACTGGCCATCATTCACGGCCGACCAGAAAAACCGGTTCACCGAGGCCTTCGCTCAACTGCTGCGCGCCACCTACCTTGAAAAGATCGACGGCTACAACGGCGAACGCATCGCCTACACCGGAGAGTTGGCAAGCACCAAGGGCGACAAGGTCGAAGTGCAGACCGCCGTCACCCTCAAGGACGGCAAGACCGTGCCTGTCGCCTACCGCATGCTCGAAAAACAGGGGCGCTGGGTGGTCTACGACGTCATCATCGAAGGTGTGAGTCTCGTGAAGAACTATCGCTCGCAGTTTCAGGACCTGCTCACCAAGGGCACGCCCGACCAGCTGATCGAGCGGGTACGCTCCAAGGCCGATGAAGTCAGGGCGAAAGCCGCGCAATAGGGGGCTACATGATGTTTCGATCAAGGCAACCCGTGGAGCCCGCCCTGTGCGAAGCCGAGAGGTGTTCGCGCTGCGCCTTCACTGGTGTACGCTTGCTGGCTGCGGTCATTCTCTGTGCCTGCCTCGTGGGCGTCAGCCCCGGTGCACACGCCGCCGGAGACCCGGCACCCTATGCGGCGCAGACAAGCGATACCCTTGACGATTATGACGTCCCCGATGCCCACCTTGTCGCCGACCCACTTGAGGGCTGGAACAGGATGTGGTTCGGCTTCAACGACTTCGTCCTGTTGCGTATAGGCAAGCCCGTCTACAAGGGCTACGAGGCGGTCACCCCTGAAGAACTCCGAAGCGGTGTGCGCAACTTCTTCCACAACATCCTCTTTCCCCTGCGATTCGTGAACAACCTGCTTCAAGGCAGGTTCAACGCAGCCGGGGTCGAGATGGGCCGCTTCATCGTCAACACGACCGTGGGCATGGGTGGCCTCATCGACGTCGCCAAGAAGGACAGGCCCGTCGTTCCGGTCGAAGACGAGGACATGGGGCAGACGCTGGGGGTGTGGGGCTTCGGAGAGGGCTTCTACCTTGTCTGGCCCTTCATCGGGCCAAGCACGTTGCGTGATACCGCCGGATTCGCCGGCGACTACTTCCTCGACCCCACGTGGTTCGCTCTTACACTCGAAGAATCCATTGCTGCCAACGGGTACAAGCAACTCAACGGTCTCGGGCCTGCCATCGATGGCTATGAAGGTCTCAAGTCCGGTTCTGTAGAACCCTACACGGCTGTTCGCAACGCCTACATCCAGTTGCGACGCGACAAGATACGCCGTTGACACTCCGGCAACGGCGTTCGTGAACACATCGGACATTGCAGAATCAGAAGGGAGGCCCATGGGCCTCCCTTCTGACTATCTCATGTCTCGCATAAGGGAGTCTGGACTCCCTTCCCGCCCCGCTAGATGGGGGGAGTGATGACCACAATGGCGCGGAGGTCTGACACAGCCCGCAGCCCATGAGGCTCGCGAATCTCGCTGATGAGCATGTCGCCGGCACGCGCCGGAAGTTCAGCCCCGTTCGCACCGAGGAACAGTCCCTCGCCTGCGAGGATGGTGATGCAAAGCTCACCTTCGATGTCATGGCTGTGCACGGGCAATTCCGCACCTGCGCGGATGTTGCAGTTGAGAATCTTGGCGTTCTCGGTGTCGCTGATGACATCCATACGAAAACCGCCGTCCTTGAATGTCGTGTAGTCTTCCCTGCTGATGAGCTTCATGACCTGCTCCTTGTTTCGATCTCGGGTGAGGGTTGCCCCGGCACGATGCGCTACCTGACGCTGCCGGGGATGGAAGAACCCATTCATGCAGCCTCTTGCTTCATGACTATAGGCAGTGGCAGCAGAACAGGACGTGACGCGCATCACACCCGCACAATGATGGCGACAGTTTTACCATACGCCCGCATTATGCTGGCGAGTCCAGTAGAATCCGCCGACATCAAGGCTTGGCTGCGGCACGGCAATTGACACATCCACCGCCAGAAGCTACCCGGTAGCTTCACCTCTAGCCGGAACCATCTGCCATGATAACGGAAATCTCGTGCATTGCCGTGGGCATCCCTCTGGGATTCGCCCTGCGCCATAGACAGGCGGCCCTGCGCTGCGTGGACAGGCTCACAAGCTGGTCGATCTATGCCCTGCTCTTTCTTCTAGGGCTTTCACTGGGGTCGGACGACGAACTCATCAGCCGTGCAGGAGACCTCGGCATGCGCGCCGTGGTGATCAGCCTGTGCTCGCTCATGGGCAGCGTCTTCGCCGCATGGGCACTGCAAAGGCTTCTGCCCGCCGACGTGTTCGGGGCAGGGGCAGGAGACGAGGCAACCCGTCAGCCTTCCTCCCACGGAGGGAATGGCCCCAACGACAGCGCCGTCAACCTGAAGCCAACTGCACAGGGCGGCAAGACGCCGGTGGAGCATTCCCATGAAGGGTAGCTGCATCATCCTGTGCTTCTTCCTTGCCGGGGTACTCGTCGGACGCCTTGATATCGTGCCCGATGCCATCGCCAGAGGTGACCTTGCCTCATGGGCACTGTACCTGCTGCTGTTCGTGGTGGGCATGGGCATAGGTTTCGACACCCGCTCATGGCGCATCCTGCGCGAATTGCACATCAAGGTGGCACTCGTGCCGCTGGCGGTGATGGCAGGCACATTCGGCGGGGCTGCCATGGCGTGGCTTGCACTTGGAGACATGCCCCTGCGCGATGTGCTGGGGGTCGGTGCCGGTTTCGGCTACTACAGTCTTTCAAGCATCATGATCACGCGCATGGGTGACGCGGCACTCGGGTCCGTGGCGCTGCTTGCCAACATCACCCGCGAACTGACGACGCTGCTCGCCACACCGCTGCTGGTTCGTGCTTTCGGCGGACTGGCGCCGGTTGCCGCGGGGGGGGCCACCGCCATGGACACCTGCCTCCCCGTCATTGCAAGATACGCTGGCGAACGGTGCGGTATCGTGGCCGTGTTCAGCGGTATGGTGCTCACCGTGGCTGTACCGCTGCTGATTTCGGTCATCTTTTCGTGGTGATGTTACACAGTTGTGAATCGGCCTGCGCCAAGATGGCAGCACGGCACTCTTTTCTTGACAATTTGCTCACTTACCCCCAAGACAAGGGTTCATCCGTTGCTTCACCATCAACTTATGAGGAGTGCCTGAGGATGCTGCAGAAAGTCCTGCTCACCGTCGCCGCGCTGCTGCTCTCGACCAACGTCGCCTTCGCAGAGCGCACCGTCGTCTTCGCCCATGACGCCACCTGGCCGCCCATGGAATTCGTCGACGCCAACAAGCAGATTGTCGGCCTTGCCGTCGACTACGTCGACGCCATCGCCAAGGAAGCCGGCTTCAAGGTCGTGCACAAGAACGTGGCGTGGGACGGCATCTTCGCCGGTCTCGCCGCTGGCAAGTACGACGCCATCGCCTCTTCGGTGACCATCACTGAAGAACGCAAGAAGGCCATGGACTTCACCATGCCCTACTTCGACGTCAAGCAGGCGCTCGTGGTTCCCAAGACCACCGAAGCCAAGACCCTCGAAGACATGAAGGGCAAGACCCTCGGCGCCCAGATCAGCACCACCGGCCACTTCGCCATCAAGCGCACTGCTGGCGTCACTGCCAAGTCGTACGACGAGATCGGCCTCGCCATGGAAGACCTCTTCAACGGCCGCATCGACGGCGTGGTGTGCGACGACCCCGTTGCCGCCAACTACGCTCTCCAGCAGGAAGAATACGCCAAGAAGCTGAAGATCGCCTTCATCGTCGACACGCCCGAGAGCGAGTACTATGGTATCGCCGTCAAGCAGGGCAACAAGGAACTCGTCGACCTCATCAACAAGGGCATCGAAGCCGTCAAGGCCAAGGGTATCGACGCGCAGCTGCGCGCCAAGTGGATCGGCAGGTAGCCGTTTCCCCAAAGCCTACCGCATATGACGGGGACTGGCGGAATGCCGCCAGTCCCCTGCTTTTGCCAACGTCAACATCACCACTGCCATGTCCGAACATCAGAATGTGCGCATAGAGATCACCGACGGCGCCTCCATCCCCGACCCGAAAGAACGACGACTGATCACAGCATGGTCGCTCTCGTTCCTTGCCGCCATCGGTACCCTCATCTATCTTTGCGCCTCGCAACCCGACCCCTACTGGCGCCTTCTGCAGTTCCTGCCGGACGGCATCCTCGTCACCTTTCAGGTGACGGTCTTCTCCATCATCTGCTCCATCCCCATCGGCCTCATCACCGGTCTGGGGAGGTTGTCGCGCAACCGGGGCATCAACCTCGTGGCTTCAACGTATGTGGAAGTGGTGCGCGGCATTCCGCTGCTGGTGCAACTCTTCTACATCTACTACGCACTGGGACGCTTCCTGAAGGTCCCGGACATGCTCGCCGCCATCATCGCCCTCAGCGTGTGCTATGGCGCGTACATGGGTGAAGTGTTCCGCGCGGGTATCGAAGCCATCCCCAAGGGACAGACCGAGGCCGCCCGTTCGCTCGGCTTCAACCGCGTCGAGACGATGTTCCTCGTTGTTCTGCCGCAGGCGTGGCGCACCATCCTGCCCCCTGTCGGCAACGAATTCATCGCCATGCTGAAAGACACATCCCTTGTCTCCATCATCGCCGTCGCCGACATCTTGCGCCGTGGCCGCGAATTCGCCTCCGAGAGCTTCCAGTATTTCGAAACCTACACCATGATCGCGCTCGTGTATCTGCTCATCACCCTGCTTCTTTCCAAGGGCGTCAGCATCATGGAAGCGAGACTGAACTACTATGACCGCCGCTAACGAACCCATCATCAGCATCCGCAACGTCTGGAAGTTCTTCGGTGAGCTCACGGCCCTCCATGATGTGAGTCTCGATGTGCAGGCCGGTGAGAAGGTCGTCATCATCGGCCCCAGCGGTTCAGGTAAGTCGACCCTGCTGCGCTCCATCAACCGTCTCGAGAACGTCGACAAGGGCAGCATCATCGTCGACGGCAAGGACATCCGGGCCGAGGACAGCGACATCAACGTCATCCGGCAGGATCTCGGCATGGTGTTCCAGAGCTTCAACCTCTTCCCCCACAAGACGGTGCTCCAGAACCTCACCATGGCGCCCATGCGCCTGCGTAAGGTTCCCCGGGACGAAGCGGAATCAAGAGCACTCGACCTGCTCAAGAAGGTGGGCATCAGCGACAAGGCCAATGTCTACCCCGCCATGCTGTCCGGCGGTCAGCAGCAACGTGTCGCCATAGCCCGCGCTCTCGCCATGAACCCCAAGATCATGCTCTTCGACGAACCGACGTCGGCGCTCGACCCCGAAATGATCGGAGAAGTGCTTGATGTCATGGTGACCCTTGCCAAGGAAGGCATGACCATGGTGTGCGTGACTCACGAGATGGGCTTCGCGCGCGAAGTCGCAGACCGCATCATCTTCATGGACCACGGGCAGATTCTCGAACAGGGCACACCGCAGCACTTCTTCGAGGCGCCGGAACATCCGCGCCTTCAGAAGTTCCTGCAACAGATTCTCTAAAGGGTCGCACGGGACTGTCGCTGCATCGCTGCCGCGCATCCCATGCTAACCGGCCGAACAACGGCACCTCAAAGGCACAAGCAAGACGGGGAGATGGTCCACGACCATCTCCCCGTCAGTCTTTCCAGGCACTTTCCTGCGAACCGGTCACGCATCGGGACGGAATCCCCGACGTGCGGCAGTGCCGGAAACCGGTCGTGTTGCCGCGAAGGGGCCTCGTGCACCTAGAGCAAGAATCTGGCCCTTGCCCGAGCATCTCTCCCAGACGGCAGAATCTCACGTGGGTAGCGGCCCTGCCCTACGGATGAGTCCTCACCGCCTTGGCAGCTATGCAATAGTCCTCACGTTCCGCGCAACACCATCATATCGACTCTTGAACCTATGCGGTTCCCTCACGCGCCAACTCTCGCAGCAAAAAGTCGACTTCCTGCGGAAGCACGTTGAATGTCTCTCGGAATGCGGAGCATCCCTTACAGTATAATGCGTATGATTCCGGCGAGAAAGGTGTCAGCGATTCCGCCTCCTCGCCCATGATGGTCGCCAATGCCAGTGCGTAAGACCGCCTATACGGGAAATAGCACTCGGGGGCGTGCAGATACAGCAACAATGAAAAGAGAAACGGCCCCGCACCGACCAGACCAAGTCCGCGATAGGAAGCATACTGTGAAGCCATATCCGTATCGCCACGAACTACAGCCGTGCGAAACGAAGCAAGCCAGCCGAAAAAAAGATGGGCCTTATCGGCGGAATAGAGATGCAGTGCTGCGCGATGCCCGGCCCCGAAGCGCGTACAGGTGATTTCACGGCGCACACCTGCCCTGTCGAAGCATTCCCTGTTCCATGCATCGCAAAAAGACTTCCAGCGTTCCATATCCGGAACACCGGAGAAGTCATCCATGATCGATATTGCGTCGCCCTCACCTTGCAGACGGGCATTGAGCGCGTCGACGCTGCAATGCTCACCGATGAGCATGTTCACCCTGTCATGATAATCCGGCATAGCATCTCCTTGCCATCCATCCTGAGAATCGCCGCAGGATAGTGATTGGAACGGGAGACCGCAAGCGCCTGCCGGGGCTACACGATGTGGAGGCACACGGCAGGCGTGATCCAGACCCCGTTCAGCCCCGCTGCAAGCCCGACGCAGAGGCATTCTCGCGCCGCAGAAGGATAATGGGCGAAAGAACAGAACGGTTTCGTAGGCGAGACACTCCAGAAGGGAGACAGCAGGCAGGGGCTCGGCACTCTGACGATGCGGCTTGGCGGGTGTCTACCGGAATGGCGCAAGCACTACGCTACAGCCTTCCCGACCGCCGCGCATGGGAGAGGACGACGGCCCAACGCACATTGCGAAACAGGGTGCACCTGCGAGGTTCGAAACGCTCATCCATGCCGCATCACGTCGACGAGAAGGTTGCCCCCCATGAGAAACAACAACGCGAACATGGCACGTCGGTAGTCACGTTCACCCAGCCGGGAGCACGCACGCACCCCCATCCAGCCGCCGAGACCGATTCCGGCTGCCCCAACCATACCTGCAAGGGCGACCTGTAACGTCAGCAGACCCGAAGCCGCCTCTGCGGCGAGGGTTGCGACATTGTTGGCCAGAAAGTAACCGGCGAGCGTGCCCTTGATGGTGTTCTTGGGCCAATCGGTGAGTGATACGTATACGATAGCTGCCGGCCCGTTGGCACTGAACGCGGCCCCCATCGCCCCTGAAGCCATGCCTGCGGCATACCCGTAGACGGGGCGGGGTGAGCCCATCATGCCGGTAGCACTCTTCGCCCATAGCCCCCAGAGGCCATACGCGACAAGGATGCCGCCCAGTACAGACCGTGTCAGCACGGGCGGGGCATGGACCAGCACGAGGCTTCCGAGAATGAGACCGGGGATGCTCCCCAGTAGCAGAGGCATGATTCTGCCCCACGAGAGGGCGTCGCGGTAGCTGACACACAACTGGGCGTTGAGGACGATGGAAGCCAGAACGCAGACCGGGACAGCGACCGTGATATCGAAACGGAGCAGCAGCAGCGGGACCGCCAGCAGTCCCGCGCCGAACCCGGCGAACCCCTGAAGAAAACCGGCCGCCACGAAGATGGCCGCGGTGAAGGACACAGTTTCAGTCATGCGCCCGTCCCGTGGGGGTGGGCGTCGCACAATAAGGACATGAGCCTACCGTGAAAAGCTATCGGGAAGCCACCGCGTGCAGCAGGGCGGCCCGCACCTCTGCGAGATGTTCCTCATCCGTGAGTTTCTGGCCCTGGGCCGTCCGCACGGAAAAGGTATCTGCAGTGCGATTTCCCAGTGTTGACACCTTGGCGAACAGCACGTCGAGATGCAGGGATTGCAGCGTGCGCGCCACGTCATAGAGCAGTGCCGGACGATCCGGTGCGAAGACGTCGATGACGGTATAGAAGTCCGAGAGGCCGTTGTCCACCCTCACTTCAGCCGGACGCCGCAACGCCTCGCGCAGGGCATCGGGGAGGATGCGGCTGGCGCGTGCCTCTTCAAGGCGATAGTCGAGGGCGAGTTTGCCTGTCATGGCGTACTGCACCGAGCTGCGTACCTTGCCCCAGAATTCACGGGCATACAGGGGGTCGGGGGGAGCCGTGACGTGGAAGACGTCGAGCGCTGTCCCGTCGCGCCACACGAAGGCGTCGGCAGCGTAGACGTTCAGGCCATGCAGGGCGACCACTCCAGCGAGCGTAGCGAACAGCCCCTGCTGGTCGCGCGCCAGAATCGTGACCTCCCACAGGTCGCTTTCACGCCCCCCGTGTACAGGTCGGCCTTCCATGACCACCAGCCCCCGTTCGGCCCTGCCCGGTTCGAGGCGCTTGCGAGCCTCTTCCACATCGAGATTGAGCTGGCGGGCCATCTCCATATGCCGCAGTATCCGTTCAGGGTCATTGGCCACCACATAACGCGGCGGCATGGCTGCCAAGAACGCCGCGGCGATGTCCTCACCTAGGGGAGGCGTCGTCGGCTGGTGCGTCGCAAGTGTCCGTACACGTGCGAGCACATCGCCCACACTTCCGGCGGTATGAATGCCCCCCGCCTCGACATCCCGCAACATGTTGAGGGTCTTGCCGCGCAGTTCGTCAAGGAGGCTGGCGGCCCACCTGTTCCATGCCTTGGGGCCGGTCGCGCTGGCATCCGCGTAGGAAAGGAGAAGCAGACGCTCAAGCCGTGCCCGGTCACCGACAATGCCCGCCACCTGTCCCACGACAGCCTCGTCGTTGAGGTCGCGGCGTTGCGCGGTACGCATGAGAAGCAGATGTTCCCTGACCAGAAACGTCACATCGTCCACGACCGGTGCAGGAAGTCCCCATGCGGAGAGCACGTCACGGGCGATGCCTGCACCGCTCTCCTCATGGTGCGAAGCATCTTCGAGCCCCTTGCCGAGGTCATGGAACAACGCCGCCAGCAACACCGACAGCCTGCCCGGTTCAGCACCGCCACCTGCGCCTTCGGGGCATTCACGCCATAGGGTCGCAAAGGGTTCGGGGCCATTCGTCGCGAGCTGCTCCAGTTGCCGTATGGTGAAAAGGGTATGCATACCGGCAGGGTAGGAATGAAAGCCATCGAACTGCACCCTGTCACGGGCAGCGCCGTAGGCTGGCAACAAGGCAGGGAGCAACCCCACGGCGTCCATCTGTTCCAGCACGTCGAACGCCCTGGCCGAGGTGAGTATGGCGATGAGGGCACGCCCCACTTCCACACCGGACAGTTCAGATGCCCTGCCTGCGATGGCCGCCGCCATGCGTCGCCTCGTGTTCCAGTCGAGTCGGGGCGTCGGCCCGGAGGGAGATGCGGCTGCACGGACGAACGTCTCGAGGGTCAGGCGGGGACTCGCCTCGACACCATCAGGCAGGCACAGGTGCACGGCCCCCCCGGCGATGACGACTCCCGCATCGACTTCCGGGCACGGGCTGACCGGGAGCACAGGGCCACCCGGGACCCCCCGGAAGGCATCAGATAGCCCCTTGATGTCCGACATGCAGCGATGCAGCGCGCCGAGAAAACGCTCCACTCCCAGCAACCCGCCGTCGTCATGGAAGCCCATGGTCTGCGCTATGCCCGGTTGCAGGTCGAGGAACAGGGTATCGTTCTTGCGACCAGAGAGCAGATGCAGCCTGTTGCGCACCCCATGCAGAAAAGTCACGGCCTGACGCAACAGGGTGGCGTCTCCGGAAGAGAAACCGGCCTGCGCCATGAGTTCCTCGACCGTACCCGCCTTTCCGCGAATCCGCGCCAGCCAGAGTATCCTGTGATAATCACGCAAGCCCCCCAACCCCTCTTTCAGATTGGGTTCAAGCAGCACCGTCCCATCGCCATGGGCCGCCAGCCTGCGTTCATGTTCGGTGTCAAGCCATGAGAGAAACGCGTGGCTGCGCCGTGGCAGCACGCGCTCGTCCAGCCTTCTGACCATGTCTTCCAGCAGCGCAGGACTCCCGGCCACAAGCCGGGCATCGAGGAGGCTTGCCAATACCTTGTGGTCGTGGGCAGCCAGCTTCACGCAATCGCTTACGGTACGGAAACCATGCCCGAGGGTGAACCCCTCATCCCACAGGGGCAGGAAGAGTGCTTGCGCAAGGTCGATGGCTTGCGGTGGAATACTACGGTTGCAAAGGACCAGGATGTCGATGTCCGAGGCGGGGCAAAGCTCTTGCCTCCCGTAACCCCCGACAGCCACCAGCGCCACCCGGTCATGCCCCGTGCCCAACTCTGCAAGCCGCAGCCTGAAATACGTATCCAGCAGACGGCTGTAGGCGTGTTCGAACGGAAGAGCATCGGAGGACGCCTGTGCCAGCCCTTCAGCTAGGGCGGACCGGCCTTCACGCAGTGTCTTCCGGGCGTCGTTCTTGCAATCGGTTCCCGGGATGTCCGGAGTGTTCTTCCTCGGCATCGGCATGCTTCCATGCGAGGGGCCGCACCCCCCCTGAGAGTGCGGCCCTTTGCGGCTAGATGGCTTCGGCGCCGGACTCGCCGGTGCGTATGCGTATGGCGTCGTCGACGGGCAGCACGAATATCTTGCCGTCCCCCACCTTGCCTGTGCGTGCGGCCTTGCAGACCGCATCCACGACAGCTTTGACCTGGGCGTCTTCGAGCACCACCTCTATCTTGACCTTGGGCATGAAATCGACCTGATACTCGGCCCCGCGGTATACTTCCTTGTGTCCACGCTGACGTCCGAAGCCTTTCACCTCGGTCACGGTCATCCCCTTCACATCCATGGATGCAAGGACTTCCTTCACCTCGTCCAGCTTGAACGGCCTGATGATAATCTCGAGCTTCTTCATGGCGACCACCTTCGAAAGACTGGTTCATATTCTGCGAAAGGGGAACATCCTCACGCATCTGTAGGCGACAATCACATCCCCCCGCAAGCCCGGTGCCCTGCGGCAATGGCCGGGCAATACGGTTACTGCTCGTAGGCCCGCTCGTTGTGTTCGCTCACATCCAGTCCCGCGCGTTCGGCATCGACCGTCACGCGCAGCCCCATCAGGGCGTCCACCGCGTGGAAGATACCGCGACTCATGAGGTAGCAGAACAGCCAGGTAGCCACCACCGAAAGGAACTGCGTCCACAGCTGACCGGGATTGCCGTAGAAGAGACCATTGACGCCGTTCACGGCCTCGCTGGCGAACAATCCCGTTGCAAGGGCACCCCACGTACCGCCCACGCCATGCACGCCGACCACGTCGAGCGCGTCGTCGTACTTGAAGACCTTCTTCATCAGAACGCCGCCGTAGCAGAGCATCCCGCCCCCGAAACCGATGATCATGGCGGGCATGGGTTCTACGAAGCCAGCAGCGGGCGTGATGGCAACGAGACCGGCAACGGCACCGGAGGCAGCACCCAGCGTGGTGGGCTTGCCGCTATGCATCCACTCTACGGCGAGCCAGCCCATGACGCCTGCGGCGGTGGCAAGGTGCGTGGTGACGAAGGCCATGGCGGCAAGACCATTGGCGGCAAGGGCGCTACCCGCATTGAAGCCGAACCAGCCGAACCACAGGATGCCCGCACCGAGAACCGTCATGGGAAGGTTATGGGGCACGAAGGGTTCACGGCCATAGCCCTCGCGTCTTCCGAGCACATGCGCGGCGGCAAGCGCGGCAGCGGCAGAACTCATGTGCACGACCGCGCCACCGGCAAAGTCGAGCGCACCCATCTTGAACATCCAGCCCCCGCCCCACACCCAGTGGGCCATGGGCGCGTACACCAGAACAAGCCACAGCACCGAGAACAGCAGCATGGCCCGGAAACTGATACGCTCGGCATAGGCACCCGAGATGAGCGCGGGCGTGATGACCGCGAACATGCACTGGAACACCATGAACGCGAGATGCGGTATGGTCTTGGCAGCCTCTGAAGGTTCCATGCCCACACCTTTGAGGAACAGGTGGTCGAGTCCTCCGATGACACCTGCCACATCCGGCCCGAAGGCGAGTGTATACCCGATGATGGCCCACACCACCGAGGCCACGCCCACGAGAACGAAACTGTGCATGGTTGTCGAGAGCACGTTCTTGGCCCTGACGAGGCCGCCATAGAACAGGGCGAGGCCGGGAGTCATCAACATCACCAGTGCCGCGCAGATAAGGATGAAGGCGGTATCGGCCGCGTTCATAAGACCTCCTCGAAGGTGTTTTCGCAACGCTGGCCCATCCTGCGTTGCACACACCTGTCATAAGGCAAGTCGCGTGCCAACTGCGCCAGACAACATGCGTTCAACAATTTCAGATGGTTATGTTTTTATTGTTTTTTATGTTTTTTGCATTTTTGTCGTTTTATAAAGTTCAAAAAGAATAAAATTGTAAATTGGCATGTTTTTAAAACAACCACAAAAATAGCGCCGACAGGTTCACAAGGGACGAAAGCCGTGTTATCAGCATTCATTCTCGACAATCCTCATCCATCGGAGAAACATACATGACCACAGAACGTACTGGCATCATCACTTTCAAGGGCAACGGTCTCACTCTTCTCGGTACGCCCGCTGGCGTGGGCGACAAGGCCCCCTCATTCAACGTGCTTGCCAACGACCTTTCTCCCCGCACCCTCGGCGACTACAAGGGCAAGGTGGTCATCATAAGCGCCGTACCCTCACTTGACACGGGCGTATGCGACATGGAGACGCGCCGGTTCAATCAGGAGGCGGCAAACCTCGGAGAAGACGTGAAGATACTCACCGTCAGCTGCGACCTGCCCTTCGCGCAGGCCCGCTGGTGCGGTGCCGCAGGAGTGCAGGCGGTCGAAACACTCTCCGACCACAAGGACCTTTCGTTCGGCATGGCCTATGGCGTGGTCATAAAGGAACTGCGTCTGCTTACCCGTGCCGTCTTCGTCGTCGACCGCAACGGCACGATAACGCATGCCCAGATAGTGCCCGAAGTGACGACCGAACCTGACTATGCTGGAGCCATCGCAGCTGCGAAAAAGGCGATCTAGACGTTTTACAAAACCGTCATCACAACCGGAAAGGGGGCATCAGCCCCCTTTTTTCATTGCCCCCCCGCGCATGGAACATGCGACAGACCTTGGCCGCACGACCGCCTGCCACGGACACTCCCGGTTCCAGCATGTCCTTTAAATCACCCTACACCGGCATGACACACGCCCCGCGACGTGGCCAAGTCATGCTGCGCACGGATACCCATGGCGGGTCACTTCCAGCGAACGACCAGCGCCAGCGCGCACATCGTGCCTTCATCAAGTATTGCCTCCGGTGCAGCCTTACAGTACCTTCCCCCGCCAAGCACAGGAGAACATCATGGATGACAAGACCCTGCACGCGCACCTCGCATCGACCGTACTCAGACGATTCGACGAAGACCCCGCACGGCGGCAGGAAGCCCTGCAAGAATTCATGGAGGTGACCCTGCCCACCATCGACGGGCAAAGTGCCGACAAGGTCGCCACCCTTGTCCCGGAGTTGCCCTACAGCCTGTATGAGAAGTGGGCAACACTCTTCGCAGACAGGCTTCTTGAGACGGTCGAACGCACGCAGCTTGCGTCGCTGTGTGACGGCAGCGCAGACAACGACGCCACCATAGCCCTCGTCTACGTGATGTTCATGGAGTCGGAACGAATGGAGAAGCAGGTAGCCGAGGACCTCGCAGCCCTCGGCGTACGCATGGCAGACGCCGATGCGACGGGCAACGCCCTTGGTGCCTACCTGCGTGCCAAGCTGTCGAGGCAGCACGACCCCACGCCCCGCCAGTGACGCGCGGCTGAGGCCACGGGGCATGACGGCTTACCTCGACGGGCAACCTCGGCAGATGGCACCACCCTAGGCCATCGCCAAAGGACATCAGCAGGGGCATCATCAGAAGTTACCGGCAAAGCCATCGCCCGACGCCATCACCGGACGTCATCATCAGACATGCCCCCACGGGGGGGCCGTGAACGTGCGAGGCACGCCCTATGCTGCCGCCAATGCCCACGTTGTTCTGACGTCTGTGCCGATAGGTCCGTAGCGCCAGCAGGGGATTGTCTGTCGGCCATCCTTGCCTATCGCAGGACTGCCGACTCCCTCCATGAGCAGGCGGTTCATGTCTTCGAGGCCAGCGCTTCAAGCCGGGATAAGGACTCTCGGCGGGTCGTTGCAGCGCCGAAACAGCCACCTCTCCCGCACCACTCTGACGATGGCGGGATGATTGCGGCAGGCTTTCGAACGAGGCTACGCCCTACGCCCCATCATCAAGCCCCATCAACTTCTGGCAAGCCGACGAAGCGTGGCAAGATTACGCCTGTCCGCGGCATGGCCGTCCTCTTTGGGTGTCTCAAGAACCATGGGGTGCATCGCAAAGACCGGGTCGTTCAGGAGGCGGACAAAGGCGGCCTCACCCAGTTGCCCCTCGCCGATATGCGTATGCCTGTCCTTGCGGCTTCCACACGGCACAAGGCTGTCGTTCACATGAAACAGGCGCACGGCCGCCAGCCCGGGGCCGTGTTCGATGTCCTCCATGCAACGACGGTAGCCCTCATCGGTATGCAGGGCATAGCCTGCACCGAAGGCATGGGCCGTATCGAGGCAGACTCCAAGCTGTGAGGCATGGCGCGAGGCGTCGATGATCTCCGCAAGGTCGTTCAGATCACCTCCGAGACAGGTACCCTGCCCTGCGGTGTTCTCCAGCAGCAGTACAGGCGTCTGCCCCCCGCACCTGTCGAACACCTCATCAATGTTCCGGGCGGCCCGCAGGATGCCCGTACCCCGGCCTGCCCCGAGGTGCGCACCGGGATGGAGCACCACCGCATCCACGCCGAGGGCGGTACAACGCTCGAACTCGCGCACAAGGGCCTCCACCGCCTTCGCCGATGCCGCCCCATCCCCGTTGGCGATGTTGATGAGGTACGAGGCATGGGAGAACACCGGCCCCCCGAACGCCGCACGACGGCGCCCGAACGCCTCGACGTCAGCCTCTGACGGGGCCTTGGGCGTCCACTGCCGCTGATTGGCAGTGAACAGTTGCAGCACTTCGCCGCCAATCTCGACGATATCGCGAATGGCGTTGGATACTCCGCCAGCGGCGGACATGTGGGCTCCGAACAACGGCATACTCTCTCCTGCAGGGTGAACTTCGATAACGCCCCACACCGCCGCATGACCCATACGCCATGCCCGATGCAGGGGCAATCCACACTTCGATGAGCACCGGATACCAAGAGGGCGTCAGGTCGGTTACTGCCCGAAGGGGCTCTACCAGTGCCGCCCCGCCGCGCTTACACCGAGACGCACGCCTGAAGGCCCACCAGCCCCTCCGGAGGAGAAGCGCCCCCCGGAAGTCCGCCCCCCTTCTACGGCATATCCTACCCGTGCCACTACTCGCGATTTACGGGATGTGCCCACTGTCATACGACCCCGGCAACGTGTAGACAGGAATCACGATGCAAGGGCCGCTGGCCCGGAACATCGCCGACACAGCCCCCGGAACACCCGCCCGAGAACGGCTCCCCCTTTCTGCCGCCGTTCTCGGGCGGGTCCATTCATGCAGCCGCACCTTCTGCGGGTGTGGCAGCCACTCCGCAGTTTTCAAGAGAGCTTCCATGCGCTATGCCTCGCGGACGACACACGACCGGAGGCAACATGTCAGCATCCACACGACCGACATCACCGCTGGCCTACAGCTACACCCACACCGGAACCGAAGCCACCACGGGCTACTTCTCGTGCGAACCGCCGCAGGACATGACCATGGAGCAGGCGCTTGCATGGCTCGCCGTCCACCCCATGGACGACTTCATGCACAGGCACCTGCTGCGCCGACTGGGCGAGATGAGCCCCGAGGAACTGGCGAAGCTCGGTCCAACGCTTCAGGCGTCTCCTGTTCTTGAGGCTCTCTTCTGCGAACTCTGCGCCCTCGCCCCCGAAGGTTCGCCCCTGCGGGCAACCCTCACGGAGATTCTGGAGGGGTTGCCCACCACGTCAGAGGCCTCACCTGCCGCCATCGCCGAACGATTGGGCGCCTACACCCCGCTTCCGTACATCGGATGGGCGGCACTCCCCGACAGGGAACTGCATCAGGCGTGGTGCCGTCTCTTCTCCGACAACATCCAGAATCACAGGATGCTGCCCCACCCGGAGGACAACGACCTCGCGCCTCTCTACGCCGATGAAGAGCCCGCGACGCGGCCCGACCCGCCCATCACCGCAGTCCATGCCCGGCTGGCAGCAGCCCCCGGGACCCCATGGTCACGCCCGCCTGCCCATGAGACAGCCCAGAAGGCCCTTGAGGTGCTGGTCGAGAACGACATCATCGCCGGTGTCGAGATGCGCCACGAAGCGTCGTTGAGCCCCATCGCCCTGCTCAGGCGCTGGCGTCTCGACCTGGGGGTACGCAATGGCGGCCTCGCCTACACGCTGCGGGGCGAGGCTACGACCTACGGTCGCGGCCTTTCGCTTGCCGACGCGCGGGCCTCGTACGCCATGGAGATGGTCGAACGCGCAAGCTCATACGCCAATGTGGGCCCCGAGGGGATACTGGGCCTCACACGTCAGCAGCCCCTCCGCAAGGCACGCTACTCCGAACTTGTGGCCGAAGGTCTTGCCGTGCTCGACCCCAACGCCATCCCTCTTGAAGTGCCCTATCGCGACCAGCCCATCCACTGGCTGACAGGACACGCGAGCGAAGCCAACGGGAATGCTCCCACACTGGTGCCCGCCCAGATGGTGTACCTGTTCTGCAACCTCGACGAGGTGGCCCTGTTCACCTCGTCCAGTTCCACGGGGCTGGCTTCGGGCAACACCCTTGCCGAGGCGAAGGTCGCGGCACTCACCGAGATTCTCGAACGTGACGCGGAGGCGACCACCCCCTACGACCGTGCACGCTGCTTCCGGCCCGCCACCGACGACCCGCTTCTGAGGTCACTGCTCGAAGACTATGCGGCACGAGGCATCCAGATACAGATGCAGGACATGACCACGGAATGGGGCATCCCCTGCTACACCTGCTTCGTCATGAGCAGCCGAGGCAAACTGGCCCGCGGTACCGGTGCGGGGCTCGATGGCAGGCGCGCCGCCATCTCGGCACTCACCGAGACCCCCTACCCATACCCCCGAGGCGGGGCTTCGGGGCCGGGGCTTCGCGGACTGCCCGAACGCAAGCTTGAAGACCTGCCCTCATTCACGCTGGAGTCACCGGAACGCAATCTCGCCCTGCTCGAAGAGACGCTGGCATCGACGGGGCACCACCCCGTCTATGTCGAACTCACCCGTGCAGACCTGGGTCTGCCGGTGGTCAAGGCCCTCATCCCCGGTCTGGAATTGACGGCCGACTTCGACGACTGCACACGCATCAGCCGTCGCCTCTACCGCAACTACCTTCGCATGGGCTACGACATCTGACGCCAGCGCACGCCCTCGCATCAGTGCACAGAACGTCGCACGCTGCGTGCGCCCCGCGACGACACGAAAAGGCCGGGGTGGTTGCCCCGGCCTTTCATCATACAGACATTTCGCAGTCTTGATGCAGCGTTCAGTGCGCGTGCCCGGAAGGACGGCACGCCTCGTCGTCAGGACATGATGCCCAGACTCTCCAGCACGTTCTCAAGCATCTCGTCGGGGGTCTTGCCGTCGGCAATGGGGTGCTGCATCACGCACATCCCCAGCGCATCAAGTTCCATGGCCTCGCGGCAGAAGGCTTCGGCCGACTCGCCCGAAAGCCCCTTGGACGCGGCGATGCGTGCAGGATTGACCATGAGATGAAAGACCTTGCAGGCACGCAACGCAGCGCACACGGACGCATCACGTAGCGAGGTCAGGGGCGGCACAAGGACGAACCCTTCGCCGGAACACGCGTCGATGACGTCTTGCGAGGCGGCGGTCTCGGCAAGGATGCGTGCTTCAAGGCCCAGACGGGATGCGGCAAGGCTTGCAAGGGCTTCCGTCCCTTGTTCACGCATCCCCAGCACCACCAGCCGCGCAACAGGCGCAGCCGTAGTCCCCCGTCCTCCGGGGCCGAACACCATGGTACGTTCGGCGTCAGCCACATCGGCACGTTGCTGCATGAATCCAGTCGTATCGAAACGTTCGCGGCTCATGAAATCTCCCTGCATCGGTCTATCAGCGTTGCGAAGCCGGGGCTATGCCCCTCCGGGGTGAAGACATGCCATGCCGCGCAGGTTGTGCCGTCTTCGGCACTGATATGGCGGACGGCAAAGCGTGGACACTGGCACAGTAGTCGGGGCTGTCCCTTCTGCACATACGCCCCGCGGGTTGCTTGCCGTTGCGACATGCAGACGGGACCGGGAAGTCCCCTTCTGTCACTTCCAGTCGATGGCAAGTGGCTTGCGCCACGGCAAGCGGCGATAACGGAAGCGCGCGTAGCCCATCATCTGACCACCGCAGACCCGCGCATCCTGTGGCAGGCCGAGGGCTTCGCGCAACGGGCCGTAGGCATTGGCCGCATAGGTGAAGTACCCCGCCCAGCAACAGCCCACACCATGGGCATGGGCAGCCAGTTCAAGATAGGTGAGGGCCACCGCACAGTCCACCTCGGGCCATGTGGCCGCGGGTTCCGTCCACGCGACAGCAAGGTGTGGCGCACCTCGAAGGATGAGGTCCTGCCCCTTGCGCCAACCGGCGATGAGGCCCGCCACATTGAAGCGTCGGGCGAGCTCGGGGTTCTCCTTACGCACCTCGGTCATCCAGTCCACCACCAGTTCCGCCATCTCGCGCACGGCTGAAGGCGTCTCCACCATCACCCAGTGTACCGGCTGTTTATGGCTCGCACTGGGAGCCCATCGTACGGTCTCCATGATCTGGGCAAGCTGGTCGTGGGGAACAGGCGTATCGCGAAAGGTCCTGATGGAGCGCCTGCCGCGCAGGAACTGTTCGGCCTGACGCGCGTCGATGGCGAGGCTCTTGTCCACCGGCGTGAACGCCTCTATGGGCATGTCTTCAATACGCACGGCACCGTGGGGGCAGACGGCGACGCAATGCCCGCAACGGATGCAGACCGATTCGGCCCCGTCACGCATTTTGGGAACGCCGCTGTCCCGGTCGGAGATGATGATGTGGATGGGACATTCGGCTATGCAAATGTCGTCGCGCTTGCAACGCTGCGCATCGACTTCGAAAAAGGCCATTGCTTCCTCCGGGTGAGATATCGCTTCGGAGTCGTGACTCCGCGACTTCTCTACCCCAAGCGGGCGTTCTCTCCAAGCCCTCTACTGTGCGTTTGAACAACATCTGGAAGACCACCCCTTTACAGGATTGAAGGCGTAAGAGTAGGTTGCGCGAGATGGAGGACCCATGCCGTTACGCCCACCACATCCGATACTGTCCCCCGCGCGCCTGCCTGAACCGCTGCTCGCACTACGGCTCACACCCCTGTTCGTGCTTTCGCTCGTGCTTCTTTCCCTGTCCCTCGCCGGCTGTGCCGGACAGGCCCCCCGAAAGGACCAGCCCGTCCTCTCCGGCGGGTCGGGGACTCTCGGCAGGGCCGACCCCGGTTTTCTCCAGTGGCTTGAACGACAATCCCTGCTGGGGGCCGCCCCTGAAGCCGCTGTCGTGGTCTCAGGCAGCGAGATAGGCTGGCGCGCGCCCGGCAGCCCCCCTGTCCCGTCACTGCTTCTGACCGAAGCCGACATGTGGCTGTCGGTGGAACCCCGTCTTCTGCTCACGGGCGGCAAACGCTCTGCGCTGGAAGAACTGGCGCAACCTCCGGTCTTCGAAGCGCTACGGGCATGCGGCATCCGCGGTGTCTACCTTCGCGCGGCAGCCGAGGCGGGCGCCGTGTGGGGCTATGACCGTGCCGCCACCACCACGGGCAACGACATCACCGGACACGGATTCGCCGAAGATGTGGGAACGGAAGAGGATTTCTCGCGTCTCGCCCATACGGCATCGAAGTCACGCACCCTTCTCGCCTCCGACCTCGTGCCGGCTGCAACGGGCCTCGGTCCCGACTTCTTTCTCGCGGCACGTGGCGTGCGAGACTACCCCGGACTGTATTGCGCCATAGAGATACCCCGCGACCTGTGGGGGCTGCTGCCTCCGCCCGAAGGCGAATGGCGGGGCGTAGCCCTTGATGCGTCACAGACCTCTGCCCTTGTCGAACGTGGCATCCTGCCCGCACGACTCGCCCGCGACGCGCTGGTGTGGGCCGCCACGGGAGGATGGGCCTCCACGGGAGAGGTACGCGGGGCGGACGGCACCCTCAGACGGTGGGTCTACCGCTTCCACCAGAAACCAGGACGCCCCGTCCTCAACTGGAACGACCCCAGCGCGACAGCCCGCCGCACCCTCTCCGCCAGTGCCATCAGGCAGGTGGGGTTGCGCCGTCTCCCGCTTGTGGGGCTCGAAATCGCACCACTGGCAGGACAAGAGGCAGGAGGCGCGACCGTGTCGACAGCCCCCCTGCCCGAGGCGGCACGCAGTCTGGGTCGCGAAGTGAGGCGTTACGGCGGATGGACATGGATGCGCGACGTGCTGCCCTTCGCCGACCTTCAGGACATCATGCCCGACGGCCCTGACTTTGCCACCTCGCCCGTCACCACCACGACGGTGGAACACGCCCTGCTGACCGAAGACGCCTCGGCCCTGCGCGACTGCATCGACAGTGCCCTCGAGTCCGGCCTCGAATTCAGACGCTTCGTGAACACACTCCCCTCGGCGGATGGCATCGACTATTCCCTGCCACAGATGATGGCGGCGGGACACCGCCCCCTCTCGCCCGGCGGGCTTCCGGGGGCCGTGCTTCAGGCGCACATGGTGGCGGGGGCGCATCGCCGCATCGGGGCATGGGGTGAACAGGCACCCTTCATAGGGGATGTGCTCTATGTCAACGCCACCACACTCTCTGCCATCGCCGCAGGGTTCACGCCCGCCCAGGCTGCTGCGGATGAGAACGTCGTCGCCATCGTCCGCAATCACCTGTTTCTGGCCGCATTCAAGGCGGCGCAACCCGGACTGTTCATGCTGCCCGCCGACAACCTCGCGGGCACGTTGCCGCTGACGTGGGAACATGTGGCACTGCGCCCGGAATCATGGCGCAAGGAACAGGCAGCCAGAGGGGCATGGTCGCCCATGCCTCCCATATCAGGACTTGCCATCACGCGTGGCGGCGTTCCACGCGCCCCTGCGGCCTATCCCCCTGTGGTGGTGCAGAAAGGCATCGAAGGGTCGTTCGTATCCGGCATGGCACGTCTTGCGTCGTTGCGGACTGCCACTGGTGTGGCGCAGGGCATCGTCGTCGCGCGTCCCGCCACCCGGGGTGAAGGCTCGGTCGCCCTGCTCACCCGTCTGCCCGGCGACCGCGGGCACATCCTCACCATCGCCAACTTCGCCGCGACGCCGACGACAGAGCACATCAGGCTGGAAAGGACATGGAACCTGGATGCCGGTACCCGTGGCAAGGACATGCTCGACGAGACCTTCACGTCGATGGGAACGGATATGCAGATTCCCATGGCAGCCCGGCAATGCAGGGTGATTCTACTGCGCTGACGGTGGCAGCCTGACTCCGGCACCACATGACTACAGACGAGAGGACGAATGAAATGATGGGTGTCATCGCCGAGATCGCCATTTTCCCCATGGACAAGGGCGGCAGTGTCAGTGAATGGGTGGCTAAGGCCGTTTCCGTCATCCGGGCAAGCGGCCTGCCGCACAGTTTCGGCCCCATGGGCACATGCGTCGAAGGCGAATGGGAGGCGGTCATGCGCGTCGTCGACCGATGCTACCGCACCCTCGAGAAGGACTCCGACCGCCTGTACATGACCCTCAAAATCGACGCACGCCGTGGTGGAGACGGCAGGCTTTCACAGAAGATGGCTTCCGTAGAGGACAGGCTAGCCTGAACGCCTCGCAGGGCGTGCAGCCGGAGTCGAGACATTCCGGTTGACGTGACAGCCTGCAGGCATGCCCCATCGCAGGATGCGGCTGCCGTCAGGTGTTGGAGCATGTTCTTCCCGAGAGTGCGCAATGGTGCGTCACGGGACGAGACGGGGCACAATGTCGCGGCAAGGGGTTGCCCCAAGAGCACGCAGACCAAATGCAGCCTCCGCCTCCTGTTTCATACGCCAGCATCCTTTGCCGGCTTTCGCCAACCCGCAACAGCACGTTGCCATCAACAAGGGGAGTGTGCCCGAAGGCGCACTCCCCTTGTACAATCAGACCTCGATGGATCGTCAGGCGGGATGGACAAGGCGCAGCTTCCGCCACCTGCCCAGGCGAAAGCGGACATACGACGCCACCGCCAGTACCGAGACATACACCGAGAACACCAGCCACAGCGAATCGAGACTCCACCAGCCGAGGGCGCGCAACGCATACGCCGGGATGATGAGCACGAAGATGCACCCCACCGTCATGTTCCACATGACGAAAGCCGTATCTCCGGCCCCCTTGAGTGCTCCGCAGAAGATGATGGTGAGGCTGTCGAACAGGCAGTAGAAGGCGACGTAGGCAAGCAGCCTCGCCGTGGTCTCCCGGATGTCGGCATAGGCCGCAGGCGTGAGGTTGTCCGGCCTGAAGAGGTCGACCAGCGGCCCCGGCAGAAGAACGAAGACCAGAGCCAGTGCCGTCATCCACGCCATGGCCACATGCAGGGTACTGCCCGTGGCACGGGCCGCGCCATCCGGGTCGCCGCGCCCCATGGCCTGCCCCACCATCGTACCCACCGCGATGTTCAATCCCACCGTGGGCAGGAATGCGACGGAGTTGATGGAGAAGGCGATGTTCGTCGCCGCCAGCGCCACCTCGCCAAGCGTGCCCACGACGAAGACGAACCACGTCACCGCGAACAGTTCCATGAAGAAGTTGACGCCGCTGGGCAAGCCATAGCGCATGAGCCTGCGCATCATGACTGCATCGAAACGCCACTGGCTGCGCACCCCGAACCGGGTTTCATGGTCGCGGTTGAACACGGCGATGGCAAGCAGCACGGCCGTCACGCCCCACCCCATGACCGTGGCCACGGCAGCCCCTGCGATACCCATCTCCGGAAAGAACCACACTCCGTTGATGAGCACGTAGTCCAGCGGCACGTTCACCACCGCTGCCGCGATGTTGGCCAGCATGACGGGCCGGGTGCGTCCCCTGCCCGAAAAGAAGGTTCCGAGACTGTTGCCGACCAGCGACAGCACACTGCCAAGCTGGAGGATGATGAAATAGGTCTCCTCAAGGCGCTGCAACTCGGGCGCGTGTCCGGCCAGCGAGAAAATGGGCTCTGCCAGCAGGCTTGTCATGGCCAGCAGACCTCCGAACACAAGACTGGCGATGAGCGATTGCCAGAGGACTCCGCCGACCCGGTGCGGCTGCCCGGCACCGATGTACTGGGCGATGAACACGCTGGCATAGCCGGTCACACCCATGCAGGTGAGCAGCAGAAGCAGCGAAGCCAGTCCGGCGGGCAACGCCGCGGCAATGGATTCGACGGAATAATGACTCAGGAACAGACGGTCGGTGAACTGCATCACCGTCGTGGAGGCCATACCCGCCACCAGTGGCAGGCCGATGTGCAGGACCTCGCGATACCCGCCCGGTTCGCGCCAACGCGCGCGGACTTCCGCGAAAGATGAAGGGAACTTGGAAGACATGGATACCTTGTCACGGCCTCAGCCGTGCTGTTTCGACGTCCACTGCCACCCCGGTGCCGCAGGGGGCACTCATCCGGTACGGCAGGGCCATGACCGGCTGACGGGGCATGAACGCCCGCAAAGCGGGGGATTTGCCAGCGTCTGGATGACGCCCCCCCGAAGATATTTCGTAAGACCCGACCTGAACGGTCGGAACACGGGTCATCGGCAAAGCCGGACGGCCCACGATAGGCACTGAGGGGAAGGCCCCGTCCCCGCCCTCACGTCGTCTCTCCGGGCAGGACACAGAAGAAGCACCCGCGCAGCAGCGCGAGGGACTTCTACCGGGGCCGGTCGGTGAAAACAGGATGAGCGAGTGCCGCTATGCTCTAGTGTGCCCCGCACGATGCGTCAAGTCGATGTCAATGCCATACTTCAGCCCGCAATGCCACCCGGCGTCGCCGCCATCGGGACATGATGCCGGATGTGCCATCACCATGCCGGATGTGCCATCACCATGCCGGATGTACCCGCTTCAGGCGGGCAGTCCTAGCATCAGACCGGAAGTCCAAGCATCAGGCGGGCAGTCCTAGCATCAGGCAGGGTATCGCCATACGGTCTCGCCCCCATGCAACCCGGTCTTCGCACCGTCTGCTATGCTCTTTTCTTCCGCCTCGTTTGTCCCTATAGTCCGCCGGATGTCACGCCCCACCATTCTTCCCGCCTACATACTTGCCACCCTGCCCCTGGTCATGGCGCTACTGGCAACAGCCGTCTCCATCGGAACAGGTGACGAGGTCGTCAACTTTTTCCGACAGTACCGGCAGGCGCATCCTGCACTGACGGCGTGCATGCAGGTCATCACCGACTTCGGCAACCCGCTGCTGTATCTGGTCTACGGTGCCATCTTCTTCAGGGCGCGCAAGCGCGGAGACAGGCATGACATGCGCTTTGTGGCCGTTTACATCGTCGTGCAGCTGCTGGTGTCGTTCCTCGCCGTACGCATCCTCAAGATAGGTTTCGGCATGCCAAGACCCGGCACCGAAGGCCCCGCTATCCCCTTCAGCTTCAAAGGGGTTTACAACTCCTTTCCATCGGGGCACACCACAGAGATCGTGGGCGCGGTCGTTCCCCTCGCATGGCGGTGCAAGGCCCTGCTCCCCACACTGGCTCTCGGCATATACATGGGCATCGTGGGCTATTCACGAATCTACCTTGGTATGCACCATATCACCGATGTCTTCGCCGGTCTGCTGCTGGGCAGCGTGGCCGCATGGATCATACACCGTCTAGCCGACAGGACTCCTTCATGAGCGAACAGCAGGACATGAACGAACCCGCGTCAGCCACGCTGGGCACGACCTCCGAAAGCAAGGGGGTTGCCTCTTCCGGCAGCAACGCAACCGCCGCACCTTCCGGAACGACCGACACCCCCGGTGCGACCACGCAGAAGGCCTCGCAGGCGACAGCTACAGCTTCCGGCACTCCGCAACGCAGCATGGCAGCACGAGCATTCGACCTGCTCGCCATATTCCCCCTGCTTCCCCTCACCATTCTGCTGGTGCTGCAGACCATGGGCGGCTTCGATGCCCGCGCGCTCTGGTTCTCGGATGAAGTGCGCCACGCCGACGTTTACCAGAACGTCATCGACGCCGGTAAGTGGCTCGTGCTCCAGCTCAATGGCGTGCCATACCCTGACAAGCCTCCGGTATACTTCTGGTTTCTTGCTGCACTGGACATGATTCCCGGTGTCCGGCCGCCCATGCTCTTTCTGCTGGGGGCTGCCGTATCCGGGCTTGCCGTCCTGTGGGCGACCTATGCCCTCGCCCGTGCCACCGGCAACGACAAGGCCACGGGACTTGCCGCAGGCCTCATCCTGCTTTCGGGCTTCTACTTTCTTGGCGTGACACACTACGCCCGCATGGACCTGCTCTTCACCGCCGTCATCACCCTCAGCCACCTTTGCATGTACAAGGGCTGGCGTCGCGAAAGTGCTCCGGCATGGCTCATCGCAGGCTATGCCCTCGCCGCCGTGGCGACTCTCATCAAGGGGCCGCTCGGCCTTGCGTTCCCCGTGCTCTCGAGTGTGCTCTTCGTCCTCTGGCAGGGCAAGGTGCGACGTCTGCACAACCGTGACGCCGTTGCTGGTTTCGCCGTGATGCTGGTCATCCTCCTCGGCTGGGTGGCTGCGGCGTGGATGACAGGTGAAAGCGAGTACCTGCGCAACATCTTCCAGGACCAGATCGTCAAGCGCGCCACTGCCACATGGCATCACGCACAGCCATGGTGGCACTACCTCGCCACCTTCCCCGCCGCGTGGCTTCCGTGGACGCTGCTGCTGCTCACGGCACCGTGGGGACGCGTCCTGCGCAACCCCGTCCGGGACGCCCTCGACACCCGCAAACCCGAAGGACTGGGAACCGCCTACCTCTGGATAAGCCTGCTCAGCGGTGTGGCCCTGCTTTCGGCTGTCAGCATCAAGATCGTCATCTACCTGCTGCCGCTCTTCCCCATCCTCGCCATCATCACCGCACGTTGCCTGCTGCGGCTTCCGGCAACGAACAGCAGGGTCTTCTACCTTCTGGTGAGCCTGCTGCTCTTCATTCTCGCCGTCGGTCTCGGCGCCGTGGCAGCCCTGCCGCTGCTGCCCGGTTCGGTGCGCGATGCCCTGCCTCCGCAGGCGCTGGCATTGCTCGACATCGTCGCGGGTGCCCCGGTGCTCGGTGGTGTGTGTCTCATCTTCGCCCTGCTCCTGTTCAAAGCCACCGACCGTAGCCAGCCTCGCGGGGCCCTGCTCACGCTGGTGCTGTTCACCACCGTGTTCGTCCAGCCCATGGCACTCTACACGGCCCCTTCCCTCGACCCGGTCATGAGCCCCAAGGCACAGGCCGAAATCATCGGTGCCCATGCGAAAGAGGGCTATCACCCGTTGAGTTACCGCGTGTACCCCGGAACCTACACGTTCTACGCCGGGACACAGCTTGAGGAGATAACCCAGCGTGACTGGGCCCTTCTCGACGCCGCACTGAGCGCGCACCCGCGCGCTGTCATCGCCATGCGTCTTGACGACTGGGAACAGTGGCCGAACCGCCCTGCCTCCGCCCGCGAGATACAGCGCCAGTGGATCGTCGACAGGCAATTCGTGGTCGTGGTCACCGAATCGGCCGCCCCCGATGCCGCTGCTGCGACGCCGGAGGGCGCGCCCGTCCCGACCGTGGAAACCCCGGCGGCTGCGGGCACAGAGGGCCATGCAGTACCCGACGCAGCACCCGCCCCCGCTGTGCCGGTTGAAGCCCCCGCATCGCCTGCCGTGGAGACTCCCGCCACGCCCTCGGCATCGCCCGCCCCCACAGATGTGGCACCCGCACCGCAGCCCGAGGCCATAACCGCCCCCGACGCGGCCGCCCAGGACCAGCCCGCACTGCCCGCCATGCCGGCACCACAGCCTGTCGCCCCGCAACAGACCGGGAACGACGCGACAGCACCCGGCGCTCCCGAGTAGTACGACCACAGGATGGAAAGCCAAAAGGCCCACGGGTAGTCCCCGTGGGCCTTTTCCATTGGCAAGACAGCCAGCCTCTTCGGCGGTGCCCCCCCGTCATCGGCGGGGGAAGCCAGCAGCACATGATGCCCACATGCCGGTGTAGAGATACGGAAGTCGACTGCGATGCGGTGGCGTCATCGAAGGCAACGGAATGAGGCAGGTACGGCGATGCATTCGGAGGCATCCCTCCGCATGAGGCAACGAAACCACAGGACAGGCGACCGAGAGAACGTGTGCGCCATACAAGGCGAAAGCGGACGGCCGTAGAGCACTGCCGGAGGCGGCTGGCATCCTCGTCGCTCATACCCGCGCGGCGCGACCTCGACGACAGGCGTACTGGCCATCAGCCTCTGGCGACGAACGCCAGCCACCAGCACAGACCGCAAAGAACTAGAGCGAGCGCGCCCAGAACAACCTGCCCGACGAATCCCGGCAAGCCAACCCGGTTGAGCCGCAACTGCGCTGTTGCACCCACGACACATCCCGCCAGCAACCCGAAGAGATGCGCCCCTACGTCGGTATTCTCGCCCTCGGTGCCAAGCATACCCAGCACGGCGACACCCGCCGCAAGAGGCACGAACATGCGTCGCCACCCACGCCCCCCGTCCTCGAAAGCCAGAAGACCTGAAAGTACACCCACCGCCCCGAACATGGCAGTCGACGACCCCAGGCTGACATATGAAAGAGGACGGGCGACAGCGTTCAGAACGTTACCAAGCGCACCCGCGCACAGGGTGAGCATGAAGCCGAGTCCGGCCCCAGTCCTGCGGCACAGGGGAACGAGAAACGCCCCCCCGAAAAGGATGTTGGAGAAAAGATGCGGGCTATCGGCATGAAGTGTGAGCGCCGTCACGGCACGGAACCACTCCCCCCTCTCGATGACCCGGTAGACATCCAGCGCCCCCATGGATGACCACGCATCCGGGGCGGGGACTGTCGCAAGCCCGAAAAGCTTCCACCAGCCCATCCGCACTCCATGCCAGAGTACGAGCAGGAGAAGCACCATCAACGTGACGTGGGCATTGGAAAAGGAGACGGGCCGACGCTCTACGCTGGGACGCACGCCCTCAAGCTCATAGGCCGCTATCTCCTGGCGGGCCATACGTTCAAGAACGATGGGCACATAGAGCCCGACACGCGACCCGCGCTGCACCTGCCGGAAAGGAATGCGTTTCGAGGAGAGGACGAGGCGCCACTGGACGAGACGGTGCGGTGCGACAGGTGACGTCTCGCCGCCCCCCGGAACAGCGCAGGTGATGTCGCGCCACCAGGGAGACGCACCGCCGGGCCGACGGCGCAAACGGATTCGTGGACGTCCGCCGATGCGGACGCGCCGCGGACGCGGTGGGGGAATCACGAACGGGGCCGTCCGTCACCAGAGGGCTGCGCATCGCCGAGGGGTTTCGTGTCATCGGCGAGTCCCGTGGCGGCTGACGACGAATCGATGGGCTGCGTGTCGATGACGACAGCGTGGCGCGGTTCTTCATGGGCCGCGGGGCCGCTGCTGCCGTACACGATGAAGTGCCCCCCCTCCGCAGTCGTACCCGAGGAGGCGTAACGCACGGCGAAATGACGTTGCAGGCGCGACGCCAGCAACGCGCGAAAGGGCGGAAGAAGCAGCAAAAGACCGACGACATCAGTGAGGAAGCCCGGTGTGAGGAGCAGCAGACCGGCAAGAAGGATGCAGAATCCGTCGATCAGCGCCTGACCGGGCATGATGCCGCGGGCAAGGTCGTTCTGCACGCGTGCCATCACCCCAAGCCCCTGCGTGCGGGCAAGCCACGCCCCTACTACAGCGGTGAGGATGACTAGGAGTATGGTAGGTGCTGCACCTATGACTGTTCCGACCTGAACAAGCAGATAGAGTTCAAGGAAAGGAACAAGGGCAAAAAGCAGAAAAAGCCTCGACAGCATGAACCCTCCGGGGCGGTCTGTGGTTGGGGTGGCCGCTCACCATGGGACGTATCGCCCCTTCAGGTCAGAAGAACGTATGCGATGACTCCCGATATCGGCGACGCATAAGAAATAGACACTGCCGTGAAGCTGGCAAGTGGTCAACCCGCCGGAATCAGATGGCAAACGGAGATGGCGTGTCATCGGGGGCGAATCACGGATGGAGCAGCGCCCGAGAGAACAGCCGCTCTCGCCGCCCCGACCGTCAATGCAAAAAACCCCGGCAGCGGACTACCGGGGTCTTCCATCCGTGAGCCGGATGAGAATTTAGGCGCTCTTGCGAACCACGGGCTTGGTGACGGCACCGGAACGCAGGCAGCGAGTGCACACGGTCACGGTCTTCACTTCGCCAGAAGGAAGCTGATGACGAACGCTCTGAAGGTTGGGCTCGAAACGACGCTTGGTCTTGATGTTCGAGTGGCTCACATGGTGGCCGACCTGGGGCTTCTTGCCGCAAACTTCGCACTGCTTACCCATGACGTTCCTCCATATATGTGCAAATGTCTGGATGATGGCGTAATATGGCGGACAGCGGGCATGTCGGCAACCCTGCACAGGTAGCCCCGCCGCCAAGAGAAAGAGGTCTTATACCCTGACTGCGGAAAATGCAACCCCCGACAAGGCGTTTCTTGACAGGGGAGTCGGTTCGCATGTAGTAAACCCTGCTCGCGAGGTAGCTATGCATCAGATTTGGGTTCCGCTCAACGACATCCCGTCGGGTGGACAGGAATATGAGGTCGACGAAGCCTCGGTGTGGGCCGCGCCCATCAAGGAGTTCTCCCTGCCCTATCAGGTGGCGGAGCCTCTTCGGGCCACTGTGTTCCTGCTTCCGCAGGAAGACGGCGTTCTCGTGCGCGGCACCCTCGGCGGCAAGGTCAGTGTGCCTTGCGACAGATGCGCCGAACCGACGCTTGTCGCTGTAGAACATCGTTTCGAAAGTTTCGAGCCCTTCCCCGGTGAAGACGACGATGCGGATGTCGACACCGAGGTTTTGCGCCCCGTGCCTGAAGGCAAGGGTTTCGAGATCAGCCTCTCGGGGCTGCTCTGGGAAGAATTTCTGCTGGCCCTGCCCGTGAAGCCGCTGTGCGGCGGCGCGTGCAAGGGTCTGTGTCCGTCCTGCGGGAAGAACCTGAACGAGGGCCCCTGTGCGTGTGCGCACGAAGAGGGTGACCCCCGTCTGGCTGTTCTGCGCGGGGTGAGGATAGACAAGCACTAGAACCCGGCACGGGGTACGCCCCGGCCGACTGCAAGGAGATAGCCATGGCCGTTCAGCAGAACAAGAAGTCCCGTTCCCGCAAGGGGATGCGTCGCTCCCACGACCGCGTGGCCGTGCCCGCCGTCGTGTACTGCGCCTGCGGCGAGCCCACCGCTCCCCACCGTGCCTGCCCCAGCTGCGGTACCTACAAGGGCCGTCAGGTGACCAAGCAGGACAATGAATAGCACCATCATCGCCGTGGACGCCATGGGGGGGGATTTCGGCCCCTCCGTGGTTGTTCCCGGTGCCGTTGACGCGGCCCGGGAACGCGGGCTCAAGGTCCTGCTCGTCGGAGACAGGCAAAAGGTCGAAGAGGAACTCGCAAGGATTCCCCTCGACGGTGTCGAAGTGGAAGTCGTCCATGCCAGCGAAGTCGCCGGAATGGACGAAAAACCCTCCGACATTCTCCGCCGCAAGAAGGACGCCTCCATACAGGTCGTCTGCCGTCTCGTTCGCGACGGTCACGCCCACGGCATCGTCAGCGCCGGTCATTCCGGTGCTTCCGTCGCCTGCGGCATGTTCATCATGGGTCGCGTGCCGGGTGTCGAACGCCCTGCCCTCGCCTCTGTCATGCCCACCGAAAAGCAGCCCATCGTACTCCTCGACGTGGGAGCCAACGTGGACTGCAAACCCCACCACCTTTTCCAGTTCGGCCTCATGGCCAACGCCTTCGCCCGCGACCTTCTGGGCTACGAGACGCCGCGCATCGGCCTTCTCAGCATCGGAGAGGAGGAGGGCAAGGGCAACACGCTGGTCAAGGAAGCGTACGAACTCTTCAAGCTGGCCCAGAACATCAACTTCGTCGGCAACGTAGAGGGGAGGGACCTCTTCACCGGTGAAGTCGACGTCGTGGTTTGCGACGGTTTCGTGGGCAACGTGGCACTCAAGTTGAGCGAGGGGCTCAGCTCGTCCATGAGCCGCGTACTCAAGCGCGAACTGCTTTCCGGCTTTCTGCCCAAGCTCGGCACGCTGCTGGCCCGTTCGGCCTTCAAGCGTTTCGCCCGCGTGGTAGACTATGCCGAATACGGCGGCGCTCCGCTTCTTGGCCTTCAGAGCATCGCCATCGTCTGTCATGGCAAGTCCAACGCCAAGGCCATAAAGAGTGCCGTCAACATGGCTGCGACCTTCGTCGAGAAGAAGACCAACGAACGCGTCGTGCAAGCCATCTGCGCCAACGAGGAACTGACCCGCTACGGCAAGGCCGTCAGGCAGTAACCCCCCCATCACAGGACGGAAACACCGACCGTCCCCCATCTTCCGGAACAAGCGACATGACCTCACCGAGCCTATTGAGGGGCTTTGGGGCTTATGCTCCCGAACGCATCCTCACCAACGCCGACATCGAGTCCATGGTCGAGACCACCGACGAGTGGATCACCACCCGGACGGGTATCCGCCAGCGGCATGTGGTGGCCCCCGGACAGACCACGTCCGACCTCGCCGTTGAAGCCGCCCGCGCAGCCCTTGCCGACGCGGCACTGGACACCGCAGACATAACCCATGTCCTCGTGGCCACCTGCACCCCCGACGCATCCTGCCCCAACACCGCCTGCATCGTCGCCCGCAAGCTGGGTATGACGGGGGTGATGGCGCTGGACTGCAACGCCGCGTGTTCGGGCTTCCTGTACGGACTCGAACTGGCACAGGGCATCGTGGCCGCACGCCCCGCATCCCGGGTGCTTCTCGTGGCTGCCGAAGCCCTGTCCCTGCGCTGCAACTGGAAGGACCGCACGACCTGCGTCCTTTTCGGCGACGGGGCAGGTGCGACCGTGGTCACGGCTGATGTTGACGCGACACAGGGCACTGCCGTGCTTGAAGACAGCATCGTCACCTCCGACGGTTCGTTGGGCGACCTGCTGACCATCGGCGGCGGCACAGCCAACCCCTATGCCATCGGCGACAGCGTCGGCGAGGAGTACTTCGTGCGGATGCAGGGCCGCGACGTGTTCAAGCACGCCGTAC